>CACIAQ010000003.1 GCA_902584635.1 uncultured Alphaproteobacteria bacterium
CTGATTAAAGTTTCGAGGGAACTTGGCTATAAAAAGCAAGATAAAATTCCTGAACGAAATTTGGTGGATTTTAAACCGATCACTATTACTCAGATCGCCACATCTTCAGATAATAAAATTAAGGAGCCCATTGACGGCTCAGAAAGCACAGACTTAGCCGAGACAGCGGCGAACGAGATCGTGATTGAAAATACAGAAGCTCCAGGTAATGACTTGTCCGCTAATAAGCCAAGTTTAGAATCCGTTGATGGTGAACCTAGCATACAAGAAACACTTGAGCAAAAAGAGATAAGTGAACCTTTAGATAAAACATTAACTACTGGATCAGAAACTCTCAAAGACCAAGGCCCTGAGGTAGGTTCTGCTGAAGGCAGTCTAGCCGAACAAGCGGCAGTCGAAGAGACCCCTGTTCTCTCAGCACAAAATGACACTGATAGTATGGAGAAGGCTAAACAAACGGGTATAGAAATTGGAAAAAAAGCTGCTATTGCAGATTTTGAGAATAAACACAGCGAAGCACTGGAAAGCTTTCACACAATTCTAGACAATATAAAAAAGAAAGAGGCAGTTGACAAGACCGCTCTAACTGAATCTATATTAAAAGCAGTTACTAGACTTGCTAGTGAAAGAGCCGGGACCATAATTGATGAACATCCCGAGACTTTTAAAAATAAAATAATTTCATTTGCTGATAAAATTGAACAGTTATCCACAAACTTAATACTAAATTTAAATCCAGTAGACGCTGACTTGCTCAAAAAAACCTTATCAAAATCTTTAAGTGATAAAAAAGTCGAAATAAAAAAGAACTCTGAGTTATTTCGTGGAGATTTTATTTTTCAAATGGGAGCAGTAGAAATAGGTGACCTTCTTTCAGAACAGATATCGGCTTCAGAAAAAGAGAATGAACCCACGATACAAATGGGTGATTCTGAAATAGATAGTGGGAAGATTGAAAAGAAAGTTGTGTCAGAAGACATAGAAGCAACTGATGGAAATAAAAAAGAAAAATATGGCAGAGATTGATGATGATCAAAAATAGCTCGCTTTCATTAACCGAAACCATCGATAGCATAACGTTGTCCGGGAAGGTAACTACTTCTGGACGGGTTAATAAATATGACGGGCATTTCTTGGAGTGTGATGGCTTTCCAGCAAATCTTGGTTCTATTTGCTCTGTAGAAACATCGGATGGAACAGATACATTAGCAGAGATCATAGGGTTTAAAAAAGGTAATAACATCCTGTCTATGTTTGAAAGTGATACTAAGATTCAATCAGGGGCAAAAGTTTCAGTAATTGATGAGGGTTACGATGTTAAGGTTGGGGACTCTTTACTAGGGAGAGTAATTGACGCGATGGGGAACCCTTATGATGGTAAACCAATGGGCTCACTGCCAGAAACTTGGCCGTTAAATGGAAAATTCTTGAACCCTATGTCTAGAAACGCGGTTAGCAAACCACTGGATGTAGGAGTTAGAGCTATAAACAGCTTATTAACCGTGGGCAAAGGACAAAGATTAGGTATTATCGCTGGATCCGGAGTGGGAAAATCCGTATTACTCGGAATGATGTGCAGATACACAGAGGCCGAAATAGTCGTTGTTGGACTTATAGGAGAGCGAGGACGAGAAGTAGGCAGTTTTGTGAAAAATTTACTTTCAGGGGATGAAAAAAACAGAACAGTAGTAGTTGCTGTACCTGCTGATAGATCACCATTACTAAGAATTCGAGGAGCCAACAGAGCAACAGCAATAGCAGAATACTTTAGGTCTAAAGGAAAGAATGTGCTACTGATTATGGACTCTCTTACTAGAGTTGCGCATGCAAGACGGGAAATTGGCCTAGCCCTAGGTGAACAGCCAACAGCAAAAGGATATCCACCATCGGTAGTGTCACTGATACCAAAACTGATCGAGAGATCTGGCCCCGGCATTGATCAGCAAGGATCAATAACAGCATTTTACACTGTATTAGCAGATGGCGATGATGAGAATGATCCAGTAGTCGATACTGCCAGAGCGATACTTGATGGACATATTGTTCTATCAAGACAGCAGGCCCAGTTGGGTATCTATCCTGCCATTGATGTACAAAGTTCAGTAAGTCGCGTGATGAATGAAATTATTGACGAAACTCATAGTGAGTATGCACGTGCTTTTAGGAAATTTATCACGCTCTACTTAGAAAATAGAGACCTAATCTTAATGGGTGGATACACTCAAGGAAAGGATCCAGACCTTGATATAGCTGTTGCTCTTTGGCCAAATCTGATTGCCCATATTCGCCAACTAGAAGGAACAGCATCGAACTTTGAAGAAAGCAAGGCTGGTCTGCTAAAATTACTTAAGGGTTAGACTTGATGAGCTTAAATAAAAACATCTTTGATCGTCTCTCGCTCAAGAAAAAAATTACTCTTAATAGGCAAAATAAAATATCCGAGCAATTGTCATCCGAGTCTGAAAAAAATGCTAGCCTTATTGAACAAATTAAGGATTTGCAGAACCAAAGAAAAATGGACAACTCTGCTCTTCGGTCTGGATATTTTCTTAAATCTCAAAATTGGTACTCACAAAAATTGATTGAAGAACTTAACCAGACAGAAACAAAGCAAAAGTTTATACAGAAGGAGCTAACGGAATTACGAAAAAAAATTGCTGTTGAGCATCAAAATATGAAAAGAGCTAAGACAAAAGCTGATGAAAAAAGAAAAAAAGAAGCTTCTTTGCTTGAGACTAAAAAAGAACTCATAATCCCAAAAATAAATAAACTTTAAGCGATTACTTACTATTGGCACCTATTTTGCAAAGTTTTTCAGAGGAAAAGGCTTACATGACGGAAATAGTAAAAAATAATAGCAGTATTAAATTTGACCTCCTAGAAACGGGGAATGCTGGCACAGATCAACCAGACAGAGAGGGTGTTTTTACTAATTTATTCGGTGTCATAGATATGGCAGACAAGGCTGAAATAAATGACACCAATATAAAGGTAGAAGAAATTAACTACCCTGATTTGGATATAGCAGAAATTGTTAAAACTTTAAAGAATCCCGATTTAAACTTATCAGAGGATATGATTGCGGATATTAAAAATCGATTAAAAGAGCTATTTGAAAAAATAAAATTAGGCAAAACGGGCTTGGATGGTGTTGAATCAGAACAACTTAATAATTCTGTAAACGGAAGTTTTGTCCACATAATGAAATTTCTAGAGGAACTGGAAAGTTTAATTACTTTGAGTCAGGATGGTAAAGATATAAAACAAAAGCTCGAAACAATTTTAGATCAAGTGAGAACAAAGCTAAACGAACAGGTAAAAACCTTTATTGAGAAAAAAATCAAGGCAGATTATATAACAAAGAATGATACGAAAAATAAACAACCCCTACACAAAGAAGGAAATAAAAGTTTATTCGAAACAAATTCAAATGGAACTGAATTAGAGAAATTAAATTTAGATTTGAAAAAGAATGCTACCCAAGCTGAACCTAAAAAACTTTCATCTAAAAGTTTAGCCTTAAATATTTCTCAGAACTCAGAAAAAAAATCAGACATATCAAAAGATTTGGGGGAAAAGGTTTCTCAATTAAAAATGGATAAGCTATCTCAAACTTCAGCAAATATTGGGCTTTCAAAGGATTTAAATTTAGAAAGTAATTTACTTAAACAGCCTTTAACTTTAACAACCAAATTAGACACAGTTTCTAATTTTGTTCAATCTAACATGCAAAAACCTTCCCTATTCAACCAAGAGAATAGTGATAAATTACTCCAAAATTTAAATATGTTGTCAAAAAGCTGGGGAACTAATTTGATAGAAAAAATAGAAAAGTCTATAGTGGATGGAGTTGAGAAGATTGAATTATCACTGACCCCCAAAAGTCTAGGTAGATTGAATGTAACTATAAACATGCAAGATACTATCGCAAAGATTAGTATCACAGCTGAAAGTGCTAACGCTGCTGCCCTGCTTGCAGATGCAGGATCAAAATTATCACAAATGATGGAAGTTTCTGGACTGAAGTTAGCATCACTTCAAACACAAGCGCATCAATTTGGGGGCAATCAAAAAGGAAGAGAGCATGCTCAAAAGCTTGCTTCAACCACAAAAAAGGCTAACATCGACGAAAATTCAAAGCCAATAGAAAATATAAATAAAATTAAGGGTACAAATGAGGGTCTCAACCTCATAGCATAGAAAAAAGGACAGGCAAAATGGCAGAAGAAGAACAAGAAGATGAGCCTAAAAAAGGCGGGTTAATGAAAATCATAATGATGGCTCTTGGAGTTATCGGTTTAATTGGTGTAGGAATAGGAACTGGATATTTTTTATTCGGTGGTAAGCCCGCTGACCCGTCCGTAGAAATAGAAGAAATAATTGAAAGAAAGATGAAGGAAGCTGAAGAGGCTAAAGCTGCAGAAGAAGCCGCGAATTCTGGGCCTGAAAAAAAAGAAGCTCCAGAAGTACAGAAGTTTATAACGACTTACTACGAGTTCCCGGGCAACTTCACAACAAACTTAAGAGGCTCTAGAAAATTTTTACAAGCTGGAATTGGAGTTTCAACACAATATGACGAAAATGTAATAACAAATGTTGAAGATCATCAATTATCATTAAGATCTAGCATTTTAGCTGTAATGAGCGAATTTTCTGAGCAGGATATTGAAGGCAAATCCGGAAGAGATGCACTTGCAAAAGCTATCGCAGCAGAATTAAACACTAAATTAGAGGCATTAGAAGGATTTGGGGGGATTGAAAATGTTCACTTTACTTCCTTTATGCTTCAATAAGATGGAAACGAGGACTTAAGTGGTGTCATCAAGGAAATTATCTAGCGAAGAAGTTGATGCATTAATTGAAGGTTTGCAATCTGACGAGAATGGGAGTCCATTATCCTCTGATGTATCAGAAGCTGCTAACGTAAGGCCATACAAGTTTGGGTCAGATGAGTTATCTTTGTTAGGAGATTATTATGCTCTTAGGCTTGTTAATGAACGATTTGCTAGACAAGCTAGAAGTGTTTTTCTTCCGATGCTTAGAATACTTCCACGAATATCCTCTTTCCCCCCAGAAGTAAAAACATTTGATGAATACTCTTCTGGTATCGAAAGCTTTATGAGTTTAACCTCTAATAGATTAGAAGAACTTAGAGGAAACATGCTACTAGTTATGGATCCAAACTTTGTATCGATACTTACAAATTCATATTATGGTGGCCAGATAGAAGCTATAAAAGAGAAAAGAACTGAGTTTACAAGCACCGAAGAGCGATTAATAGAGATTGTATCGGGAGGTCTTAACAGAATGCTTGAAAAAGCATGGTACGATTTAATGCCCATAACCCTTACTGAGCAAAGCAGAGAAGTCAATCCGCAATTTGCTTCTTTTGTTGATAATGCAGAAATGGTAATCATATGTTCTTTTGTAGTACAATTACCTGGCGTTGATGCAGCAACATTTGATATCATCTACCCACTTCAGACGCTTAAGCCTATAGCCTCACAGCTTAGATCAAGAGTACAAAGTGAAATTATTGACGATGATTATACATGGAAAGAAAAGTTAGAAAGAATGGTAATGGAGATCCCATTAAATGTCAGTTGCCGATTAAGTGAGCCAACTGTTCCAATGAACAAACTACTTCAGACTAGGACAGGTGATACTTTTCCTATATACGTTGGTGAGGGAATTGAAGTTTTAATTGAGGATCAATTAGTGTTTCTAAGCGAGCTTGGGGAACTCTCTGGACAAGCTGCAGTAAATTTAAAGAAGAGATTAAGTAAATAATAAATGAGGCCGAGAGAATGGGTGAAGAAGAGAATATAGAGGAACAAGTTGAGGAGCAACCAAACAACACGGAGGAGCAAGAACAAAGTTCAGCTTCCGCAAGCAATCTTAGGGTATTGGAAAACATTGATGTAAAACTAACAGTAGAAGTTGGAAGTGCTGAGTTAAAAATCAAAGAATTACTCAGATTAAATGAAGGGTCGGTTATAGAGTTGGACAGACTTGCAGGAGACCCGCTAGATATATTAATTAACGGTACAATGATTGCTAAGGGCGAAGTGGTAATGGTTGGGGAAAGATTTGGAATAAGGTTTGTTGAAATAGTTGATCCTCAAAAAAGAATTGAGAGTGTCAAATAATTTAGTCAACTTTTTGACTTTGTAATGTGAAAAGTCTCCTTTTTCCTATAAAAACAACACAATAACAAAATAATTTTTTGGCATGGTATTTGCCTTCTACTAAAGAAGGAGGCAAGTATGCAAGTGCAAGATATAAGCTTAACTCAGATAATTGTTGTTTTACTCTTTTTAGGAGGTCTCATCGTTTTACAACAGTTGCTGAAAAAAAATAAATTTAGCTTTCAAAGTCATTTGAATAAAAAGAAGAGAATTAGGTTTATTGATGAATTTGGACTAAGTAACTCTGAGCGAATTAGACTAATTAGAGTTGATGACAAAGAATACCTTTATTTCTCTTCTAAAGGATCTTCTCCCACAGTTATACCTCATGAAGGAAAGAGACTATCAATCAGTAACAGAACTGCAGAACTACAAAAACTTAAAGGTAGCTCAAATGATACACCACGCAACAAAGAACAGTCTAAGGGTAACTCCAATATATTGTCAGATGCAATTACGAATGCGCGGAAGATGAACCCAAAACTTGGATTCAAAAAATGATGCAAATAAAAAATATATTGATAATATTATCGACTATAATTATGTCTCTTTCGACTGATACAGTCTTTGCGCAGGATAGCTTATCAAGTTTTGCCGATGGGCTTCCTGCTTTGAAAATTGAAAGCAATGGTGAGAATGAAACAACCTACTCATTATCACTTCAGATACTGGCTTTAATGACAGGACTAACTTTATTGCCATCGATAGTGCTTGGCGCCACTTCCTTCACAAGAATTATAATCGTCCTCTCCATCCTGAGACAAGCAATGGGAACTCAACAAACGCCGCCAAACCAGGTTTTAATTGCTATAGCGCTTTTCCTAACCTTTTTTATAATGACCCCTACCCTAACGGAAATAAATAAAACTGCGCTCGACCCTTACCTCGAGGGAGAATTGGCTGCTAAGTCTGCATTATCAACAGGTTCAAATACTTTGAAAGAGTTTTTGGTAAAAAATACTAGAGAAAATGATTTATCTATGTTTGCCGATTTAATTGGTGATGAAGGATACAAAGACTTTAGGGATATACCATTAACGGTAATACTACCAGCTTTTATTACATCCGAGCTTAAGACTGCTTTTCAAATAGGCTTTCTTCTTTTTCTTCCTTTTCTAGTTATAGACATGGTGATTGCTTCAATATTAATGTCTTTAGGAATGATGATGCTTAGTCCAATGTTAGTTGCTTTACCATTTAAGCTTCTATTATTTGTTTTGGTTGATGGTTGGGCAATGACGGTAGGATCGCTTGTAGCAACTTATGTATCAAACTAATTGAGGAGCTCTCACATGGAATTCGATACTAACGTCAATTATTTAGAGGATGCATTTTGGCAAATTATAATATCTGCTGGGCCAGTACTGATAGTAGCTTTAGGGATCGGTCTTTTAATTGGTATAATTCAAGCAGCAACTTCTATCAATGAAATGACCTTGAGCTTTGTTCCAAAGTTGGTGCTCGTTCTTTTGACATTAGCACTAATCGCTAACTTTATGTTGACTGGATTAGCCGATTATTTTGCATTCATCTTCGATCAAATAGCTTCAATTGGTCAAGCATAGTAAATGGAACAATCAATTAATGACATTATTCCAGGCTTAGGACTTCAGAATATAATAGAAATATTATTGGCATTTTTCTTAACCAGCATCAGACTTAGCGCTTTTATTATTGCCTCTCCTTTTTTTAGTGCTCGTTTTATTATGCTCAGGGTAAGAATTATTATAGCCTTTGTAATCTCAATAATAGTTTTTTCAGTTCACCCACTAGAGCTTGATACTAAAATACTAACCTCTGCATATGGACTTGCTGTTATTTTTAAAGAGATTGCGATTGGAGTAACAGCTGGTCTAATACTTTCTATAATGTTTTCAGCAGCCTCTTTAGCTGGAGAAAAAATAGCAACTAGTGCCGGTTTAAGTTATGCTGCCCAAGTGGATCCAGTTTCAGGAGTGCAAACCCCAGTAGTAAGCCAAATTTTATACCTATTCCTAATAATGATTTTCTTGACAGTTGACGGTCATCTCATAGCACTTAGAATTATGATAGAGAGCTATAATCTAATACCAATAGGTACACTTCCTGTACCATCAGCTTTAATTGACGGGGGAATGGCAGCTTCCGGTTCTATGTTCTTAAATGCATCAATAATCATGTTACCTGTGGTATTAGTTGTGCTGTTAATAAATGTAGCAATTGGAATTATCACGCGATCAGCTCCACAACTTAATTTGTTTTCATTTGGTTTTCCAATCACAATGCTTGGTACTTTTATTGTTTTATATCTTTCGATCGGTAACTTAGGGTTTGCTTTTTCGGACTTGATTGACTCTTCTCTGGATCATTTGATGACAACAATGGAAAGTCTAAAAAATGGCTGAAGAAAACCAAGATGGGCAGGAGAAAACCGAAGAACCTTCCCAACGTAAAATTGATAAGCATAAAGAAGACGGTAAAGTTCTGAGTTCCAAAGAAATGTTCGTATTTACTGGGATTTTTGGTGCATTAGTACTTATGTATTCGTTTTCCTTTAGCTTCAAAGCGCTCTTATTTGAGTGGGGGGATCTTTTTGTATTTTCAGGAAATGATAAACTTGAAGATTTACCTTCAACAAAATCGTTAGAGGCTTTATTTTTCATACTAAAAATCACACTTTTTATTGGTATTCCGATGTTGATCATTGTTTTGGCAACACAATTTGCGGTTGGTGGAATAAATTTTGCTCCAAAAGCATTCGCTTTTAAAGCAAATAGAATAAACCCTCTTAGTGGGTTTAAAAGAATGTTTTCTATAAAGAGCTTAGTTGAACTCGGTAAAGCTTTATTGAAAGTTGGTTTATTATTTGCAAGCGCTATAGGGGTAATTTACTATCTGCTTCCACAGATATTGCGAATAACTGATGGAACGTTAAAGTCCGGATTAGAAGTAACCAAGTCTTCATTCCCTCTTTTGATCGGAGCTTTATTGGTTAGCCTTATGATAATAGCTGCATTGGACTACTTCTATCAAAGGTACGAGCACATCAAATCTCTTAGGATGACTAAGCAAGAAGTAAAGGACGAATATAAACAAACAGAAGGATCACCCGAAGTAAGAGCGAAAATAAGACGCCTTCAAATGGAGAGCGCTACAAAATCTGCTAAGCAACATGAAGCACTTGAAAATATGGGCAATGCAACAGCAATTATTACAAATCCAACTCATTTTGCAATAGCACTTAAATACGAAGTTGGACAAGTAGGAGCTCCAAAAATTATAGCCATGGGTAAAGGACTGATTGCGAAAAGGATCATGGAGATAGGAGTTGAAAAAAATATAACAAGCTTTAGAAGCCCTCTTCTTGCAAGAGCACTATTTTTCACTGGTGAAATTGGAGAAGAAATATCTGAAAAGCTTTACAATGCTGTGGCTATAGCACTAGCATATGTATATAAATTAGATAGAGGGGAAGATATAGATGCCCCAGATATTGAAGTTCCAGAAGATTTAAGGTTCAATGAAAACGGAACTATTTTGAAGGAGAAATAAAATGCCCAGACGAAGCCATGAATCTCTTGGAGACTACATAAGCTCAGCATGCTTTGCGGGAGTAGCTTTTCTTTCTCTATTGAACGGTCTCGAAGCTTTTTATGCTGGAAATATTTTAAGAGCTATATCTATATGGTTTGTTTGTTTTCTATTATGCCTCGCCCTCTTCAGATATTCTATTGCCAGGCTTTTTGATTCTATCGCAGAAAAGAAGAATAAAAAGCTATGATTACATGTAATCAATGTATCTATTTGTATATTACTCACGATCCAAAAAGACGATGGGGATGCAGGAAATTTGGTTTTAAGTCATCAAAAATTCCTTACCAGGAAGTTATGGCAACAACTGGCATGAAATGTGCTTATTATCTTAAGAGAAACCTAGAAAAGAAAATCGAATCTCGTAGGAGGTCACTTTAATGAGTTCAGATCTAAGTACAATAGAAGAAAGTATAAAAATTGCATTAGATGCTGCAGACGCAGCGACTGACGTAACCTCTGAGTATAACAAAGTTAAAAGAGAGCATAAAAAATTGGAGACACAAGTGAAGCAAATACATCGTTATACGACTATAATTTTTGGGAGCTCTATGATCGCAGCAATAGTGGCGATGATATTTTCATCAGTTCTATATTTTCGCTCAATGTCAGACCTTGGGGTAATGACAACCACTAACAGAGAAGCTCTAGTGATTTTTGCAGAGAATGTGGATGATCTTAAAGACAATGTAAAAGCTCTATCAGTGGCTATGGAAAGCCAGGTAGCTTTAGAAAAACAGAACGCAAAATTAGTTGAAGAGCTATCTTCTTTAAGGAAAGAAATTGCCGTTGCAACGAATGCTCTTGCAAGTAGAGTTCTGGAGCAAAACAAAGGTCTACAGGAAGTTATGACCAAAAACACTGAGCAGGCTGTTAATATATTTGCTGAGAAAATTGCGCAATCATTTGAAAAGAGACTAAGTGAACTGGGTAAAGGTATAGAAGAATATCAAAAACAACTGCTGGCCTCGTTAGAAGACATGCATTCTTCCGGCTCAGATAACATGATGATGAAAGAGATATCAAGATCACAAATTCAATTAACAAAAGAAATTAGATCTCTATACAAGAAGAATGAAGAAATATTCAGCAAAATAAAGAGTTCGGATGGGTTAATAAAGTTTCCATAAACTTTAGAGGTAACCGGCGATGCAAGATTTAGAAAATAAAGAATCCCCAAGTAACACTGATAACTCTCAAGATTTAGAGATGATGTCGGGTGAAAATTTTAATGAAATGAGAGAAAGTAACTCTGAAGATAGTCAATTACAAACTTTCCTTAAGCTCAAGGAACACGGCAATTCATCCCGAACAAGAGCTTTAAGACTAAAAGAGAACGATATAGTCGTAGCAATAGACGGCGTCAGTTACCACGATACTATTGATAATATGGTAGACCTTCTTTCTAGTGGAGAAGAAGGTGACATGTGGCTTCTTACGATCTGGAGAAATGGCAAGTTTTTTGAGATATTTACCAGAGGTCCTTTGGGTGGTATTTTTGAGTTCACCCGTCCCGAAGAGTCCCAAATGATCATGGAATTATTTCAAAAAAGAGAAATGGGTCAAAAAGATGAATATCGGATATTTGAAGCACTAAGAGACGTAAAACGTGTTGTGGATGTATACGACACTTCGCATAGTCAAGTGGCAGTTATTTTACCTCCAGTTTGGTTATTACAACAGAAAATGTGGGAACCACTGCTGGCGATACTCTGTGTCTACCTAATTACATTCAGCGTAAATATATTTCTTTTCATTTTAGCAGCCGTGCTAGTAGGTCTATACTTTAGGAAAGGCCAAGTTACGCTAAGAAGAAGTTATGGAATGTTTCAAGACAGGCAGGTATGGGCTATATTGGCGGCAAGATCAGATTTAGAAGCTCAAGAGATGTGCCGCAATATTGATGAAAAGGTGAATTTTGTTAACGCTCTCGTAAAACCATACAAAAAAGAAGTTCCCAACCCTCGAAAAAAGAAAAAATCTGGTAACGTACCTAAAGCTATAACACAGTATACATAGCTAGCTTTAGAGTATCCATTACCCTTTTTGATAAAAATTTACTCTTACGGTCTTAGTAGTTCCTCAAATAGATACTTAGGTTTCACTCTTTCTCTTTTTGCAAGAAGTGGGTGTGTATGTGGCTGAGGCTCTGACGGGAAGGAATAAAGCGGCGTCCAATATTTGTCAAAAGGATACTCTGCAATTCGGTTAATCTCGCTTTTATTTGAATGAGTAATAACTGATTTTGTATATCTATTGATACAAGCAAAAAGTCCATTCTCTCTTAAGTTAGACTGTACAAAACCAAAATAATCCGATATTACAGGCCTACTCATTTCCATCACAGATCTTATATCCATAAATACATTTACCTGTCTATTTTTCAAGAGATCATCTGCAGTCCATCCTGGCATGATGAGAAAATCAAAGTCTTCAACAAGAATTTCTGGGTCGTATTTAAGAAAATCATTGTAGCCAAAAACCTTTAGATGGGGAAAAGTATTTAAAAGGAAGTAGCTCTAAAAGGCATTAATTTCAGGGAGATCTAAAATAATTATTTTAGATTTTTCAAAATTGTTTTTAATCTTTGCAGCCAAGCCACCGTAACCAGATCCTATTTCGCATATAATTGGATGCTCTTAATCTAAATGATTTAATTGATTTACGATGAACCATCAATGATAAATATCATCATGATCATGTACATTGTATCTTAATTTATAACTTTTTGAATAATTAACCTTTATATTCATTTCATAGACCGCTGGATTACCAACTTCACCGATACAGTTAGATGCCACGTACTCAATATCTGTCGATTTATAAGCGCTTTAACGTTTTCGGGAATGGACTTTAATAAGTTTTGATCATTTTCTTCTTTAATTAGGTCAGAAAAATCTCCTTGCTACTTTCTTTCCATAAATCAACATTTCCTGGTTTAAACCTCTTATTCGAAAAGGACTGCAAAGCATCATTAAATCCAATTGTTATAGCATTACTGAGCATGTGCGGCCAAATCTCTTCAATTTTATAAAGTCTGGGAATCCATTTGGAAAAGCATCCCAGTTTAAACTTTTGAAATTAGATAGCATTTCTTTAGGATCCATATCAAAATATGATAACGTAAATTTGAACGTTTGTTTTTGTGGTATCAATACTCTTTTTTTTCCAGGCAGATTTTCTCTTAGAAAATGTTTTTGGTATTTAGATAAATTAGGGGAGTTCTAATCTTTCTGGTTAAGTTGAGACCCCTGAAAATATGCAATTAAAAATTTATTTCTATTTCAATTCGTCTATTTTTTTCTCTTCCAGCGGCAGTTTCGTTTGAGTCTATTGGCTTTGACTCGCCAAAACTTACAGCCTTCATTCTATCAGTGCTAATATTACCGGCTTTTTCAAGTTCCTGTACAACACTTGATGCTCTCGCTGCAGCGAGATCCCAATTATCTCTAAAACTTCCACCAAACATTAAAGGAACATTATCTGTATGACCGGAAACAGTAACAATCCCCGTTTCCCCTACCCCCTTATCAGCAATTTTAGCCATTATCTGCCTCGCTTGAGATGTCAATTCTGCAGACCCCGAAGCAAAAGCTCCTCCGGACCCAACAGTCACAAATACTTTCCCATCTTTTCGTTCTACACTAACTAAACCCTTGTCGATTTCACTTTTCAAGGCTACCTCGAGTTCATTAGCAGCTTGGTTTGCAGAAGCCTCTTGTGCAGATTTTTCATTATCATCTACACCTGCACCAGTATCATTTGATGAGCCTTTTGTTTCGCCGTCAGCCTCTGTTTGAGCAAGAGAGGCTAACTCCTTTAGCTTCTCTTCAATACCACCGAAAAGTACTTCTTGATCAGTATTTCCTGTTTTGTTTTTTGCCTCTTCAATAGCTTGTAACGTTTCCTCTATTAACTTTGGCAGATCCTTTGCCAATGTTTCTTCGTCACCAATTTCTACTTTTACAGCTTCACCGATTGCTTCAACCTTTATTTCACCCTTATCAACAGCGTCTTGAAGCGCTTCTACCAGTTCCTTAGCGCTTTTGTCTTGCTCTCCTCCTTCATCTTCTTCAGTTTTGACTTCAAGTTCCTTCTTCTCTAGATTGGTCGTTTGCTGTGTCATCTGCTTTGTCACCGAAGGGCTAGGTGAAGGACTAAAATTTAGCGATAATACTGTTGTACCTTTAGGTTGTTCGACAACAGGGACTAATCGCTGAACTCCGAATGCGTTCTTTAGTGAACCTGATATTTGTTTGAATTTGGGCACGTTAAATTCTGCAAAAGAAAGTATTAACACGAAAAAAGCCATAAGGAGTGTAGCCATATCTGCAAATGTCGCCATCCATGCCGGAGCTCCAACAGGAGGACACTTGGGACATTCTTCCTCTTCTTCTTCTATCTCTGCTTCTACTTCTTCCGCCACTATTCTATACTCTCAAAACTGCTATTATGCGGCGGCTTCAAGTTTTTGTTGTACGGCTGGGGGTAAGTTAGCCACCATCTGGTCTTGTATGTTTCTTGGAGATTCTCCTCTTGCTATGTTTCTCAGTCCCATAACTACCATCTCCCTGTAAGTGACCTCATATGCAGTGTATCCCTCTAGAGATGTTATCATAGGCAAAAATAGAACATTTGCTATGAACGCTCCATAAAGGGTTGTCAAAAGAGCAACTGCCATAGCTGGCCCGATAGCCTTTGGATCCGCCATATTTCCCAACATCAAAACTAGCCCAACAAGTGTTCCGATCATACCCATGGCCGGGGCAATGTCTATCCATGCCTTCACAACATTTTGATTAGATTCATGACGGGCTTTCATAGCTTTAATTTCTTGATTTAATTGGGTTGTAAGCTTTGCCTCGTCTGCTCCATCTACTAGCATCTGCAAGCCCTTTGAGAAAAACTTATCTGGAACATCCTGGCCCTCAAGTGCCATCATGCCGTCCTTTCTAGCAATTCCTGCCAACTCAACCATTTTTGTAACTAATTCATCTTGAGGCTTCACGGGCGGGAAAAAAGCCTTAGCCATAACGCCAAACGAGCCTAGAAATGTAGGTAAGGGGCAGGTATACATTACACAAAAAAAAGTTCCTCCAAAAACAATAGCTAATGAAGGGACGTCTATAAACGGACCTACTCCACCACCCGAAACCATTGCGTATATGATAAATCCAAGCGCTCCAATTAGTCCTAGAAGAGAGGCTATATCCATAGTTTTTCCTTTATGCTCATTTATTTTTTTACCTGCAATGAAAGGTCACTGCAATTTTAATACCAAAAATACCTCTGATTGATTTAAATAAAAGTAATTTTTGGCATCAAACTTGTTTAATAATATAATAGAGTTGCAAACAAATACAAGAGAACGGATATAATGGCAATTTTACGATTTATACCAGTATTATTAATTTTAATTATTAACTGCTCTTATTTAAAGGCCGGTGAGAGTAGATTTGTTACCAAAGAACACATCGTCGTTGACCTAGAACGTCAAGTTGAGTGGTTAAGGTGTTCGGTTGGCCAACGATGGAATGGCAATGAATGCTCAGGAAATATAATTAATCTTTCTTTAGACATGGTTCCAAAAGCTCTTGAAATCGCTAATGAACAGTTAGGTGAGGGATGGCGATTGCCCTCAAAAGCAGAGCTTAAGTCAATTGTTTGTAAAGAGTGCCCCTCTCCGAAAATAGATAAGGATATTTTCCCCAACACAGATAACGCGCCTTACTGGACAGGTGATCAAAGTATCTTTAATAGCAAATTCTACGTAAGCGTTAACTTCCATACCGGTTTCTCTTTTAACAGATTCTCTCCAATTAAAGAACTAGCAGTTAGGTTAGTACGAGATAGATAGAATTGATACAATTACATATTCTATTTGGTTCCACTAGTTTTCCACTGCCAGAATTTGAACAGAAATAAAATTAGCCCAGATATCATAATGATTATTGCTAACAAATCCGTAGAAATGAATGTCAACAAATAGAGCCTATCACTTGCTACTAGTCCTAAAATAATCAACATCACTGTTGCCATTATAAAAGATCTGATCAACCTACATGTAAAGCAAGGGCCCTCTGGTGCATTTTTTTGTTTTATTCTGAACATTTTCAGTCTCCGGCTTAAATTGGCTTATACTTCCATATATTGATAGTTTTTTTGACATGCTTATTCTTAACTTGTGTAAGTTGTATCATAAGTTATTGTTTTTATGAAACAATTATTTCAAAAGTTCGACATTATGGTCTGTCAAATTGATTTTTTTGAATTAAGAATAAAAACTGGTTTCATAGTCTCATAAGGAGATTTGAACATGCAATTATCACAGTCTTTAAACATAAAACAAAAACAATCATTAGTGATGACGCCTCAGCTACAACAAGCTATTAAGTTACTTCAATTAACTAACCTTGAGCTAAAACAGTTTTTAGAGGAACAAACTTTTGATAACCCTTTTATGAATGTAGAAGAAGCACCCCTAGCATCTGAAAATAAGGATACAGAAAATAGCTCGTCAGAGAAACATGTATCTAACAGTGAAGAAGTTTTAGCAAAAGAAACCACAAGTTTTTCTGATGATCCGACCAACAATGAAGACTATGACAATCGATTTGATAATACAATCATTGACTACGGGGCAGGAAATAGCACTAACTCAAGTAATGGTGAAGATTGGGATATGATTGCGTCTACTGTGCCCAATCATGAAAAATCATTAATAGCTCACATTGAAGAACAATTACCCTATTTATTGGAAAACTCAAGAGAGCACTTAATTGCAAGATATTTCTTAGAAGCGTTGGAACCTTCAGGTTGGTTAGGAAAATCGCTTGATGAAATTCACCTTGAGACCAAATTGGATTATGACGAACTTGAAAATGTTTTAATAAAATTACAGGGTGCGGAACCTACAGGACTCTTCTCCAGGAACTTATCTGAATGTTTAAGACTTCAAATATTGGACAAAGGCTTAATGTGTAGCGAACTTTCTACCCTTCTAGAAAACCTTCCCTTGCTCGGCAGAGGTGATTTAAAGGGCTTAATCAAGAAAATTGGCTGTGATGAAACAAAAGTTAAAGGCTTCTTAGCAATAATAAGAAGTGTAGACCCAAAGCCCGGGTCTTCATTCTCCACAGAAAATTCAAATGTGCATAAGCCAGATCTTTTAGTAAGGAAGAGTGGTGAGGATTGGATAGTCGACCTTAATCGTTCAACACTACCATCAATTAATATAAATGAAGACTACGCCAAAAAATTATCGCCAAGGGGTAATAACAATACAAAAGTTGATGATTATGCAACCCAAGCTCTTTCATCTGCAAGATGGTTAAAGAGAGCATTAGAACAAAGGAATATAACTACATTAAAGATCACAGCAGAAATAATTAAAAGGCAAAGGGGCTTTCTCGAAAAAGGGATGGATTTTCTCATGCCCTTATCGTTGAAAGATATTGCAATGGCAGTAAAAATGCATGAGAGTACCGTAAGTAGAGTGACCAACGGGTTACTGGTTGCCACGCCTAAAGGAACATTTCCATTAAAATCACTTTTTAGCGTAACTATTGAAACTGATGATAAAGACAATAGTAAGTCAGCAGCTGCAGTGAGAAACATGATAAAGAAAATTCTAAATGAAGAAAAAGGTGATAAACCTCTAAGTGACGATCTGATAGCAAAAATTGTTAGTAAAAATGGTGTGAAGCTAGCTAGAAGAACAGTAGCAAAATACAGAGAGATGCTAAATATCCCTTCTTCATCAGAGAGAAAAAGGAGAGCAAAATTAGAAGCTATGACTGCATAGCTAGAAGAAAACTTTTCTACTGTCTTTCAAAATCGTGAAAATAATTATAATGAAATGTCTTTTTCAACGCTAAAAGTGCTTAACGGCTTATACTGAGCTGGTTCTACTTCTCTGTCATTTTCATCAAAGAAAACTAGCTTGAAAGCCAAATCAAATTCTTCCTCTAAATTTTTAGGTTCTCTTTGTTTTTCGTTTGAACGGTTGATCATATATTCCTCCATTTACTTTATAGAGTGCATAATACATGCCAAGCTAATACTTTAACGTCTACTTTTTAGTATCTTTAAAAACCTCAATAATCGCTTCTACATGATCCTCGCTCATGTCGAATCTTTTTCTAAGTGACTCAATCTTTTCCTGCTCCTGATCTGATATTTCGCCATCCAGTAAAGCATTGGCTACCTCTGCCTCTAATATTGCTTTTCTTCTTGCCACTTGGTTAGCAAATGCGTTAGCAACAATACCAGTTAAAACAGCTACCACACAAACTCCCATAATAGCGGTTACCGCTCCGATAATTTTTCCCAAGGGCGTAAGAGGCGACACATCACCATAACCGACTGTTGTCAAAGTAATTAAAGACCACCACATTGTTTCAGGAATTGATCTAAATTTATCGGGTTGAGCAGTATTCTCAGCGACATACATCATTGCAGATGAAAAAAAGAGTGCAATCGCAAATAGATAAAGAGCAGCTATGAACGAGCTTCTTTCGTGCCTTATTGCTGACCAAAGATCTTCTAGCGCTGTAGAATAGTGAGAGATCTTCAGTAATCGAAGTAAACGTAAGACCCTTAGCCATCTTAAGTCTACGCTAGTAATAAAAATGGCCAAAATACTCGGTACAATCGCTAAAAAATCGATGATACCGGTAAAGCTGAAAATATAGCTTAACCTTCTCCCAAATGCCGAAGTATATTGTGTATCTTTTTTTTCCGCACTAGCCCATATACGAGCAATGTATTCCAGCCCAAAAATAACTACAGAAAATATCTCAAAGTAAAGAAAGACATTCGAAAATTTCTCACTTAGACTTGGCACTGACTCCAACGATACAGCTAAAAGGTTTAATATTATTAATGAAGATAAAGCTATCTCCGTATATAAGCTTAACTTATCTTCCGGCTTACTTTTATCCAGAATTTCAAGAAGACGTTCTTTTGTGATCATATCTAAAACCGTGATTAATCTTAAACCCAAGCTTTGTTTTTTCGTCTCTTATTGGCATCATTTTTTATCATCTGGCTAAATGCATTAGCAAATCTTCTATGGGCTTCCCTATTTTTCTTAAGTGAATTATTTAGGGGTATAACCAAATCGCCGTCAGTCCTAAAAAAGGGGGGGTCAAAATCTGGATGTTTTTTTAACACCTGTAATATCTCATCTAGAAGTTTTTTTTCTGCGTCATTCATGAAATTGCTGTTCACTTGTTGTTTTCGAGTTGATTCCTTATTGATAACACAATTGTCCAGTTATCACGAATATATTTAGGTAGCGCATTGTTTTTGCGACTTACGTTTTTTACAAAACTAGTAAAATCAAATTCGTTTCCGGCATCGACCAATTTCGTGAAATTCGCTGTACTGATAACTATAGATTTGTTTTCTTCTAATGCCGACTCATTTGCTAGTGGCTCTTTAACATATAATCTTTGATCAGTCTTATTTATTTTGATCAAAGGTACCGCCTTATCTTTATTCTTTAAAATATTAATTTTTTTAGTTTCAGGTTTAAAAACACTAGCCACTAATTTTGGTTCCAATGAACTTTGATTATTTTCTCTTTTCCATACTGCTTTAACTTTTCTATAGTACTTAACGTTAAATTTACTTTTTGAAGAGTGATAGTACTTTACTGCTTTTTCCCATGAGCCGTGTCGCTGATGCAGTTTTTTTAAAAACCTTGCTGCATAATCGACATTTTGCATTGGATTGATCATATCGCTTAAACTTTTAAAAAATTTTTTGTGCCAACGATAATTAAGCTGCATACAACCAATATCGATATTTGTAACACCTATTTTAATTCTATCTTTCAAAGAACCCAAAGCTGCTTTTTTTGTTTGAAAGTAAGCGCTATCCCCACCGGCATTCAAAGTCCACGGCCATGCTCTGGTAATTCCATCTACTTTCTGATAACCAGACTCTACTCTTGAAATACTCAGCAGGATATTTTCTGGTAATCCATATTTTTTCTCCGCATCTTTTGCGAGGTACTCACACTTTAGTGCATCCTGATAAGAATTTAGCGATTGAGAGTGTACCCCACTGATATTAAACAAAATGGGCAACAGTAAAAATAAAAAAAATACTTTGTACTCGCATACTCGTTTATTAGTTATGAACATGCAAAAAAACTGCAATGAACATGCCAATAACGCTTGATTTTATTTTTTTCTTACTTCCACAATCTCCAGACCTTTCATGATTGGACCATTTTTATGAAAAAGTAGTCTAGCTATTATGGTGGCTGCACATCTAGTTTCATTTTCACTAGAGATAACTGGTAATCCGCACTCGCCAACTAAGGTTCCGGTAAAATTATCTTGTACCATCATAATTTTTTGTCCCTCTCGAGTCATGAAAATAATCTCTTTACGATCTAGGTCATAACCCATAAAACCTGAAAATACGACTTTGATACCATTTAACTCATCAAAGTTACCCTTATATTTTTCTGTTCTAGCTATCTCATTTTTTAACCTTACAATCTCATTTCTATGTTCCTTCTTCAAATCCAGTATCAATTTCTTATAATCTTCGTTGCTACCGATCCCAGAATTTCCTGCACTATTCAATTGGATCTTTTGATTTGATTCATAACCCTCAATAAGCATTTTTTGAGTGGTAAGCTGTTCATTGAGAGAAATTATTTTTTGCTTTAACTCCTGTGATCTCTCCAACAATTTTTCTTTATCGGGAACACTTTCTAGTTGATCGGATAGGTTTCTATTTTTTTCTTCTAATTTTTTAAACGATTTTTCTAACTTATCTTTTTCCAAAGCTACTTTATCTAAAGTGTTCATCTTATCCTTTAATTGATCATTCTCTGCTTTAAGCATTTCCATCTGTGAATCAATCTTTCCTTTATTACTTTCAAATAATTTTTTTTGTTTTGGTGGTCAACTAATTCAAACCTTAGTCTTTCGATACTCGCAGTGAGTTTTCCTTTTTCATCTTGTAAATTCTTTCTAGCTACGTTTAATGCCACTAATTCTTGATTGCTAGTTGCCAACATCTTTTCTGCATTTTTTAGACTAGACGTAACTTCTTCAAGCTGTTGTTTTACTAATTTTTTTGTATATTTTGTTTCACCCTCGTTACCTATTTTTTCAAGATTGACAGAAAGTAGTTCTGACTTTACCAACGCGGCTATAATTTGGCCGGAATAAAGAGTAATAGCAAAAAATGAGGCTCCTATGGTCAACAAAATTGTCCAGTTCCTTCTAGAATTTTTTGAGACCATTTTTCTCTCGTAATGAAATAAGTTTGATGCTAAAAAGACAACAAAATGACAAAGACACAATATTTTTAACCCAAAATAAAACAAAGTTAAAGTCTAAAAAAATTATGAGAATTGCAAATATAGAAAGAACTACCAACGAGACCAGCATCAATTTAGCTTTAAATCTAGACGGCACTGGCAAAGCTAAAATTGAGACAAGTATACCTTTTTTTGATCATATGCTAGACCAACTCGTCTTTCATTCTTCAGTTGATCTTGAACTAAATGCAAGTGGGGATATCAGAATTGATTTCCATCATACTGTGGAGGACTGCGGGATTTGTCTAGGAAAAGCCTTCTTAGAAACCATGGGAGATAAAAGAGGAATTAACAGATACGGCTTCTTTTTGCTTCCAATGGATGATGCTTTGGTCAGAGTTGCCTTAGACTTTTCAGGCAGATCATTTCTCAATTGGAAAGTAAGATTTCCAACAAACAGTGTTGGCACTTTTGATCTAGAACTTGTGCGTGAGTTTTTCAATGCCTTCACTATGCACTCAGGAGCCACACTTCACGTAGAAATGCTTAATGGGTTTAATTCACACCACATCTCGGAAGCAATTTTCAAGGGAATGGGTAAAGCGATAAAAATGGCAGTTACAAAAAATCAAAAATTGAACAAAATACCTTCAACAAAGGGACAGCTATAAAAGATGCGAATTGCCATTATCGATTATAGAAGTGGCAATCTGCATTCAGCTCTGAAAAGCTTTCAAGTTGCTGCCTCAGACTTTAAAAACGTGAATGTTACAATAACCTCTAATTACAAAGACATTCTAGACGCAGACCGAGTGGTTCTTCCTGGAGTTGGGTCGTTTTCATTCTGTAAATCGAAATTATTAGAGAATGCTGATGCCTATAAAGCCCTTTATGAACTGGTTATAGAGAAGAAAAAACCATTTCTAGGAATTTGTGTAGGAATGCAACTTCTAGCAACAAAGGGACATGAGGGGACACAAGATAACCCAGGCCTAAACTGGGTTTCTGGAGAAGTTAAAAAAATTGAGGTCGAGAAAAGCTTTAAAGTACCTCACATGGGCTGGAACAATCTAAATTTTAATAAATTTCATCCAGTGTTTAAAGGCATTCATAAGAATGATCACTTCTATTTTGTTCATTCCTATGAATTTAACGTGCACTCAAAAGAAGAAGTAATAGCTACAACAAACCATGGAAAGACATTAGTTTCGGGCATTGCTAAAGAAAATATCCTTGGCTTGCAATTTCATCCTGAAAAAAGCCAAGTCCCAGGTTTAAAGGTCATAAAAAACTTTGTTGATTGGGATCCTGAAATTTTTTAACACTATTTTAGCTTGCTCCATTCCTGTGCTTGACAGATGAATAACACACAGCCTGATACCCCAATTTTATTCTTAGATAGTATTTCAATTTTTGAATTATATACCTTTCCATCACTATAATCTTTTATTTTCCCTCCAGTAAAGCTTTTATCCCCCGCTTTTTTCATGTCCCAAACAACATACTTGCCTTTGTGCTCATAGTTTTTTACAGTTTTCCCATCTTTAGAAAAGGCCTTTATCAAAGTTCCACATATGAAGTTTTTATTTTCTTTGCAAACCCCAAATTTCACGTAGGCCCATCCTCCAGTTGTTTTACTTGGCATAGTTTTGTATACTCCTGATAATGGCTCGGCAAAAACATTAGCACTAACGATAAAAAAAACGATCAGAGTCGCAAGTACTTTCTTCATTATTTGTTCCTTCAGCATTTCTTTAAACCTTGTTAAGATGTTATTTACAGTGTATTAACTTTACGCACATAGTTTATTACAAAAACGAAGGCTGAGAAAGTTAAGTTGAATTTTTATCCTGCTATAGATCTAAAAGAGGGTCAATGTGTTAGATTGGAGCGTGGAGATTTAGCCACTGCAATTGTTTACAACGATGATCCCATCGCACAAGCAAAGTTATTTCAAAAAGAGGGCTGTGAGTGGTTGCACGTAGTAGATCTAGATGGAGCTGTTTCGAGAAGCAAAAAGAATGTCAAGACTATTGAAGATATTAGAAGTTCTACTTCCCTGAAGATTCAAGTTGGAGGTGGTATACGGAGCCTTGCACAGATAGAATTCTGGAAGTCCAGAGGTATAGACCGAGTGATTTTGGGCACTTTAGCAGTTTACGATCCGACCATTGTAAGAGAGGCATGCAGACTGTTTGATGGTATATTGATTGCTTTGGACTCTAGGGCAAATAAAGTCGCCACTTCAGGCTGGAAAAACACATCAAACAAAAACACTTTAGTTCTTGCGAAAAGCTTCGAAGATTGTGGGGTGGATGCAATTGTATTTACAGATATAGATAGAGATGGCCTTATGGAGGGCTTGAATTCTAGTGATACTAAAAATTTAGCGGAAAATGTAAGCATTCCAGTGATTGGATCCGGAGGTATAAATGGCCCAGAAAATCTTGCAAGCGTCAAAAAATCTATTCCAAACCTAGAAGGCGTTATTGCTGGCAAAGCGCTATACTCCGGTGCTCTAAATATTAAAGATGCATTGAGAATTTTAAAGCAATAAAATGTTGAAAACGCGAATAATACCTTGTTTGGATGTTAAAGATGGTAGAGTTGTAAAGGGAACTAATTTTATCAATTTACAGGATGCTGGGGACCCCGTGGAAATTGCTAAAATTTATAATGATGAAGGTGCTGATGAATTGTGTTTTTTAGACATTTCAGCATCCCTAGAAAATAGAAACACAACCTATGACATTGTAAAAAAAACAGCCGAAAAATGCTTCATGCCTTTGACGGTTGGAGGCGGGGTCCGACAAGTTTCTGAAGTTGAAACACTACTTAACCATGGAGCCGATAAAGTAAGCTTCAATAGTGCTGCCGTATCTAATCCTCAGTTGATATCTTTGGCCGCTAATAAGTTTGGCAGCCAATGCATAGTGGTAGCTTTAGACGCTAAATTTAGTGCAAGCATAAATGATTGGGAGGTGTTTACGCATGGTGGAACAAAGTCCACTGGAATTAAAGCAACAGAATTCGCCAAGACTATGGAGGAGAATGGTGCAGGAGAAATCTTACTAACCTCGATGGATAAAGACGGCGTTAAGAATGGCTACGATTTGAAGCTTCTCAAAGCTATAACGTCAATCATAACCATTCCAGCAATAGCATCAGGGGGCGCTGGTAAGGTCGAACATTTTGTAGATGCTGTAAGATATGGCGGGGCGTCAGCTTTACTAGCTGCGTCTGTTTTTCATTTTAATGAATTAACAATAAAAGAAGTAAAAGAATTTCTAAGCAAATCAAATATACCCATGAGGATTACATGAATAAAGTTTTGGAAAAACTAGACTCAACTATTCAAAAAAGAGCAAAGGGGTCTCCAACAAATTCTTATACAGCAAAGCTTGTAAAAAAGGGACCGGAAAAATGTGCTGAAAAATTTGGCGAAGAGGCAATAGAACTTATTGTCGCTAGTGTTAAAAAGAAAAAAAAAGCAATTATAAGCGAAGCTGCTGATACTTTATATCATATGTGTGTTTTGTTGAGATCAAATAATATATCTATAAACGAAGTATTGTCAGAATTATCGTCTAGAGAAGATATATCAGGAATTGAAGAGAAAAGAAAAAGGAATTTGAAATGATAGAGGAAGCCATAAAAATTACGGAAAAGGTACTCTTAACTTTAATTGGGATAGCAACTGTCTGTGCAACCGGCCAAGAAATTTATTCTCTTATCTTACAACAAAAGGTTCAACTAGCAGATCTCTTGCTGCTTTTTATCTACACCGAAGTTCTTGGGATGGTAGCAATTTTTTACAAAAGTCGACGAATACCGATACTTTTGCCTTTATTCATTGCGATAACCGCTCTTAGTCGTATGATCATCTTGCAAGGTAAAGGCTCAGACCCTCAAAATCTCTTGTACGAGGCTGGTGCAGTTCTTCTTCTTGCTATAGCATGTTTTATCGTAACACATAAAAATGTATCTCAAGCAGAAGATTTCGATTTTAATAGTGAAAAAAATAATTAATATATAGTAATTCAAACTAAAGAGGGTATAAAAAATGGAAGGTAGTCTTGGCGCAATGTTTGTTTTTGTGTTTATTATTTGTCTGGCTATTGTTGCTTTGATTTTAGCTTTGGAGTCTTACCGGAAAAATAACGAGTAATTTTCTCTTTACTTTTAAAAAAATAGATCTACTTGTACCTTCCAGGTAGAATATATGAGATTTTTTTTAAAGGTTTTTATTTTGTTTTTTTCAAGCATTGGTCCAGCTGTGGCTGATAGGAATGATTCCGCATTTAAAAGTATAGATGGTGGCATATTAGATATTCGCGAATTTAGAGGCAAGGCAGTGTTATTGACGAACACAGCATCGAGATGTGGATTTACAAAGCAATTATCAGATTTAGAACAATTACATCAAGATTACAGAGAAAAAGGACTAGTTGTTATTGCGGTTCCATCAAACGATTTCAATCAAGAGCTGTCAAGTAACTTGAAAGTTAAAGAATTTTGCAATGTAAACTTTGGCCTAACATTTCCCATGACGGAAGTAACATCAATTCGTGGTAAAGAGGCGCATCCTTTTTACCGTCGGTTAAAGAAAGAATATAACTTTCAGCCAAAGTGGAACTTTTATAAAGTTTTATTAGATAAAAAAGGAAATTTTCGTGCTAGTTTTAACTCATTCACAAAGCCTAACTCTCCTAGTTTATTGAAAGAGGTTGACGAAGTACTAAAACAACCTTAATCATCTAAGATCAAGATGGGAGATATTTGAATGAGAAACACGATATTACTTGGATTATTGGTATTACTTTCCGCATGCTCATCGTTTGACGTGCCTCTTATACCGTTTATCTAGACTTCAATCAGTCCTCACCTTTTTGGTGTGGGCTGGTCAAGACTCAAAAAAACTTTCTTGTTACATCAGATAGTTATTTGATAAACTATTTTTTTAGAAGTTATAATCGGAGGATTAAATGAAATCGTTAGGTCACTTTATTAACGGCAAGGAAGTACCTGGAAAATCAAACAAAAGCGGGCAAGTATTCAACCCCGCAACTGGTGAGGTGCAAGCTGAGGTGGCTTATGCAACCCGCGACGAGCTCAACGATGCCGTCGAACTGGCAAATATTGCTCAGCCTAAGTGGGCCGACGTCAACCCGCAAAAGCGTGCTAGAGTAATAATGAAATTCGTTGAATTGCTTCACAGAGATATGGGTAAGTTATCAGCATTATTATCATCTGAACATGGTAAAACTTTACCAGATGCTGAAGGAGATATAATTAGAGGGTTGGAAGTGGCTGAGTTTTGTATAGGCGCTCCACACCTTCTTAAGGGAGAATTCACAGATAGTGCAGGACCGGGAATTGATATGTATTCAATGCGACAGCCCTTAGGAGTAGTTGCAGGAATTACACCATTTAATTTTCCAGCAATGATACCAATGTGGAAATTTTGTCCTGCTATTGTAGCAGGAAATGCCTTCATTCTTAAACCGTCTGAAAGGGACCCATCAGTACCTATGGCTTTAGCCAAATTACTATTAGAGGCAGGATTACCAGAAGGAATACTGCAAGTGGTTAATGGGGACAAGGAAGTTGTAGATGCTATTTTGGACAATGAAACGATACAAGCTGTGGGCTTTGTCGGGAGTACCCCGATTGCAGAATATATTTATACAAGAGGTTGCACTAATGGAAAGAGAGTACAATGTTTTGCCGGTGCAAAAAATCATATGCTTATTATGCCAGATGCTGATATGGATCAAGCAGCTGATGCACTGGTAGGAGCTGGATATGGAGCTGCTGGCGAAAGATGTATGGCCATCTCTGTAGCAGTACCAGTTGGGGAAAAAACAGCTGATAAATTAGTTGAAAAACTTATACCTAAAATAGAATCTTTAAAAATCGGTCCCTACACGGCTGGCGATGATATTGATTTTGGTCCTGTGGTCACAAAAGAAGCACAAAATAAAATTTTGGGACTTGTTGATAAAGGAGTAGAACAGGGAGCCTCTCTAAAGGTCGATGGAAGAAATTTCAAGATGCAGGGTTATGAAAATGGATTTTTTGTAGGTGCCTGTCTTTTTGATAATGTCACAAAAGATATGGAAATATATAAACAAGAGATTTTTGGACCCGTCCTGTCTACTGTCCGAACTGAAAACTATGAGGAAGCTCTTGATCTTGTTAGAACGAACCAATACGGAAATGGTACTGCTATATTTACTCGAGATGGAGATACTGCTCGTGATTTCGCTAATAAAGTTAATGTGGGAATGGTAGGCGTGAATGTACCAATACCCGTTCCGCTAGCTTACCACACCTTCGGCGGCTGGAAAAAATCTGCTTTTGGAGATCTTAACCAGCATGGACCAGATGCCTTTCGTTTTTATACAAAAACAAAAACTGTTACGTCCCGATGGCCAACTGGCATTAAGGAAGGAGCGAGTTTTTCAATTCCGACAATGGAGTAAACAGTGCATTTTTCTTTATCAGAAGAACAGAACATTCTCTACAACACAGCTAGGGAATTTGGTGAGGAAACTATTGCACCAAATGCAATAAACTGGGAAAAGAAAGAAGAAATTCCCAGAGAACTTCTCAAAGAAGCTGGAACGTTGGGACTCGGAGGGATGATTGTCTCTGAGGAAGATGGTGGCTCTGGGATGTCGCGCCTAGACGGGACGCTCGTGTTTGAGGCTCTAGCAATGTCCTGCCCTTCTGTCTCTTCTTTCATTTCAATTCACAATATGTCTGCATGGGTAATCTCTAAGAGAGGCGACCAAGCATTAAAAGATAGATTTTTAAAGAATATTGTAAGCTTAGATGATGTTTGTTCATATTGTTTAACAGAACCTGGTTCAGGATCTGATGCGGCTGCACTTAAAACCAAGGCAGCAATAACAAATGAAGGATATAGCCTTAGTGGATCAAAATCATTTATATCTGGTGGAGGTTTTTCAGACTTATATGTAGTTCTGTGTAGGACTGGAGATCAAACACCGAACGGTATATCAATGGTTTTGGTTGAAAATGGACAAAACGGTCTAAGTTTCGGAAAGAAAGAGCAAAAAATGGGGTGGAAAGCACAACCTACCGCAATCGTTCAATTCGACAACTGCTCAATTCCTGCCGCAAATCTTGTAGGAGAGGAAGGTGCTGGCTTTAAATACGCTATGGAGGGTTTAGATGGGGGAAGGCTTAATATTGCTGCTGCCTCATTGGGCGGCGCGCAAAAAGCCTATGAGATTGCAAAATCATATTCCAAGGAAAGATCAGCATTTGGTAAAACTATCAGTAGATTTCAGTCTATAGAATTTAAATTGGCAGACATGGCAACACAACTCGAGGCGGCAAGACTTTTTTTGAGAAGCGCTGCTTGGAAATTAGATAATTCAAAACCGGATGCTACTGTCTCTGTCGCAATGGCAAAGCGATTAGTTACCGATGTATCATTTGAAATATCAAATACCGCCCTACAAATACTGGGTGGTTATGGCTATCTCGAAGAGTATGGAATAGAAAAAATAGTACGTGATCTTCGTGTTCATCAAATTCTAGAGGGAACAAATGAGATTATGAGAGTAATTATAGCAAGAGCTATTTTGTCTGAGTAAAAATGTCGAAGGATATTTTTATACGAAAATCAGGCTATGTAGGCCATATAACTTTAAATCGACCCGACGTGTTAAACTCACTAACCTATTCAATGATACTCTCTATAGAGAAAGCATTGATTGAATGGGAAACCGACAGAGGCATAGCCCTTGTAATTATCGACGCAAGGGGAGATAGGGCCTTTTGTGCTGGTGGTGATATTCAGATCCTATACGAAAATGGATTTAATAAAAATTTTGCTTACGGTCAAAAGTTCTGGGCTGACGAGTATCGTCTAAATGAAAAGATTGCTAATTACAAGAAACCCTTTGTAGCTTTCATGCAAGGTTTCACGATGGGTGGAGGTGTCGGTGTTTCATGCCACGGTAGTCATAGGATTGTAGGGGAAACAAGCAAAATAGCAATGCCTGAATGTAGCATTGGTTTAGTTCCCGACGTTGGAGGCTCTTTTCTTCTTGCAAAACTACCTGGAAATATAGGTACTTTTTTGGGTGTAACTGGAAAGAGGATGAAAGCAAGTGATGCTATTTATTGTGGTTTCGCTGATTACTTCATACCAGAAACAAAGTGGGAGGATCTAAAAGAAAAGCTTTTTGATACTGGAAATATTGATTGGATAAAGAAATTTCATGGAAGTACAGAGGCCTCGGAAATAGAAAACTCCTTTTCACAAATTTCAGAGGCTATGGTCGACGTATCAACTGAGAATATAGAGTCAAGATTACAGCACCCATTTTTTGAAAAGGACTTGAGAGCATTAAGATTTAACTCCCCTATTTCAGTTGCCTATACAATAATGATGCTAAAGATGGAAAGGGTTCGCAATAATATTTCAGACGCCCTTGATGCAGAATATAGTTTTACCGCTCGATCACAAGAATTTGGAGACTTCCAAGAGGGAATAAGAGCAGCTGTTATCGATAAGGACCGAACTCCGTTATGGAAAAATAAAAATCTAGGCGAAGTTTCAGACGAAGACCTCAAACCATTTTTTCAGACTATTCACCGTTAAACTAAGGAGCACATTTACATGAAAATAGGATTTATAGGGCTTGGGAACATGGGTGCACCCATGGCAAGGAATTTAATTAAAGCTGGTCATGAGTTGTTAGGTTTTGACGTCGCTCCAACCAATGTCGAAGATATTACTCAAGACTCCATTGCTAAAATAGCAAAAGAATGCAGTATTATTTTTTCTATGTTGCCTGATGGAAATGTTTTGAGAAATGTATATGAGGAGCTCATACCCTTGTGCAACTCTAAAACAATACTTGTCGATTGTTCAACAGTGGATGTGGAAAGTGCTTTGCACGTATCAAGAGAGGCTGAAAAAAACTCAATAGAGGTGATAGATGCGCCTGTATCTGGTGGCGTTGTAGGTGCAGAAAATGGCACGCTGACATTTATGGTTGGGGGAGAAAAAGATGCTTATGACCAAATAGAACCATATTTTGCAATAATGGGACAGAAATCAGTTCTATGTGGAGGGCCAGGAGCTGGTCAGTCGGCAAAAATTTGTAATAATATGATTTTGGGAATTTCAATGATAGGAGTGTGCGAAGCTTTTAATTTGGCTCAAAAACTAAATCTAAATTGGAGTCGATTATTTGACGTTGTATCAACATCCTCAGGATCTTGCTGGTCAGTAAATACATATTGCCCGGCTCCTGCTGTGGGGCCAGAAAGTCCTGCAGACAGAGACTATAAACCTGGTTTCGCAGCCGATTTGATGTTAAAAGATCTTAAACTTTCTCAAGAAGCTGCTAGAGCAGTATCTGCCCCTACAGAATTGGGCAAGCACGCGACCGAAATATATGAAACTTTCATTTCTGAGGGTGGCAAGGGTATGGATTTTTCTGCTATTTTACCCTATCTCGCAAAAAAATAGTTTTATATTTGAACTTAAATATCATAGCATTAAAGAAAAATAGGAATACAAAATGAAAACTCGGATAACAGAATTATTCAACATTCAACACCCCATAATCCAGGGTGGTATGCACTATGTAGGATTTGCCGAACTCGCATCGGCTGTTTCAAATGCTGGTGGCTTAGGCATTATAACAGGGCTAACTCAAAAGACCCCCAATGATCTTGCAAAAGAGATAACTCGATGCCATGAAATGACAGATAAACCCTTCGGAGTGAATTTAACATTTCTCCCAACTGTAGCGGCTCCTGATTATCCTGGATATATTGATGCTATTATAGATGGAGGAATTAAGATCGTAGAGACCGCAGGAAGGAATCCCCAACCTTACATGGAACATTTAAAAAAGGCCGACATAAAAGTTATCCACAAATGTACTTCTGTTAGGCACTCACTCAAAGCTGAAGCTATAGGATGTGATGCTGTGTCCGTCGATGGATTTGAATGCGGAGGACATCCTGGTGAGGACGATATGCCAAATATGATTTTACTTCCCAGAGCAGCTGAGGAATTGAAAATCCCATTTGTAGCTTCAGGAGGAATGGCAGACGCACGAAGCTTAGTTGCGTCACTTGCTATGGGAGCGGATGGAATGAATATGGGAACAAGATTTATGGCTACTAAGGAAGCTCCATGTCACGAAAGAGTAAAAGAGGCAATAATTAATGCCACAGAATTAGATACGAGGCTTGTTATGCGTCCACTGAGAAATACAGAAAGAGTATTAAATAATTCTGCAGTAGAAAAGTTACTGGAAAAAGAAAAAGAGCTAGGTTCTAATATTAAATTCGAAGACATTATGGATGAGGTGGCAGGTGTATATCCTAAAGTAATGCTTGATGGAGAAATGGAAGCAGGGGCGTGGTCATGCGGAATGGTAGTTGGTCTGATTAATGATATACCCAGCTGTAAAGAACTTATAGACGGAATAATGAGTGAAGCTGACAGCTTAATTACAAAAAGACTTGAAGGTATGCTTTCTGCATAAAATTTTTTAATTTATTGAGTGTTTTTTTGTTTCATAAATTTTAGTTGGCGTTCTAAGTACTGAGACTCAAGTGTTGTCTTGATACGTGAATTGAAACTTTGGATGTTCACGCTGTCCATTACTATGTCATTTATAGAGAGTTTCATGCCTCTTACAGCTTCAGGCGATAACTCTTTACATTGCGCAATAAAATCTTGTGCTCTTTCAATGACATTTTCTCCTTCGGTTATTATCTCATCAAAAAATCCAACATTTTTGAGTTCTTTTTCTGACATTTTTTTTGCTGTGAGTAATAATCTCCTGGTAGCACTTGCTCCGAAAATATTTAAAAATCTTTTTATTCCAGTTGGGTGATAATGTATTCCAATCTTTGCTGGAGGCACCATAATTTCAATGTTTGAAACGGAAATTCTAAAATCGCAGGCACAGGCAATTTCTACACCTCCACCATATGCGCTCCCATTTAACGCACACACTGTAGGGAGAGGAAAGTTTTGAATAGCATCACATAATTTTGACATGTCATTTGATTGTAACTCTTGATCTTTTTTATTTTTTCCAATTATTGAAATTATCTCTGAAAAGTCGGCTCCCGAGCAAAAAACGTCACCCCTTCCAGAAATTATCAGTGCATAAATATCTGATTTAGCCTCCTTATCAAGAATATCTCTTATCGATGCCATATCTTCCGATTTAAGAGCATTCTTGGTTTTTGGAGAGTTTAAAAACAAAAAACCAATATGCTCTCTTTTAATAAATTCTAACGATTCCATTTTCTCTCTCTCAATCGCTTTATCAATTCAAAAATCACTTCTGCTAGTATGCAAATCTTATATTAACTCGTATTTTTATCGTGGGTCTCATTAGGAAGTAATTTATAAGAAAAATTGGACCAAAAACTTTTATTTTTATAAAAATCAGTTTGTCCATTTTCACTAAACAAGACCACATCACCTCCTAAGTATTTAACGTCCCTTGGATCATGACTTACAAGTATGATTGAAAGATTGTTTTTTCTTGATACACGTAATAACAACGAAAGTATCTCATTCTTTAATTCAAAATCAAGAGCAGCGAATGGTTCATCAAGAAGTAATATGGGCTTTTTCCTTATTAAAGAGCGCGCAATAGCTGCACGACTTCTTTGGCCTCCTGAAATGTTTTGAGGAAGTCTGTCCCTTTCTTTGTATAACCCTACAAGATCTAAGATCTCATTCACTACATGAGAATTTTGCAAGTCCATTTTCGCTTTTGCTCCCAATCCTAAAAGTATATTTCTAGATACAGTAAGATGTGGAAAAAGATTATTTTCCTGAAAGAGTAAATCAAAAGGTCTGTCCTTTGGTTCTATTTTAGTAATTGATTTATCGTCATAAATCAAATCCCCGTTAATAATTGGTAAAAATCCTGCAAGCCCTAACAGAACGGAACTCTTTCCGCTTCCAGAAGGGCCAAAAAGGCTGAGATGATTACCGATCTCAACACTAAAATCACATTGAACAGCAAAGCCTCCATTTTTAATCTGACATTTGGTTGCGCTTAAAGACATTTAAATTACCATTTTCTATTAACCAAAAAGAAATGAAGGCCATTAGCAAAAGTAGCATTGCAACAAAGTAGGCTTCATCCATCCTGTAACTACCGATCAACCTATAAAGGTACATCGGTAAAGTACCAATATCAGTGCCGGAGAAAAGAACTATAACACCTAAATCTCCGATCGACAGAGCAAACACCAAAGCACATGAAAATTTAATATTTTTTTTAAGTAATGGAACATAAAACTGTGCTAATTCGCTTGTTCTTGGCACACCAATTATATTCATAAGCTTTCCGTATCTGGCTTTTATTTTTTTAAACCCTGGCAATAGAATTGCCATAGATATTGGGATCATTAAGACACCGTTAGTAAATCCAGTCAATAATAAGGCGTTTGCGGAGAGATCAATATGTTCAAATAAGAGTAGAAAAAGCGCTGTTCCAAAAACAAGTGGAGACACACATATAATACTGAAGGACCCTACCTCAAATAATGTCTTCAAGAACTTTTGTTTTTCGTCGACAATCAGTAAGCAGATTGGTAATGAAAAAGTTAAGTTTATAAAAGTAGCTAGCAAAGCGACTAAAATTGAGTTCATTGCAGGCAAAATAAGATTATCTGTAGGTATTGAAATATTTGCTAGTCCTTTAGAAATTATTATGAGAATTGGTAAAAAAATGAATGAAACAAAAAGAACAATAAAAAAATAATCGAGCCAATGTGTAAGTAACGTTTTAGGCGCACGTATATCGTTTTTCAATATAAGGGTCTGTTCAATAAACATGTTGCCTGTAAACTTGGTTGATAGAATTAATAAAAGAGACAGTAATATTAATTGCAAAGTTGACAGCCTAGCAGCTGCAGCTAAATCTCCCTCGAATATTATTGTCTGATATATTGCCAATTCCACCGTCGTAGCACTCGGCCCTCCCCCCAACACTAAAGCAATTGAGAAGGTCAATGAACAATATAAAAAAAATGATTGTAAAAATGCTTGGTGCTATTTTTACTAACATCGGAAGTTCTATATATTTGAAAAACGCATGTGTGTTGAAACCGAGTTGTTTAGCTAGCCTATCATGCTCCGTTGGAATCATAGACCAACCAGAAATAAGTAATCGCACAGCGAACGGCAAATTTATGAGAATGTGGGCAGTCAAGATCCCAATTAACCCATATATAGAAAATTTTTCAAACCCTAAAAAACTAACAAACTGGTTCATAATTCCGTTGATACCAAAAACATTAATTACAGCTAAAATAACGACCAATATTGGTAGAACAAAGAGTATACCAATAACAGAGATAATCTGATTTTTGCAAAAGAACTCATTTCTATAGATTGCTCTAGAGATCGGAATTGCAAGCAATAGGGATAAAGTGGCAGACAGGAACGCCTGGCTCAAAGTGAAAATTATGACTTGTGCCTCATAAGCAGTAATAAATGTATTATATATGGAATTGAGTGTAAGAACCACTATTGACCCGATCCCAGCAAACAGAAGTCCCAAGAAGCATATAAATCCAAATAGCTTTATTTTCTTAATCCCCTCTTCCAGACTTCAATAGCTAGGTCTTTTAAAGAACTAGCCATATTTGGGTCCAAATAAATTGGTTCTATTGCGCCTAAACCTTCCTTGAATGCAGCAGGAAGCTCTATATCTGGTTGCTTTGCAGGGTACATCCAATTTGTAGTCGGTATTATAGATTGGGCTTCACTTGAAGTCATAAACGCGAGAAAGTCAGCTGCTAACTGCTTTTTTTCTGATTTCTGTAAAATGGCACCCACTTCAATTTGCATCAAATGACCTTCATCAAATATTGCTGCTACTTTAGTGTTATCATTCTCTGCGACTATATGATACGCCGGCGAAGTTGTATACGATAGTACACCATCCACCTCTCCTTCAATAAATAGGCCATAGGCTTCTGACCACCCCGGTGTCACAGTTATTACGTTATCGGCTAGTTGGCGCCAAAAAGTTTCGCTCTCAACATTATACAGTTTCTCAATCCATAGAACTAAACCTAAACCAGGCGTTGAGCTTCTAGGATCTTGAATAGCAATTTTAAGATCTGAATTTGCAAGCTCTTCAAATGACTTTGGAATGTTTGTTGTTTTACGTTTATCAAAAACAAAAGAAAAATATCCCCAATCAAAAGGCATGAATGTATCATCTTCCCAAGCAATAGGAAGATCTAAGCTTATGTTCAACTTGTGAGGGCTGAATAGTCTAGAGTCCTTTGCAGATTGCAGTAAATTAGTGTCCAAGCCAACCACAACGTCAGCTTTCGTTTTATTTCCTTCTAAACGTAATTTTGCTAAAAGAGCTGCACCATCTCCGGCGGTCACAAACTTTAAGTCGCAATCGCAAATATTTTCAAAAGCTTTTTCTATCTGAGGCCCTGGTCCCCAATCCGAATTAAAACTATCATATGTGTAAACAACCAAATTTTGCCTATCCTCAGAGTGCAACACAGAGGTAAAAAACAATAATCCGGTAAATATGGTTATAATTAATTTCATACTAAACTCCTTATCATATTTCTCAGGCGCCTAGCAAAAATCTAAACACCTTTCCTACGCCGGTACTAACCGGTTCAGGTTCAACGGGTCTGTTAAACATCTCAGCCATAAGGCACCCCGAGGTATTTAAATGTTACAATTATAAAAATAGTTTTTCAACATCATTTAGCTAATTTTTTGGACAGAAATTGTATAAACGAATTTGCTTAAAACTTTTTGATAGGTTAAAAATAAATTTGCTAAATATTTACTTTCTAGTAATAACCTATTAGGCATGGATTTCAATTTTATACGAGGTTGACAATAATATGAGCTTTTTATCATCTCCATACATGAGCTCCTTTGTTGGATTTGATAGCCTTTTTGATGAAATTGAACGCATGTCTTCTGTAAAACAGTCCACATACCCCGCCTACGATATTAAAAAGCTGTCAAATAACAGTTTTATAATTGTTTTGGCACTCGCTGGCTTCAGTTCCAACGATCTTATTATAGAGGCAACATCAAGTGAATTGGTGGTTTGTGGCAATGGTGATAAGGATACACAACATGAATATATTCATAAGGGAATAGCTAAACGAGCGTTTACTAAAACCTTTAGATTAGCTAACAATGTAAGAGTCAACGGAGCTGAGTTTAAAGATGGGCTATTATCTATACATCTCTACAGGGAAGAGCCAAAAAAAGAAACTCCCCAGAAGATCTCTATAAAATCATAAGACACTTATTAAAAGACTAGATAATTGAAAAATGACCAAAACAAGAAAAGTATAGACAAAAAACGTCTCATGAATAAGACATTGTCTAAAAAAAGCAATTCGATTCAGGATAAAGTAATGAACTTGCGGTTGTCGAGACAAATTGATAAATCACGATTTGAAGCTGCATTTAAAACTCTCTTAAAAAAGTGATATATTGAGATTTAAATGATACGTTTTAACATTTTCCTCGCGCTGTAAGATAAATCTTCCAAATTTTGACCAGTATAAATATTTCTTGATATCTCTTTTCCCAGTTCGACACCCCATTGATCAAAACTATTAATTCCCCATAGCAAGCCACATACAATAGTAGCGTTTTCATACAGCGAAACTAGTTTACCTAAAGACTCTGCGTTGGTTCTATCCCAAGTTATAAGGGTAGACGGCCTATTGCCTGTCATATTTCTATACTTTTCTTTATGTGCCTTTTTTCCCGTAATGAGGGCTTCTGCTTGTGCGATAGCGTTTACAACTAACCTTGAATGGGGGTCTAAATCTTTTTTATTTTGACCAACTACATTCTTACCCGCAAATGGAACTAAGAACTCCACAGGAATTTTTTCTATTCCTTGATGAAGTAACTGAAAAAAACTGTGTTGAGACTCGGTTCCGATCTCCCCGAAAACTAAAGGTGCTGCAGGCAACTCTAGCTCTTTACCTAGAGCATCTATACTTTTCCCGTTGCTCTCCATTTCTACTTGCTGAAACCAAGCTGGAAAAAATTTCAGCCCATTCTCATAAGGAACAAGTGCGATGGTTTGAAGATTTAGGACGTTTCTGTTCCATATTCGTGTCAGCCCAAGAATATAGGGTAAATTTAGTTCAAGCTCTTCTTCCAAAAAATGCTTGTCCATTTTATAGGCTCCTGCAAGAAGCTGTTTGTATACATCTATACCCAGAGACGCAACTAAGCCCAAACCAAAATGCGACCACATTGAAAATCTACCCCCTACCCCATTAGGCACGTGAAAAATTGCATGCTCTTTAAGACCGGCTTCCAACGCTTTTTCTGGAAATGATGTGACTGCCACCACATGCTCATTTAGACCCAATCCCTCGTTATTGAGCAAAGTTTTGACAAAGCTTAAGTTAACTAATGTTTCTTCTGTAGAAAATGACTTGGAATTGAAGATAAAGAATGTTTCTTTGATATCTTTCGTTTTTAGAGTGTTTTCAAGGTTTGTGAAATCTAAATTCGATATGTTAATTAGGGAAGGCCCCTTACTTTGGTGCTCTAGAGCATGATAAACCATTTTTATGCCAAGGTCCGATCCCCCTATTCCCACGTTAATTAGGTTCTTTATTTTCTTTTGTTTTAGAAAAGATATGAAGGACTTATACCTGTTGGTTTTATCTACTACTGAGTTTGAATTTCGTTCAAGAAAATGGGTTACAAACCTATTTTCAGTAACATTCAAAAAAGAACCCTCAAAAAGCTTCTTTTTTTTATCTTTAATGTCTATAGCCTCTCCAAGCATTTTAAGTTTGGCAAATTGCTCAGAGGAAATAAGCTGCCTAGTTATATCAAGTGATATATCCTCAAAAGAAAAAGTGAATGCCTTCTGTCTGTCTGGATTTTGGAGTTCGTTGGCGATAACAAACTCCGACTTTTTTTCTTTTTCTAAAATATCCCTAAAGTATTTGTTTTCGTTCAGTTGCATTTTTTCACGATAGCTTGAGCGTAGTTCCGAATAGTATCTGATGCCATAACAAAGTAATTAAGTCCAATTTTTTTAATACGATTTATTTTTTTCTTTATCCCCAATTACCATAAAAAGATAAACACCTAACAAAACAATGAATAATGAGATTAAATGATATACGAATAACCGCTCCCCTAGCAAAAGCACTCCCAGGATCGCTGCGAAGATAGGTAGAAAATTAATAAATAACCCTGCTTTAGATGCTCCAACTAGCTCAACCCCTCTTATAAAAAAAATCTGAGCTAGAAAAGAGGGGACAAAAGCGATGTAAAGTATAGTAAGCCAAGCAGTACTTGTAGCAGGAACCTGAATGAGCCCTATATAGAATTCTATAATCAGTAGTGGAATAGAAAATATCAAGGCACTCAGTGAGAAATAAGTCATGAGTACAATAGGATCAATTACCGGTTTGTTTTTCAATCCGAGGGTAAAGCCAGAATAGAAAAAACAGGCACATAGCATCACTAAATCTCCATAATTAAAAGATAATAAAATCACTCTCTTATATTCGCCTTGGCTTACCACTACTAGAACGCCAAAAAATGCTATTATTAGCCCAGTAAACTTCGTAATGTTAACCGCCTCCTTGAACATAATTACAGACCCAACTAATATTATTGCAGGCATGATGCCTTGAATAATACCTAAGTTTATTGCTGTTGTATTCTGAGCAGCTATATAAAACAATGCATTAAACCCAGTAAGCCCAAGTGAGCCCATCAAGCAAAGCCAAACGAGTTTCCCACTAATTAAATTAAAAGACAAAATTAATTTCTTATTTAAAAATAAGATTAAAAAAATTGAAATAATGAACCATCGCAAAAACACTACAACCATGGGCGAAATTTCACCGGTTGACATCCTTCCTGCGACCGTGTTGCCAGCCCAACCTAGCATTGCTAAGCAAAGCAAGATAATACCATTTTTAAAAATAAAAGAATATACTGGGTAACCCACTAAGCGACTTTCTTTAGTCAAAAAAAAATGGTGACCCCGGTACGATTCGAACGTACGACCTACTGATTAGAAGTCAGTTGCTCTATCCAGCTGAGCTACGGGGCCACATCGTGCAATAGGTACCATATGAAAGGTTCGTAGTAAATTTAAATTTGATCAAATTTGTTTGGGGAGCTGGCTAGAGGGCCTACTAATTTACAAAACGCGACTAATGTGTCCATGGTCTTTTTCTTTTGTAATCGAAGTTGTCACCATAACCATTTTTTCTGATGTTCATCTTTTTTTCAGTGCCCTCATCGATAAAAAACAAAAGATTGTTTTTCATCGCGTATTGTGTTGCCTCTTCCTTTGTAGCAAATTTTAATTTTATTTGGCTGCTAGTGTCGCTGGATCCGACCCAACTCATAACTGGGTCTATAGATTTTTGATCGTTATTCTCAAACTCTAAAAACCATTGGTCTGCATTGCCGGTCCCCGACTGCATAGCAGTCTTGGATGATTTAAAAATTCGTACTACCATAAAATTCCACAAAAACGGTTTAAATTTGTTAAATGATATTATATTTAATTAAAGCAGTTTTAAACATTAAAATCACATAGCGGTTATAAAAAAATTATGTATAAAGTTTGGACGATATGAATGAGTTGACTATTGAAAAAAGTGATTTGAGTGTTGTATCGGATTTTAAACCAGCAGGTGACCAGCCCACTGCGATTGTCGAGTTGGTTAAAGGTTTAAACAAAGGCGAGAAGAACCAAGTTTTACTGGGGGCCACAGGCACAGGAAAAACTTTTACAATGGCCAAAATTATTGAGGCTACACAACGCCCTGCACTCATTCTTGCTCCTAATAAAACTTTGGCAGGTCAACTTTTTGGCGAATTTCAAAAATTTTTTCCTGATAATGCCGTAGAATATTTTGTTTCATATTACGACTACTATCAGCCGGAGGCTTATGTTCCAAGATCTGACACCTACATCGAAAAAGAAGCTCAAATAAATGAACAAATTGATAGAATGCGGCATTCAGCGACAAGATCTTTGTTGGAAAGAAAAGACGTAGTCATTGTTGCATCGGTATCCTGCATATACGGAATAGGTTCCGTTGAAACCTATAGCTCTATGACACAAAGTTTCAATAAAGGAGGTACTTTTAATCAAAGGCAAGTAGTTAAAAACTTGGTTGAGCAACAGTATCGGAGAAATGACAAGAATTTTCAAAGAGGGAACTTTCGAGTTCGTGGTGACACGCTAGATGTATGGCCTGCTCATTTAGAAGATAGAGCATGGAGATTCTCGTTCTTTGGAGATGCCCTAGAAAAAATTGTCGAGTTTGATCCATTAACTGGTAAAAAGCTTGAGGAACTATCAAGTGCCAAAATCTATGCAAATTCGCATTATGTGACCCCCAGACCTACACTTCAACAGGCAATAAAGAATATAAAAGCAGAACTGGTATTGAGACTTAAACAACTAAATAATGAAAACAAGCTTCTAGAAGCACAACGTTTAGAACAAAGAACTAACTTCGACTTAGAAATGATAGAGGCAACAGGCATGTGTAATGGTATCGAAAACTACTCAAGATATCTTACAGGTAGAAAGCCTGGAGAACCACCCCCTACTCTTTTTGAATATATTCCTGATAATGCAATCGTATTTGCTGATGAAAGCCATGTAAGCATCCCACAACTTGGAGGTATGTTTAAAGGAGATTTCAGAAGGAAGAGTACTCTTTCGGAGTATGGTTTTAGACTTCCTTCGTGCACCGACAATAGACCATTAAAGTTTGAGGAATGGGACGCAATGAGGCCCCATACTATTTACGTATCAGCAACTCCTGGCGCGTGGGAACTAGATCAAACAAAGGGTGTTTTTACAGAGCAAATTATCAGGCCGACCGGCCTAATTGACCCTAAAATAGAAGTTAGACCTACGGACGCCCAAATAGATGATTTGATAGAGGAAGTAAATAAGGTGACAAAAAGAAACCTTAGAACGCTGTGTACTGTGCTTACGAAAAAAATGGCTGAAGATCTTACCGAATATCTTCATGAAAAGGGAATTAGAGTTAGATACATGCACTCTGATATTGATACTTTAGAAAGGTTAGAAATTCTTCGTGATTTACGAATAGGCACTTTTGATGTTTTGGTGGGGATTAATCTTTTAAGAGAGGGATTAGACATTCCAGAATGTGGATTAGTTGCAATATTAGATGCTGACAAAGAAGGATTTTTGCGTTCTGAAACCTCATTAGTGCAAACAATTGGAAGGGCAGCCAGAAATATTGACGGAAAGGTCCTAATGTATGCTGACACAATCACGAAAAGCATGCAGAAAGCAATAGACGAAACTGATAGACGCCGTGATAAACAAAAAAAGTACAATGTTGAGAACAGCATAACGCCTAAAACGATCGTGAAAAATGTTAACGATATATTGGAGGGTCTCTATAAAGGGGACACTGATCAAGCTAGAGTAACGGCTGAGTTGGAAAAGACACCTAGGATTGGTCATAATCTATCCAGTCATCTGGAGGATTTAAAATCGCAAATGCTTAAGGCTGCGGAAAATCTTGAGTTTGAAGAAGCAGCTAAATTAAGAGATCAAATACATAAATTTGAAAAGACGGAATTAGAAATAAAAAAAGATCCCTTTGCGAGATAAATACTAGGTTTCACCTGCTAAATTTATTGTTAAAACTCCTGCAATTTTCCACAGATCATCATATTTTTCTAAAATATAGTCATATATCTCCAAGCGGCCGTCATAGGATTGGAATAAAACTCTTTGAATAGATTTATCGCCGAGGTCTTGAAATTTTGTGAATTTAAAGCTCTTCGGTCTCCATATAATAGGGTATCCATTCTTAACCATCAAACCAAAAACTTCAGGGTTTGAGAACTGTGCTTGAATGTTGGGCGCCGCAAATGTATATGCTTTTTCGATATTATTTTCCTTGAAAGCCTCAATCTGTGAACTTATGGTATTACGTACCATTTCACTTTCATCAGCAAAAACTAATGTGCTCAATAGAGAAATAAATAATGCGATGATCCACACTTTTTTTATAAAAAGACCTAACCTCATTGTAACACCTCATTCAACTTTTCTACTGTTTTTTCTTTACCTAGGAGAGCAAAAAAAACTGCCTAGCCTAGGACCACTTTGACTTCCTAATAGAACTTCATATATCAATTTGAACCAATCTCTATTGTTTTCAAACCCATTTGTTTTACCTACATCTAAAATAATTTGCTGAATTTCACTCGCATCCCAGTTATCATTTAATTCCTCTAGATTGTTTATTAGCTTAACCAAAGGGATTCTCTCATCAGCAGAAGGTTTCTTAAAAACCAACTTGGATTCTAGAAAATCATGAAAATAATTTATGGCATTTTGCATAGCCCCAATCATTGTGGGATTCATGGGATCACCTTTTTCATTTACATACTTTCTTACAAATGAAAGGAGTGTTTCTATACTTGTTGATCCAGTTGCCCCGGCTAAGTTCATTAGCAAAGAAAAGGAAACAAGTAATTCTGAGCGAGGAGGATTGGCTCGATGAAGGTGCCAAACAGGGTTTTGATATTTATCCTCCTCGCTCTGTTGGTGATAAACTTCTAAAAACTTATGGTAATCATCAACAGCTCTTGGAATGGAATCAAAATAAAGTCTTTTTGCTGTCTTTGGCTTTTGAAACATAAAAAGGCTCAAAGAGTCCTTTGACCCATATCTTAACCACTCTTCAACTGACAAACCGTTACCTTTTGATTTTGAAATTTTTTGTCCTTGGTCATCAAGGAATAACTCATAAAAAAACTGGTACGGCGCTTTTCTTCCTAGTACCCTGCATATTTTTGATGCTAGGTTTGCCGATGGAATTAAGTCTTTACCATACATTTCATAATCTACGGACAATGCGAACCATCTCATTGCCCAATCGGCTTTCCATTGTAGCTTCACATTTCCATCTGTTACTGGAGTTTTAACTTTTTTCCCGTCAACATCTTTATAAACTATTGAATGTGTTTTGGTATCAATTTCAAGGGTTGGAACTTGCAAAACTTTACCAGACTTTCTACTTATCGGTAAAAAAGGCGAGTATGTTACTTTTCTTTCTGATCCAAGAGAAGGTAAAATTATTTCCATAATATCATTATATTTGACTAGTACTTGTACTAACGCTTCGTTGAAAACACCTGTAGTGTAACATTCAGTAGACGAAATAAACTCATAGTCGAACTTAAAACCATCAAGAAACTCGCATAATTTACTATTATTGTGTTCAGCAAAGCTTGTATGGGTACCAAAGGGATCGGTTACCTTGGAAAGGGGTAAATCTAAATCTCGTTTTACTAACTCTTTATTCGGAATATTGTCAGGAACTTTTCGAAGACCATCCAAATCATCTGAAAAACACAAGAGATTAGTTTTAACTCCATATAGTTTTTCAAAAGAATGCCTAACCATTGAGGTTCTCATTACCTCACCAAACGTTCCAATATGAGGTAATCCAGATGGACCATACCCAGTCTGAAAAGTAACGTTATATTTATTTTCATTGATATTTTGCAAATATTTATTGAGACTAACTGCTTCTTGTACAGGCCAAACTTTAATATTATTGGGCATATTTTCCATAAGGTCCACTAATCCACATCAAACGAAATAAAAATATAAATGTTGTTCACATAGAGTGAGATCCGTATAATATAAAACATAAAGAATTGCTAGTATTTAAATGGATATAAATTCAAGTACAACAATATTGAGCCCCCAAGATGCATTGGTAGCTATTATGATAGCAGAGGGGACGTCACACAAAGGTGTAACAAAAATAGAATTCGCTTCGATTATTAAGATTGTTGAGCATTTGCCAATATTTAAAGATTATGATGTATCCCGTGTAAAAACTATAGCCGAGACTGTATATGATATATTTGAAGAAGAAGATGGGCTAGATGCGCTTTTTGGTTTGATAAAAGTCTCTCTTCCTGAGCATCTTTTCGAAACAGCGTATGCATTAGCTTGTGATGTCGCTGCAGCAGATGGACGCCTTAAGGAAATTGAACTCCAGTTATTAAGAGAGATTAGATATGAATTAAACATTGATCGACTTCACGGAGCGGCTATAGAACGGGGTGCAAGAGCTAGGCATCTTACTATTTAAAATCAGATGTCTAAATGCTATCTATTATTTTTCGAATTATTTGTCTTTCTTGAATTATAGCTCTCGAAAGCCAAGCTTTCGATCCTTTTGGTCTTTCGAAGTTGTTACTTGAATTTTCTTTTCTTTTATCCAAATCGGCTGAGAAAATTGCAAATGCCATTACTGGAATATCTTTTTTACATACGTATCCAGCTAAACCACGAATGTAATGCATAGTTCCCGATTTACCTCTAACCGTTATATTACCGATTGAGTTAACTTTCCCCTTTGATGTATAGATTGATAAATGTTTTAAAACTGGAAGAAGGCTTTTTTGAACTTTCTCTTTCATTAAAAATTTTCTAAAGTCTTCTGCTGTTGAAAAACTACCTTCGGACAATCCGCTATGATTCAAGAATAAAGAATTTTGCTTTCCGATTATCTTTCTAAACCATCTAGTCATTAGCATAGCAGATTGGTCAAGGTCATAAAGATCTGGCGAAATCGCTTTACTCGCAACAAGTCCGAATGACTCGGTAACCATATTTTTGGAGTATTTCATAGCGTTTTGCAGGATTTTCTTATTATTATTAGAATAATGTGTACACAGTAATTTACTTTTATTAGGTGTTTTTTTTCTTTTCATATTCCCAATCTTAACACCTCGCTCATTAAAAAGTTGTCTCAAGACTTCGGTAGCATAATAAGAACTCAGTCGAACTGGTAGCCATCGAGAACCTTTTTTACCTAATATTCTTGTGTTCACTGACCACTTTTCCTCAAATTTATTCTTATCAAGCTCATAATTATACACAGGGCCTTTTTCGTTTTCTAAATCAATTATAATGTTTGTTACTCGCGCAGTATTTTTTAAGCCTGGCGCAATTAATGAAGTTTTATATTTCGCCTTTTCCAAACGTTTCCACTCGAATAAAATACGATTCTCATTAAGGTTAATTGCTCCTATACCTGGATTATATGCATATTGAGGAAGTTGATTTCTATTTATATAATTAATATCAGGGAGAAAGGTATTATCATAAAACAGATCTCCGTCTACTTTTGTTAAACCCAATTTTTTTACAGCATTAATAAAAACTGAAAGGTCGTCGGTCTTGAGAGTAGGATCTCCATAACCTTTGAGATATAAGTCTCCGTACAGCACTGTGTCTTTTATAACGCCATCAACTAACAGTTCAGTTTTAAATCGCCTAAATTGGTTAATATGAGTTAGATAATAAGATGCTGTCACCATTTTAGTAACTGAAGCAATTGGTAACCTCAGTTTTTCATTATGTCGTCCAATAAACTTATTTGATCTTAAATCTACTGCCATAAAACTTGTATTATTTTCAAATCCGGATTTTTTAATCAAATTTGTGAAAATATTTGTTGGTTTTGCAAAAGCGTTTAAGCGCATAATACCTGTAAACGCTAAGAAAGCGCTAAACTTAATAAATTCTCTTTTTCTAATCATTTAATCTTAAATCGGTTGAAGATAAGTTGACTTTTTTTGAGTCTACTATGCACCAAACTGGAGGTTTCAAAAACTGCAATTGGACAGATTGGCTACTTTTAAGTCGGAAAGCTCTATACTTTTGAGCAAAAGTTGACGAGTTAACTAATGATCGATTTCTTCCTCTTGCTATCACGGCGATCCTGACATTACACGCTACCCAATGCCAGTTTTTCCAAAGATGAAAATGAATAATATTATCTTCTCCCATGACCCAGATAAATTTAATATGTCTGTTCCTTTGTTGAAGAAACTTCAAAACTTGAAAGCTGTAATGAAAGTTATTCCTCAATTCTATTGAAGAGAGTTTTATTTTTGGGGATTTTACCAATTTTTTTGTTTTTGTGACCCTTTCGGCAAAATTTAATGGGTCAGCTTTTTTAAGAGGATTTTGTTTTGCATAAACCCAGTATATTTGTCCTAAGTCAAACATTTTTAAGGCTACTTCGCTAATATGCACGTGACCTGAGTGCGGAGGACTAAATGATCCTCCTAACAACCCCACAGGCCTTCTATAGCTAATGTTGCCAGGAAGAGACTTCGGTACTAATTGCAAATCTTTTTACTCCCTCAATAAAAAACATATGACAAAACATGAATACTATTATAGCAATTGGAACATGAGTTCATATCAATATATATTTACATTAAAAGAATTGACCAAAACATTTTCAAATGGAAAAAAATGCTTTGAAAATATAACCTTATCATTTTTACCTGGCGTAAAAATTGGGCTTGTAGGGGTGAACGGTGCAGGAAAATCGACTCTTTTAGAAATAATGGCGGGAATAGAAAAAGAATTTAGTGGTGAGGCTTACCCTGCTCAAGGAGTAAAGGTTGGTTACCTTCCACAAGAACCGAAGCTTGATCAGAGCAAAACTGTAAGAGAGAATATTTTGGAATCAGTATCCGCCAAAAAATCGCTCCTTGACCAATTTAACAATATAGCGACATCGCTAGCAGATGACTTCTCTGATGAAAAAATGGAAGAAATGACAAAACTTCAGGATAAAATTGACTCACTGCAGATTTGGGATATAGACTCAAAAATTGATATGGCTATGGGGGCCCTAAGATGTCCTGATGACTCCGCGGTAGTTTCCACGTTATCTGGGGGAGAAATTAGAAGAGTTTCTTTATGCAAATTACTCCTGGAAGAGCCTGATTTACTTTTACTCGATGAACCTACCAATCATTTAGATGCCGAAACAGTGGGTTGGCTCCAACAACACTTAATAGCTTATAAGGGTACTATATTAATTGTGACTCATGATAGATATTTTTTAGATCAAATCACCGGATGGATACTGGAACTGGATAGAGGAAAAAGTTTTCCTTTTGAAGGAAATTATTCTGATTGGTTGGAAAATAAAAGTACAAGGCTAAAATTAGAAGAAAAGACTGAAAAAACTAAAAATACTATTCTGAAAAAAGAGCTGGATTGGATCAGACAAGGGGCTAAAGCTAGGCAAGCTAAACAAAAAGCCAGAATCACCGCTTATTTGGATCTATTGAACGAGGATAAAAAAGAAAAAATATCGACCTCACAAATTATTATTCCTAACGGCCAGCGCTTGGGCACAAAAGTAATTGACGCTGAAAAAATAACAAAAATGTTTGATAATAAAATGTTGTTTGAAGATTTTAGTTTTTCTATACCTCCAGGTGCAATTGTCGGGGTGGTGGGTGCAAATGGCTCTGGAAAATCAACTCTTTTAAAAATTATTACAGGAGAAGAGTCTCTTACCAGCGGTCAAATTAATATTGGAGATACTGTCGAGTTGAGCTACGTAGATCAGAGTAGAGATAAGCTAGACGACGCAAAAAATGTATGGGAGGAAATTTCAGACAGCCTAGATGTTATTAAGTTAGGCGATTTAGAAGTAAACTCTAGGGCATACGTTGGAGCATTTAATTTTAAGGGTCCTGACCAACAGAAGCGTGTTGGGCAATTGTCAGGTGGAGAGCGTAACAGAGTACATCTAGCAAGGTTACTTAAATCAGGAGGAAACGTGTTGTTATTAGATGAACCCACTAATGATCTCGACATTGAAACATTGCGCGCTCTTGAAGATGCTGTTCTTGAATTCGCCGGCTGTGTAATAGTTGTATCACATGATAGGTTTTTTATGGATAGGCTTTGCACTCACATCCTAAGCTTTGAGGGAGAAAGCAATATGACGTTTTTTGAAGGTAACTTTAACGATTATGAAGAGGATAAAAAAAGAAGATTAGGTGAGGCTGCTGTAATTCCACAGAGAGTAAAATATAGAAAATTCTCAACTTGATCGAAAATTTTGAATTTTTTGTATTAAGGGGAAAAGCTTTTTCATGTCTGGTCCGTAGCTCTTCCCAGTAAGAAAATTACGCAAAGGCATAAATAGATTTTTACCTTTCCTTCCGGTTAAATTTTTTAACTCTTCAGTTAATATTTGCCAACTATCGCGTTCACGCGGATATTCGTCAATCAAGCCGATAGCTACTTTAATAAATTGTCTATCTTCTGGGGCAACTATAGGATTTTTAGCTCCCTCTTTACACAGACGCCAGATATCCACTAAATCTTCCTTAGTGTTAACATTATCTTTTGCCATTATCCAAAAATCTTCTCTTATTTCATTAGGAACACCGATAAACCCTAGATATTCAGAAATCTGACCAATATCGAACTTCGATAGTATTTTGCGAGAAATGACTTCTAAGGCTTCTTTCTCAAATCTAACGGGAGCTGTACTAAACTTACTTAATTCAAATTTTCGAGCTAATTCACAAATATTTTTATCTACATCTACTCCATCTCCAGTTCCCAAAGAAACTAATTTTGAAAAAATTGCTCCAGGCTCTATCCCCGCTTCTTTTAAACTTTTTATTGACAGACCACCAGCTCTCTTAGAAAAATTTTCTCCAGAGCTATCTACTATTAAAGAATGATGACCAAAAACTGGTACATGCGAAGATAAATTTTTAAAAATTTCTATTTGAACTGCCGTATTAGTTAAATGGTCAATGCCTCTTACTACATCAGTAACACCAAAGTCTGTATCATCTATCACTGATGCCATCGTGTAGAGGAACTGGCCATTTCCTTTAACCAAAATAGGGTCTGATACAACAGAAGTTCGTACTTTTATTTCGCCAGCGATTTCATCTTCCCACGTTACGGTCTCACCACTTAATAAAAAACGCCAATGACTTTCAGTTTTGTCTCTCAAAAGATTTCTTTCTTCCGGCTGTAATTTTAAAGCAGATCTATCGTATACTGGGGGGAGCCCCTGATTTTGCTGTTTTTTCCTTTTTAGCTCCAACTCAAGCGAAGTCTCAAAACACTCATAAACTAAGCTTTTATCTTTTAATTCAGTCAAGACTTCCCTATATCTATCTATTCGAAGAGATTGTTGTTCAATTTTGTCCCAATCAATACCCAACCATTCAAGATCTCTCTTTATCTGATCAATGAAATGCTGGGTAGATCTTTCCTTGTCCGTATCATCCAATCTTAAGATGAACTCCCCCCCCACTTTTTTAGCTTGCAAATAATTTAATAGAGCAGTTCTGATATTTCCTATGTGGAGATATCCAGTTGGAGAGGGTGCAAATCTTAGAACTCTTTTTGTCAAATCTAGTCTTTCCAATGGTTGACTATAGGGATACGCCTACCGAGAGCAAATGGTCTTTTTGATATTTTAGGTCCCGGACAAGCTTGATATCTTTTGTATTCGCTCAGATGTAGAAGATCTTTAACTTTTAAAACTATTTTTTCTGAAAACCCTTTTTCAATAACTTCGTTAACAGAAAGATCGTCCTCAATAAGGGACTCCAAAATGGAATCGAGTTCATCGTAATTCGGTAGAGAGTCTGTATCTTTTTGATCGAAGGCCAACTCAGCAGATGGCTCTTTCAATATAATATTATCTGGTATAGGTTTTTTTACTGAGAAATTATTTGTTTTAGAAGTAGAATTTCTCCATTTGCTAAGTTCATATACTTTTGTCTTGTAAACATCTTTAAGTGGATTGTAAGCTCCCGCCATATCTCCATAAATAGTTGAATAACCAACCGCAATCTCGGACTTATTTCCAGTGGATAAAAGTAAGTGCTTTTCTTTATTTGAAAAGGCCATCAATAAAACGGCCCTAATTCGAGATTGTATATTCTCTTCAGTAACATCTCTACTTTTACCTTGGAACAAGGGAGCCAAATGCTGATCCACTTTATCTATTATCTCTTGAATAGTTATTAATTCAAAATTAATATCAAGATTTTTTGACAGTTGTTGTGCATCATCTAAAGACGACTTCGAATTAAATTTTGATGGCAATCCCAAACAAACTACGTTGTCAGAACCCAACGCATCCACTGCCATTGCTGCTACAAGAGCACTATCAATTCCTCCTGACAAGCCAATAACAACTTTTTGGAAATTAGATTTCAAAACATAATCTCTTAAGCCTAGTACGATCGCGTTGTAATCCTGGCTTATACTGGAACCAATTTCTTCTAAAGAGTTTGGTAGTGGACTCCATCCGTCCATTCTCTTTTCAAAAGTAATCTGTAGCGTTTTCTCTTGAAACTGAGGGAACTGGCAGACAATAGCGCCGTTTTTATCATATATAAAAGAGCCCCCATCAAATACTAAATCATCTTGCCCTCCAACAAGATTTAAATAGATGATAGAAAGGTCGGACTCTTTACATCGCTCTTTAATTATTTTCTGTCTTTTACATAGCTTATTGGATTCATAAGGTGAACCATTTGGGATAATTATGATATCAGCTCCTAACTCTTTTAGTCTGCAAATAATATCTGGGTGCCAGGCGTCTTCACATATTGGAAACCCAATCTTTAAAGCTCCAATATCCAAGAGCTCCAATTCATGTCCAGAGACAAAAAATCTTTTCTCGTCAAAAACATCATAGTTTGGTAAGTGAGACTTTTTGCTGACTATTTTTATAGTTCCCCTGTATATAGAAATAAATGCATTATAAATTTTTCCATCCAAAATCCATGGGGCTCCAACTAGAATTCTGACTTTAAGATTTATCGTTTTACGCGCAATATTTTGAATTTGCAAAGATATATTTTCTAAAAAAGACCTCTTATTAACAAGATCTAGGGGTTGGTATCCACTAACAAACATTTCCGGAAAAATAATTAGATCTGATCTTTTTTTTTCAGCCTCGTTAGCTTTAACCAACACATATTCTGAGTTAGACTGTATTCGTCCAACTGTAGAGTTAGACTGGGCTAATGAAATTTTAAGTCGAGCGAGACTCATCGACAAACCGTCCAAAATAAATTTGCTGTTTTCTTAATTTTAGTTAAAATATCAGCCTAAGTCTATCTAGTTTTGATGATGTTCAGACGTATTGAATACTTTCTTCAAGTTAGAAATCAAAACTTTAAAGTTAGAAATGTATTTGGAGGTTTTGTTGGAGATTAGTATTAAAAAGTTATGGTTGATCTTTGTTATCGTTTTAATTTGGCTACATCCCTTAACATCTTTAGCTCAGGATCAAGTGAAACAATATGACGAGGGTAGTGTTTACGAAGGATCATTTAAAAATGGTCTTAGAAATGGTTTGGGCAAGTATACTATGCCAGATGGCTTTACATATGAAGGAGAGTGGAAAGACGACCAAATACAAGGAAAGGGAGTAGCTAGATACCCAACAGGTCAAATTTATGAAGGATCTTTTAAGCAAGGTGTCCCTAATGGAGAAGGAACAATGACTTTTTCTGATGGAACGAAATATAAAGGGATCTGGCTAGATGGCAAAATGGAAGGAGATGGAATTCTCACTATGAATGACGGGTCAGTATTTAAGGGAAAATTTTCCAATAATAATCGCAACGGTTATGGAGAAATGAATTATTCTGATGGCTCAACTTTTAAAGGCAATTGGAAAGATAATGAAAAGCAGGGCAACGGAATATTAATTTACGCAGATGAAGCTACATATGAAGGCAACTGGGAAAATGGCTTTCAGCAGGGATTCGGCAAACTAACTACAGCGGATGGAGTGATTCTAGAGGGTGAGTGGAAAAACGGTAAAATCAATGGAATTGGAAAACTTATACAGTCAAATGGCGATAGATATGAAGGCACTTTAGTAGATTGGAAGAGAAATGGTAAAGGGGTATCAATTTATACTACAGGTGAAAAGTATGATGGTAGTTTTAAAAATGATCTAAGAGATGGGCAAGGAATTCTAACTGGACCAGATGGTTTCAGGTATGAAGGAAATTGGTCGCTTGGCAAAATGAACGGAAAGGGTAAAATTACTTACTCCTCAGGGTCGATATACGAAGGAACTTTTAAGGACAATCAACCAAATGGGAAAGGTAAAATCAGTTTCAGCGATGGTGGCTCCTATGAGGGATCATGGAATAATGGAGTTATTGAAGGAAACGGTATTGCTAAATACGCTAATGGATTAATATATGAAGGTAATTTTTCTAGGGGTAAAAATAATGGTTTTGGAAAAATGACTTATTCGGACGGTTACATCTATAAAGGAAATTGGAAAAACGGGATACAAGAGGGTGAAGGTGAGGAAATATTTCCAAACGGAACAGTATATAAAGGCACATTCAAAAATAATCAACGACATGGCAAGGGAATAATGAAAATGGATAATGGCTTCTCATATTCTGGAGACTGGAACTCAGGAGAAATGAGTGGGAAAGGGGTTGCTACTTATGCCAACGGAGATAAATATGAAGGCTACTTTCTTAATGGTAAGCGAGAAGGTAAAGGTGTAATGATTTTCCAAGATGGAAAGAAAATAGACACCATTTGGAAAGACGGTAAAGAGCTAAAAACTTCTACAGGTAATACTGATAGTAGTAACTAGTTTTTATTTGAAAGTTGATTATTTTTAATAAATCAATATAAGTTATAAAAATTTGATAGGTGACTTTGATGTTTTCTTTTTTGAGTGGTTTTATTTCTTCTGATATGGCTATCGACTTGGGTACGGCAAACACCCTGGTCTATGTAAAGTCTAGAGGTATAATTCTCAATGAACCATCTGTTGTTGCTTTTCATATGAGAGATGGAAAAAAGCAAGTATTGGCTGTTGGAGAAGATGCAAAGCTGATGCTTGGAAGAACGCCCGGATCAATACAAGCAATAAGACCTATGCGTGATGGTGTAATTGCTGACTTCGATGTTGCAGAAGAAATGATTAAGCATTTCATAAAAAAAGTCCATAAACGGGGAATGTTCGCGAGACCTAAAATAATTGTTTGCGTTCCACATGGGGCTACTCCAGTAGAAAAAAGAGCCATCAGAGAGTCCGTTTTATCTGCAGGAGCAAGGCAAGCTGGTCTTATTGCTGAACCAATAGCAGCTGCGATAGGAGCTGGAATGCCAATAACCGATCCTACTGGATCCATGGTGGTTGACATCGGTGGCGGCACAACCGAGGTCGCAGTTTTAAGCTTGGGAGATATTGTTTATGCGAGATCAGTGAGAGTTGGCGGCGATAGGATGGACGAATCCATTATCTCATATCTCAGAAGACAGCATAATTTACTGGTTGGTGAAGCGACTGCTGAAAGAATAAAGACTCAAATAGGTACCGCTCGAATGCCAGAAGATGGACGAGGAGCGTCAATGGATATACGAGGAAGAGATCTTTTAAATGGAGTACCAAAAGAAACAGAAGTCACTCAGGTTCAAGTGGCAGAAGCGCTTTCTGAACCTGTGCAGCAGATTTGTGAAGCAGTAATGACCGCTCTCGAAAGCACGCCCCCTGACTTGGCTGCCGATATTGTTGATAGAGGAGTTATGCTTACTGGGGGAGGAGCACTTTTAGGCGACTTAGATTTAGCGTTACGAGAACAAACAGGGTTGGCAATTTCAGTAGCTGATGAGTCACTTAATTGTGTTGCTTTGGGCACTGGAAAATCTTTAGAGTTTGAAAAGCAACTTGCTCATGTGATTGATTACGGTAGTTAAAACCTCAGATACAAATATAAATGGCTAAAAAGTCCAAACCCCATAGATCTAATTCGTGGAGCGTACTAGCTACCACATCGGTTTTTATATGTCTTACATTTATTTTTATTTTGTGGAGGATAGACAACACTAGGACGGAACTTATTAGAACACAAATTATTGGATTTGTCGCTCCGCTAACAACGCCGTTGAATTATCCGATTAAAGTTATAGGTGACCTTGTCACATATTTTGAAATTTACTCGTCACTTTTAGAAGAGAATAAAGAACTGAAAAGAGATCTTCAGTATATGACAGGTTGGAAAGAAAAAGCCTTACAGTTAGAACAGAAAAATGCACAGCTAAGAGCCCTTAATAATGTAAAACTGAGTGAAGATCTTATATGGGTAACAGGAGAATTAATGGCTGACAGTGGAAGCCCCTTTTATCAATCAGGAGTTATAAATATTGGATTAAAAGATGGGATAAAAAATGGTTCTGCAGCGGTCGATGGACTTGGACTTGTTGGTCGAATTGCTGGCGTTGGACAAAACGTTTCGAGAGTATTATTCCTGACAGATATTTCCTCTGCAATCCCGATAAAGATAAGAAGAGTTAACCAAAAAGGTCTTTTGATTGGAGACAACAGTCAATGGCCTCTATTAGAGTTTATTGAGGAAAAAGCGCTTATTAATGTTGGTGATAGGGTTTTTACATCAGGTGATGGTAATGTATTCCCGTCGGATATTCTTGTAGGAAATATTTTCATAGATAATAAAAAAAAATTAAGGGTAAAGCCGGTTGCTAATTTTGAATCTTTGGAGTTTCTTCGAATTTTGAATACTAGAAAAATAGTTGCTGACTGGACAGAAACTGACTTGGTAGGAATGGAGAATTTTTAATATTTTAAAATGTATTTTTATCAATCGAGCTTTTTAAATTATATCTTTGTTTTTGCAGTAGGGCTTATATTTATTATAACCCCTACTGCACTAACAACTATGAGCATTAATAACACAAACTCCTTCTACCCAGATCTTTTTTTGTGCTTTATTTTCTCTTCAGCTTTAAATAAACCAAAGTCAATTAACTTATATTTAATCTTGTTCCTTTTACTTTTTTCAGACATTTTACATATGAAGCCAATAGGCCTACTTTCAATTCTTTTATTAACATCCATTTTAGCTATACAGCGTTACCAACTGCAAATAGAGAGTTCATCATTCTACATTCATTACTTAATATTTTTTATTGTCGTTTCTTGTGTTCAGCTACTTAACCTGTTACTGCACCACATATTTTTTATCCCAATACCCAGCTTGTTTACAGTTCTCAATCAAACAATTTTTACATTAATGTGTTATCCTCTATTTGATTCACCGTATAAAATATTAAGAGCACAAAAAAGATAATGTCAAAATTCAAGGAAAATAATTTAAAGTCAAAGCTGGTCAATCGGATAAACAGAAGGATAATAGTTTCCGGCTTATTGAAAGCAAGCGCAGTAGCACTGTTAGGCTGGCATATTAGGAAACTTCAGATTGAGGACTCTGAGGATTATAAGCTATTAGCTGATGCCAACAGAGTTAACCTTAGACTTATTCCCCCTTCGAGAGGCCTTATTTTCGATAGATTGGGAAGACCAATAGCCGTGAACGAACAAAATTACAGGGTAGTTTTCATAAGAGAACAAACTAATAATCCTCGAAACGTATTGGCGAGACTTTCCAATATCATAGATTTAGATTTAAAAATTCAAGACAAGCTTTTGCAAGATATGAAAAAAAGAAGTTCCTTTATACCAATAACCGTCGCCGAAAACCTTACTTGGGACGACTTTGCAAGAATATCAGTAAATTTGCCCAGCCTTCCGGGCATAATTCCGGAGGTAGGATTGACGCGGCATTATAAGGAATACGAAACCTACGCCCACGTAGTTGGATATGTCGGTCCTATATCCGACAAAGATCTTAAATCTGCAAAAAAAGTTGACCCAGTTCTTCAAATTCCAAAGTTCCAAATAGGAAAAGTAGGGATAGAGAAAAAGCTTGAGAAGCATTTAAGGGGGAGAGCAGGAGTTAGTAAAGTAGAGGTTAATGCGTCGGGCCGAGTAATGAGGGAGCTAAATAGAACACAAGGTAAGTCTGGAGAAAATATAAACTTAACCATAGAGACTAATCTTCAGAAGTTCACTTCAGAAAGATTGAAGGGAATGAGTGCGTCCGCAGTCCTAGTAGATATAGAGAGTGGGGATATATTGTCATTAGTTTCGACCCCAAGCTATAATCCAAATAACTTTGTACTAGGCATCTCACAATCTAATTGGAACGCTTTACTTAATGATGAAAGAAAACCTCTTTTGAATAAAGCGACTTCTGGAGCATACCCCCCAGGCTCAACATTTAAAATGATAGTAGCAGCGGCAGCACTGGAACTAGGTCTTATCGGACTCAATGATAAAATATTTTGTCCAGGATTCTATGAATTAGGCAGCAGAAAATTTCACTGTTGGCTAAAAGGCGGGCATGGGAAACTGACACTTCAAGAAGCTATTCAGAAGTCTTGTGACGTCTACTTTTATGAACTTTCTCGTAAAGTTGGGGTAAAAAGAATAGGAGCGATGGCAAGGCTACTGGGCCTTGGTCAATCTTACGACCTACCATTGACCGGTCTAAGTAAGGGACTTATGCCCTCAAAAAAATGGAAGAAGGAAAGGATGGGGACCAGTTGGCTGGTAGGAGATACCCTCAATGTAGGTATCGGGCAAGGATTTAGCTTAGCAACACCTTTGCAGTTAGCCGTTATGACGGCAAGACTTGCTTCTGGGAGACAGATAACCCCAAACCTCATCAGAGCTCCCAATACTACTCCAACTCAACCCAAGCCACTTTCAATAAAAGTAAACACCCTAAGTGCTATTAGAAAGGGAATGTTTGATGTTTTAAATGAAAAAGATGGTACAGCTTTTAAATTTAGATCGACTGATGAAAACTCATTAATTGCAGGTAAAACAGGTACATCTCAAGTTAGAAAAATAACACGAGAGGAGCGTGAGAAAGGTGTGATTAAGAACGAAGATTTACCTTGGAAAATGAGAGACCATGCTCTTTTCACCTGCTTTGCTCCATATAAAAAACCTAAATACGCTCTCAGTGTGGTAGTTGAGCATGGTGGGAGTGGTTCTAAGGTAGCCGCCCCGATCGCACGAGATATAATGCTCTTTCAACTGTATGGTGGAATTCCCCCCTTAACAGCTTATCCAGAAACACAAAAATTAGAAGTGCGTAGTAGACTATTAGACATAGCAAAAAAAATAAATCTAAGTGCTAACATCGACCTTAATATTTAAGATGAGCTTTTTTATTAAACTTATATATATTAACTGGCCACTTCAAATCCTGGTTCTGGCAACTGCCTTATTTGGCTTTTTAATGTTGTATTCTGTCAGTGGTGGGAGTTGGGATCCATGGACTAAACCTCAGATGACTCGATTTTTTATCAGCTTCCTTTTAATCTTCGTTATGTCCGCAATTAGTATTTCCTTTTGGCAAAAGATATCTCCTTTCAGCTATATTTTAGGTTTAGCATTATTAATTGCAGTTTATTTTTTCGGTGAAACAGGAATGGGCGCAAAAAGGTGGTTAGATTTAAAAGTAATAAAATTACAGCCATCAGAAGCGTTCAAAATATCAATAGTTATGACCCTTGCTTATTATTATCATAAGCTTCCTGTAAGTAAGGTGTCACATCCCTTTTACGTTTTGGTCCCGCTTTTATTAATCATAATTCCAGCTTTTATAGTTTTTCGGCAACCAGATCTCGGAACAGCCTTAGTTATTATTCTTATAGGCATTTTTGTTATGTTCATTGCCGGGGTACATTTTGGATATTTTTTATTTGGAGGAATTAGCTTCTTAGCATTATTGTTTGTATTATTTAAGAGTCGTGGCACAGAGTGGCAACTATTACGAGACTATCATTTCAAAAGGATAGATACCTTTTTAGATCCATCAACAGATCCACTAGGGTCAGGTTATCATATAACACAGTCAAAAATTGCTTTGGGTTCAGGAGGTCTTTTCGGGAAGGGTTATATGCAAGGATCACAAAGTCAGCTTAATTTCCTACCTGAAAAACATACTGATTTTATTTTCACTACACTAGCTGAGGAGTTTGGGTTTTTTGGTACAATTGGTCTTCTTATAATTTATAGCCTCATCGTTTTTCTATGTATTTATTCAGCACTAGCCACTACGAACAAATATTCTCGTTTATTGATAACCGGTCTATGCATGACTTTTTTTACTTATTTCTCGATAAACATCGCAATGGTAATGGGCCTATTACCTGTTGTGGGGATACCTCTGCCATTAGTTTCCTATGGAGGATCTTCTATGATTGTAGTCATGTTGAGCTTTGGGCTCATCCAAAGCGCTTATGTGCATAAAAATAATAGGTTTTGATTTGAATATTTTTGTTTCAACCGGACCTAGAATAGCAGAATATAAGAAAGTTCTGTTAGATGAAATCAAAGATCAATCTTTAGACTGCACCCTTATCGAAGACATATCAAAGACTAGTGATATAAACGCAATAATATATTCTGATGATAGTGACATATCCGACTTTTCCATTTTTTCAGATGAAACCATAATATTTTCAATATTTGCTGGTGTTGAAAAAACACTCCTGAATAAAACTATCAGGCAACCATTGGTAAGATTAATTGATGTTGAAATGACAGAGTGTATGGCCGAATGGTGTGTCGCTCATGTATTGAGGTATCATCTTGATCTAGATAAATTTATTAAGCCAATAAAAAACGAATGGGTAACCTATGGCAAAGAAAGGTTACTTGCAACTCAAGTTGATATTGGAATACTAGGTCTCGGAACATTGGGCTCAGCCACTGCTAATAAGTTTAAGAAACTCGATTTTAATGTAACAGGTTGGTCTGCAACTGAAAAAAAAATAAGTGGAGTAAATTCATTAGTAGGGCAAGAAGGTTTAAGAAAAATTTTATCAACCTCCGATTATTTAATTCTTCTATTACCACTTACAGAGAAAACAAAAACCATTATAAATTCAGCCTCACTCAAAATTGTTAAGAACGGAGCAGTATTGATCAATGCTGGTAGAGGTGGCCTAATTGAAGATAATGACCTTCTTAAAGCACTTGATAGTGGAAAAATATCTGGGTGCACGTTAGACGTGTTTAACGAAGAACCGCTACCACATGAGCATCCTTTTTGGTTCCACGATAAAGTAACGATTACCCCTCATATCTCTGCTCCAACTCGATTGGAAAGCTCTATTAAGTCTATCCTAGCAAACATCAGCAGGATAAAAGAAGGGTTACAACCCATCGGATTGGTGACGAAAGAGCGTTTCTATTAAAAAAGAATAATTCCTAAAACTACTAGTAGCACAATAGCAATGAATAGAACCATAGTACCTGAGGTAAGTATTCTTGTCATAACACCTTCCGGCCCAGATACCCGATATACTTTATCTAAAAACAACTGCAAAGATTTGTTGAAAAGTTTTAATCCTTTTTGTTCTACTATCTCGAGAAATAATAAAAGCTTAAGTATGAAAAAGGGTAGAAACACGCGATAGGTCCAATCAAAATCAAGATTTATTGAGCGTGTCTCAGAAGGCAGTTGCCTAAGTTTGCTCAAAATAATGAAAGCTAAAATAGCAAAACACAATAGTTGCAACTGCGTTAAAATGTGTTCAAACGTATATGGATTATATTTAACTTCAAAAGGCATAAGTGCGTACAAATTGTTTGGAAACACCCCTATAAAGATACAAACGATTGCTGTTAACCCCATTGCAAGTAACATGTTTATAGGTGCTTCATTTGGTCTTTTGCCTGAATCATGATGAAAAAAAGTAAAATAGGGAACTTTTATCCCAGAATGAGATAAAACACCAGCTGACGCAAAAACAAGAATTAACCAAATAAATTGATAGTGTTCTTTTCCTGCTCCACTCATAATAAGCGATTTACTGACAAATCCAGAAAATAGGGGGAAAGCCGATATCGATGCCGCTCCAATAAGGCAAAAGATTGCTGTTAGAGGCATAGTCCTGTATAAACCTCCTAACTCCGATGCTCTTGAAGTACCCGTTCTAAAAAGAACGGCACCAACACTCATAAAGAGTAGAGCTTTATACAAAATATGAGAGAAGGCGTGCGCCGCAGTGCCATTTAGGGCTAACTCCGTTCCTATACCTACACCAACAACCATAAAACCAAGTTGATTATTGAGGCTGTATGCTAATACCTTTCTCAAATCATTCTCTACCTCTGCAAAGAAAATAGGAAATACGGTCATAGCAGCGCCAATATAAATCAGAAGTTCCGTTCCTGGAAATCCTCGTGCCAACGCGTAAACTGCAAGTTTTGTGGTGAAAGCAGAAAGTATTACAGTGCCTGTTACAGTGGCAGACGGATAGCTGTCTTGGAGCCAATTATGCAAAAATGGGAAAGCACACTTTATGCCGAACGCAACAAAAATAAAAGCTGTAGCCAAACTATTTAGATCCATTTTTATAAAAGATATTGATCCAGTCTCAAAATAAAAAAGAGCAACCCCAAAAAGCAAAACAACTCCTGATAAAACTTGAATAATAAGATACCGCATTCCAGAGTGGTAAGCGCCTTCGGTTTTTCGAGCCCAAATCAAGAAAACAGATGATATAGCTGTAAGCTCCCAATAAACAAAAAGCGTTATAAGGTCCCCGGCGAAAACAGCTCCTATAGCTGCTCCTGAATAAATAAGAGCTATAAAGGGCTGAGTACTTTCTCGAAGATGGAATGCGAATAAATTTCCTAAAAAAGCAGCTATACAAAAAATAATTCCAAATACGGTCGAAAGCTTATCTACTCTCATAAAGTTCAGTTTATGGTCCAAAAATTGGACCTTAAATCCCTCATCCCAGTCCCCATTAAGTAAAACTAATAGTGCTATCACAGGGACTACGCAGACGAATGAAGACTTAAAAACCCCTTTGGGTATAAAGATTGATACTAGTCCTCCTATCAAAAAGTAAAATGGGAGAGGAAGTGTTGCTAACATTTACTTTTCCTCCATGCCTGGATAATCTTCACTGTCCACTGCTTTTTTGGCATAGAAATTTTCTGGTCTACCCAAAAGTAACCTTAGTAATCGTGATCCAAATATTATAATTGAAAACATTATAAAACCATAAATGCTATAAAAATTATAAGTACTCTCAATTTCAAAATAGACATATCTCTTAACAAAAAAATCTGTCAAGAATAAGCAAAAACACAGAATAAAGAATGCAACCAGTAGAGCTCGAAGTCGGCTAGCTTTCTCAAAAAATATTAATGGGTTAAATTTCATTTACCTACCTAGCTCACTAAACCATAATTAATCATAAAATCTCTTATATAGCCAACGTAAAAAAACAAAAGGAATGAGATACTAGCTGTTATTGCGGGCGGTAGCCAAACAAGTGCGCTCGGTTCTTTGAAACTTTTGATTTCGGTCTGGACTGTAGGGTTAAGATAAAAGCCCTTTGCAATTAATGGCAAAAGATAAGCGATATTCAAGAGGGAACTTGTTAATAGGACTAAAACCACAAATTGTTTGTCTGCCTCAAGAGATGCCAATATTAAAAACCATTTTGCCCAGGACCCACCGATCGGAGGAAGCCCTATTATAGATATGGCACCTATAAGAAAACTTAAAAACGTAATTGGCATCACCGTTCCCAATCCCTGCATATCACTTATATTTGTTTTCTTGGTTGCTACATAAATAGAACCGGCGCACATAAATAAAGTGATTTTCCCAAACGCATGGGTGACTATTTGTAGAGCTCCACCTAAAACGCCCAGACTATTCGCAAGAGAGAAAGCAAGCACAACATAAGCCAATTGACTTATTGTAGAATAAGCCAGTCGAGCTTTTAAATTATCTTTAGTCATAGCTATCAGAGAAGCAAATAAAATTGAAAAACAAGCTACCCAGGTTAGCCAATCTGTTGCCCCAGATACTGACAAACTCTCAACCCCAAATATGTAAACACCTACTTTAAGAACTGTAAAAACTCCCGCTTTAACCACAGCAACAGCATGCAGCAAAGCACTAACAGGTGTGGGCGCGACCATTGCAGCGGGTAGCCACCTATGGAACGGAAATAAAGCTGCTTTCCCGATCCCAAAAGCAAATAAACCGACAAGAAATGTTAATTCTAGTGATCCAAAGGAGCCATTTAATATTCCACCTTTTACAAAATCCAACGTACCAACAGAAAAATAAATCCAAATTATTCCTAGCAACTGGAGACCAATTGACGTTCCTAATAGTATTGATAGGTAAACTCTTGCCCCTCTCAATGCTTCAGTCGAACCCTTATGGGCAACTAATGGAAAAGTAATTAGAGTAAGTATTTCATAGAATAGAAATAAGGTGAAAAGATTACCTGAGAATGAGATCCCCATAACACTGGCTATTGACACAGAAAAAAAGAAAAAGAACCTCGAATGGTTTTTCTCCTTTGCTCCTCTCATATATCCAATCGCGTAAATATGAGTCAGTATCCAAAGCCCTGAGGCCAACAATGAAAATATAATACCTAGAGGCTCAATATGAAAGGAAATATCAATCCCTGGCATTATAGTTGACAGCTTATATTGTGTTGCCTGTCCATCAAAGCCGAGAAAAATGTTTACACTAAAATAAAACGTTATCAGTGCGCTTAACAAAGTAACAGTATCCCTGACGTTTGGTTTTTTATTAAGAATTAAATTTAACCCGCCTGCTAATGCCGGAGTAAAAACTGTTAAAAATATCAAAAACTCTACCGGCATAAAATACACCCTACTTAAAAAGAATTTCTGTGGCCATGTTAGCTACATCCACAGTTAAACTAGTATTAATACCTAGAAAAATACAAAATAAAGCGAGTATCCATATAGGCATTAATATAAGAGCTCCTACTTCACTGTAAGACTCTGAACTATCTGAAAAGTATAAAACTTCAATTATCTTCCAAATATAGATAACTGCGAAGAGCGACGATGCGATAATGAGAACTGCTACTAACCAATACCCGGTTTCAAGTGCTGCTTCTAAAAGTAGCCATTTGCTAATAAAACCAGCCGTACCAGGCACGCCAATCAAGCTTAACCCCCCAATTACGAAAGCACCTGAGGTAAACGGCATAGATTTTCCCAGACCTCTCAAACTTTTAATATATACATTTTTTGTATTAAGCATAAAAGCACCTAGCGACATAAATAGTGCTGCTTTAGTGAATCCATGATTAACCATATGCACTAATGAAGATGCAAGACCTTTTTGACTCATTAACGATAATCCAAGGAGCATATATCCTATTTGTGCCAGGCTAGAATAAGCGAGTAGCTTCTTCAAGTTCTGTTTGAAAATGGCAATGACTGATGCCGCAATCATTGCGATTACTGCAAGAGGCATTAAAAGGAGAAAAAAGAGCTCATTGACAAAGTTATCTTCATAATTGAACACAGAAAATACAAATCGGATTAGAACATAAAGTGCAACTTTGGTCGCAGTTGCAGCCAAAAAGCAGGTAACTACTGTAGGTGCAAAGGTATAAGCGTTAGGCAACCAAACATGAAGAGGAACCATAGCAAGCTTAAGTCCCATCCCTACAACAATAAAGGCGAATCCCGCTTGAATAGTTCTGTTATCACCTAATTGGCTAACTCTTTCCGCGATGTCGATCATATTTAGAGATCCAGTCGCCATGTATATATACCCAATGCCAATTACAAAAAAAGTTGCACCAATAGTGCCCATTATTAGATAATTAAAGGACGCGGAGAGTGCCCTTCTATCAAGAAAGGCCCCCTGCGCTACCAAAACATAGGTGGACAAACTTGAAATCTCTAAAAAGACAAAAACGTTAAAAATATCTGCTGTTGCTACTACACCTAACAAACCGGTAAGGCATAAAAGAAAGCAGGAGTAGAACAAAGTATGTTTTTCTTCAGGAATTTCTGCGTAAAGTGAAGAATACGAAAAGATCAGAACAATTGCACTTATAATCGATATGAGGAATAATAATATAGCGTTGGCTGCGTCTATTCTGTATTCAATTCCGATTGGTGGTATCCATCCGCCAAGGTAATAGGTGAGAACGCTGCCGTCACTAACAGCTTGTACCAGTAAGATTGATATAAATAGACACGCTAAAGTACCTACAAAGCTTAGCAACCAAGACAATGTCTTATTGTTAAGTACAACCAATATAGGTGCTATCAACATTGGAGTAATCACCTGTAAAATTGGTAAATGATTAACCAACTCTAAAGTGCCCTGTTTAATTTCTGAAGCCATTAACTATTGGTCTCCAAGACATTATTTCTATTGTATTTCTTTAGGTCTTTTTGATCCATTTTTTGTATATCATCTTCTTCAACCGTGTCATACTCTTCTCTAATTTTTATTATTAAAGCTAAACCTAAAGCAGTAGTGGCAATACCAACAACAATTGCGGTAAGAATAAGAACATGTGGAAGCGGGTTAGAATATATAACTGCAGAATCATCAGCGGACTTATCAAGCAGAATTGGTGCCGTACCACCCTTCATTTTCCCTATTGATATATAAAACATAAAAACTGATGTTTGGAAAATATTTAATCCCACAATCTTCTTGATCAGATTCCCTCTTGAAACAACTATAAAGAGACCCGAGAGCATGAGTATAATGAATAACCAGTAAGGCAAGTGCCCATATATGAAGCTAAAATTACTGTCCATGGCTTACCACTCTTTATCGTCTAAATGCGGAGTGCGACCAGCAAAGCTATAATAGATGGCAATCATTACAAAAGTCACTGTTATCCCAACACCCAGCTCAACCAATATGATACCATAATGTTGCCCATGTTTTGGGTGTTCGGGGCTAATTGCGTGATAGTTTAAAAATTCAAATCCAAAGATAATTGAGAAAAAACCCGTTAGTGCGTATAGTAATACTCCCACCGCTGCCGCCTTCTGTGCAAACCAAATAGGCATGACTTTTTGTACATTCTCTAGGCCCATGACTATACCATAAAGGATAAATGCAGCCGCGATGATAACACCGGCTTGGAAACCTCCTCCAGGAGAGTAATCTCCATGAAATTGCACATACAGTCCGAACAAAACGATAACTCCGACCATAAATTTTGTAATAACTTTTAAAATTAAATGATGTTTCATAGTCTCACTCTTTATGTTTTCTTCCTTTGAGACCACTTAATAATAGGATGACTCCGAGACCTGCTGTCAGTACAACCACCGTTTCGCCTAGCGTATCATATCCTCTATAACTGGCCAATATACCTGTTACGACATTTGGTATTCCCATATCTTCATAAGTGATACTCAGATACGTGGATCCAAGATGTAATTGAGCAGGTGAGTCAAAAGCTCCAAAATTCGGCATATCAAGAGTTCCATAAATTAGCAAAACACCAACAAGGCAAACAACTACAAGTGGTAATATAATAGGTCTCTTTGTCTCTTTCTGAACACGAACCGTGAGCGCCATTGTTGCAAGCATCAAAACAGTAGACACTCCTGCCCCGACAGCGGCTTCTGTAAAGGCGACGTCGACCGCATCCATTACCACAAAAAGCATTGCAGAGACCAAGCTAAATGCGCCTGACAACATTATTACTGCAAACAGATGCTTTAACGTCAATGCCATAATGGCGATGGTTACCAAAACTATGAAGAAACATATTATAATAAATAACTCTATTTTCTTTCCCCCTTCTTTTTTTTGTATCCAAGAGTAACAAATGCTGCATTAGCTATGGCATGCGAAGCAGTAGGTGAAGAAATAAAAATAAATATAGCTATAGCTAAAAGTTTAAAAAAGACCCATATGGTCGTGACATGGAACATCATTCCGAAAATTAAAAATAGCACGCCTCCTGTATCACTAATAGATGCGCCGTGAAGTCTTGACCAAAAATCAGGTAACCTTATTAAGCCCAAGCTTCCAGTTAAAAGCAAAAAAGATCCTAAGAGGATAAAAATCCAACTACATATTTCTATAAACAAACTCATTGCGCTTTCTTCCTACTCAAAGCTTTTTTGTCACCAATTTCTTTATATCTAAAGAATTTGAGAATTGCTATTGTGCCAATAAAATTTAGCAGCGCATATAATAAGGCAATATCGAGAAAATCGGGTCTGCCAAATAAAAAACCAACGACGCTTATCATTAGAACAGCTAGCGTGCCAAATGCATTTAACGCTAGAACTCTGTCATATAATGTTGGGCCTAGGAATAATCGTATGAGTACCATTATAAATGAAATAAGGATTGAGATGGTTGCTACATAAAACATAATTTATGAACCCTTTCTCTCGCATCTACTTACTCTCTTACCCATATCTTCTATTTCATCTTTAGTGCTACCAGAGAAATTTAGGGAGTGTACCAAAAGACTGTTTTTCTCAGTCTCAACTGTTATAGTCCCTGGAGTAAGTGTTATAGAGTTTGCGAATATTACCTGAGCCGCTTCACTTTTAGGAGATAAGGGTACATCAAACATATTTTGTTTAATCTTTATTTGTGGACTTAATATTGTCTTAGTCACTGCAATATTAGACTTCAATATTTCCTTTATGAGCCAAAAGCAATAAGTGACAAAGCTTAATAAATTCATTTGGAACTTAATAGGGGTTTCATCAAATATGCGCATACGTTGTAGTATATATAAGACGATCAAAACTGATATAACACCAAAAGATAACAACAGAAAATCAAAATGCCCTGAAAAGGAAATCCAAATCAGACCATATAAGATTGCTAATACAAAGATTTTCAAAATAATTTTGACCTATTTAAAAATAAAGGAATGCCGTAAACATATATTTAAATTATTAATAATAAATAAGTAAATTAAAACAAGAGATTTATATGAATAATACTGAACTCGCTGATCATACAATTGAACTAAATGATCTCAAAATCTCAAATAAGCACCCATTGACACTTATTTCTGGTCCATGCCAGCTTGAAAGCCTCGAGCATGCTATGATGATCGCCGAAAAATTAATAGAAATCTGTGACCGTAATGCTATCAACTTTGTCTTTAAATCGTCATTTGACAAGGCCAACCGAACTTCACATTTATCAAAGCGTGGTCTTGGAATTGACGAAAGTCTTAAAATCTTTCAAAAATTGAAGAGCAGTCTAAATATCTCCACATTGACAGACATACACACACCCGAACAATGCGAGCTTGTAGCAAAGGAGGTTGATATTCTGCAAATACCTGCTTTTCTATGCCGACAGACGGATTTAATTATCGCAGCAAGTAAAACAAATAAACCCGTCAATATAAAGAAGGGGCAATTTATATCCCCCCCTGAGATGCAGCAGGTGGCTGAAAAATTCATGTCTACAGGTAACGAAAATTTACTCCTTTGTGAAAGAGGCACTACCTTTGGCTACAATGATTTGGTTTGCGACATGCGTTCCCTAGAAATTCTTAGAAAAAGTGGGTTCCCAACCATTTTAGATATTACTCATTCTATTCAACAACCAGGAGGAAAAGGATCAGAGAGTGGTGGCTCAAGAGAGTTCATTGAAACTTTAGCAAAAGCGGGTACAGCAGTTGGTATTGCGGGTGTGTTTATTGAGACCCATGAAAAACCTGAGACAGCGCCCTCAGATGGTGCTTCTATGCTTCCTCTAGACCAATTATCAGCGTTATTAAGAAAAATCAAAGCAATTGATAATGTCGTAAAATCTTTTGACTGAGCTACAATTAATTTTCTTGAATCATATGCACTAAGATATTAAAACAGAACTGTTGGGGTGTAGCCAAGCGGTAAGGCAGCGGGTTTTGATCCCGTGTACCGTAGGTTCGAATCCTACCACCCCAGCCATTTCTTAAATGCAATAATTTACCCTTTTTATTTACCTTTACCGTTTGTTGGATTGTTCCCAGTCTACTCTTGGGGTCTTGCCAATAATCTTCCTAATATCTATTGTGTCACTATTTCTCTTAATATTTTGAGTAGCCAAAGGTGCAATGGACTTTTTGCATCACGAACATGCCTCACTGCATGAATTTGAAATTCTCCGCCTTCAATTGGCAGATCTCTATATGCAATATCAAATTTCTGGCCATTATCTTCTGCTACTCTTTTTGGCAGAGTCACGACTAGATCGGAATTTTCCAATATTGATAACGCTGGAAAAAGTGATGGAACAATTGTTTGAATGTCTATTTTTAAGCCTTGAAGATCCAAAGCATGATCTAATAAATTTTTAATTCGCCCATAAGGGGATATTAAAAGGTGTTTTTCTTTAGCGATTTTCTCAAGAGTTAGCTTTCCTTTAAATATGCTATGATCTTTGCGAGCAGCTAAAACATAATGTTCGCTGTGAAGTTTTTCAGCAATATAGGTTTTTCTTCCTCGTATTGGAAAATTGAAGTAGCCAATTGAAAGATCGATTTGCCCCTGGGATAATGCGTGAATTGCTCCATCGCTGTGGAGTGGGAAGGCATGTATATTGATGTTTGGACTGACTAAACGTAGCTTAGCAACAAGTTTAGGAATGATGTTGGTTAATTCATAATCAAATGCACCGATCCGCAAATCTGTTGTTGCTGAATTTGGAAAAAATTGCTCTGATCCCTCAATTGTTTGTGAAATTAAGCGGATTATATTTTCAACTTTTGGTTCTAATTCGCGTGCAAGTGCCGTTGGCTCCAATCCATGAGCACGACGCAGAAATAACGGGTCCTTAAATAGAATTCGAAGTCGCTTTAATGCGTGGCTGACAGCTGGTTGTGTTAACCCCATTTCTTTTGCTACTGCTGTGGCCTTTTTATGCCGCATTGTTCTAAGAAAAACGAGTAGCATTGTGCTATCAATTAGTCTGATATTAATGTCATTTATATCTGTCATATACCTAATTCATTATATAAAAAGTCTGAAATGGTCTATTTTTTTTTAGTATTTGTATCAATTATCGACTCTAGAGAAGAATCCACGTCTAGATCGAGAAAAAGTTTTCTAGTTTTTAATAGTGCAATCGAGGAAAATGGAGAAAAAAGATGTTTTTAAAAAAATTAATTCTGACAAGTGCCGTAGCTACCTTAATTTGCTCGGCGGCATTTGCTAAAGACTGTGGCCCTTCTGGACAGTCAATTCGAATTCTTGCTAGTGACTTCCCTGCTATACATGCTGTCGCTGGAACAGCTGAGGAAAATTGTGCAGCTAGCGCGTCAGAGTTCACACGGAATCATACAACAGAAGCCCGTCAAATAATGAATGCTGCTCTAACACCAAATCCAGCTGAGTATACTAGCGTTATTGTAGCAAATTCTACCCTAACACAGCTTATGAACGATGGCTTAGTTCGTCCTCTTAATGATTTGGTTGAAAAATATGGAGCTGATCTACCAAAGAATCTAATGATTACGATTGATGACAACATCATGGCTGTTGCTTTCATGGCCAACTCACAACATCTATTCTCCCGTAAGGATATTCTTGAAAAAGCCGGCATAAATAGTATCCCTGGCACGTACAGTGAGATGATTGCCGCAGCCCAAGCTATTCGTAAAGCGGGTATCATGGAATATCCAATCGTTATGAATATGAAAACAGGATGGAATGTTGGTGAGTCGTTTAACCTAGTTTTCCTTGCGCATGGAGGTGAGTTCTTTAAGCCTGGTACCGCTGAACCTACTGTTAATAGTGCAGCCGGTATTGCAGCTTTAAACACGCTCAAGGCGTTAGTTGAATATGCACACCCCGATCATTTAACACAGGCCTCCAATGAAACTCAGGCAATATGGGAAGCTGGAGACGCTGCACTAGGAATTATGTGGGGATCTCGAGGATCGGTGATTTTGGATGATGAAGGGTCATCAGAACAAGTGACATCAAATACTGTTCTTTCTTCAGCTCCATCAGTTAAGCCAGGTGGTATACCCGGTGCGACACTGTGGTGGGATGGTTTTACTATTTCGAAAAACGTATCGGATGCAGAAGCAGAAGCTACATTTGCCGCTCTGGCAAGCTCATTGAACTCGGATATGGTTGCCGCCAATAACGATGATGCAATTTGGTTGCTCGAAGGCTTTAAGCCGGGTGCGGCTGCGGAAGGCGTATCTGCGACTGCTAAAGGTGGTGCGGTTCCATACCCAATGCTTCCACAAATTGGGTTGTTGCACAATGCGCTAGGCTCAGAGTTATCAGAGTTCCTTAAAGGTAACGAAAGTGCAGAAAAAGCCCTTGCAGATGTCGAAGCAGCTTATGTGACAGCTGCAAAAGAAAAAGGATTTCTTCAGTAGGTTCGTTTAACTGGAGAGAACTTGGTGAGGGGGATCGTTAAAACTCCAGTCCCCCCCACCGTGTTTTTGTTTAAAAACGGATGTAAAGGGTGAAACACCGTACTTTTTTTTGGTTCATACTACCTACGCTTTCGGCAATGATTTTGTTCATTGCAATTCCTATAGGTTCCGCTTTTGTGCAATCTCTTTTTATACAGCATGACCAGGTATTAGTTTTGTCGAAAAATTGTGGTCCTTTTGGCTGTAGGGAGACAACTTCAGTGGATATCGAAGCAACCAAGGAGCTGCGTCAAGATTCACCGTTAGGTAAGTTTAATGGCATAGGTACTTATCTAAACCGCTCACATCTAGCATTTGCTGAAGTTGGTAATGCTTGGGCAGTCTCACGGACCTTTAGTGGCTTCCTAAACGAAGTCTTAGATCTTCCTTTCTATGGTGCCTTAATGTTCACATTAACGTATACTGCCGTTGTTACGCCGTTGGTTTTGCTACTGGGTTTGGCAATTGCTATTGGGGTCAACGGCTTACCAAATATAATAAAGGGACCATCCATATTTGTCTCACTTTTGCCGTTCCTAGTAACACCACTGGTTGGATCTTTGATTTTATTTTGGATGGTTGATGGAGATGGAATTATTGGGGCCACTATTCAACTGATTTTCAATGATCCGGACCTAAGCCTCAAAGCTTCAACTGGGTTGACCTGGACTATGTTAATTGTCTACGGAATATGGCATACGCTCCCATTTAGTTTTATAGTGTTTTATGCTGGTCTCCAAACTGTCCCAGTTGATACGCTAGAGGCTGCTGAGATTGACGGAGCTACAAAGTGGCAGTGCACAGTTTACGTCGTAGTCCCCCACCTAGTACCATTGATTACCTTTGTTACATTGATGCTGTTGATGGATAACTTTAGAGTCTTTGAACCGATTGTAAGCTTTTCAGCTGAAGCACACGCTCGGTCACTTAGCTGGATCATTTTTAATGATCTTCGTGAGAGTGGAAACCCCCTTTATGGATCAGCTGGGGCAACATCGATTTTGACAATTATTGGGGTAATCTTCCTGTTGACACCAGTTCTGATCCGTAATTGGCGAGATTTTAAGCTTAGGAGGCTATGAAACTACTATCATGACAAGAACAGCACGTACTCCTATCAAATTTTTTAGCGTCCTTTCATTTAGCCTAGTTGCTCTATGGCTGCTAATAGCTGCCTTCCCTTTCCTTTGGACATTCTGGGGTAGTTTCAAAGTTCAATCTGATTTTTTTTCAAAAGCAGATTGGATGTATGCACTTTGGGGAACTAACACCGCAAGAGAAACTGGTAATGCATTCACTGGCTCCGGGTATTACGGTGCCTGGATAATTGAAGGTTTCTGGAAGAATTTTCTTAACTCTGGGATAGTAGTGTTTTTTACTGTTATAATTTCTCTCACATTTGGAACACTGGGTGGCTATGCTCTGGCACGTTCTGGATTTCGTTACGCTTTTTGGATATTGATGGCCGCTCTAGTTTTCCGTGCAATGCCACACATCACGTTAGTATCTGGGTATCTACTACCGTTTTTTGAATGGAATATTTGGGGGTATTTACCAACCACCATTATTGTACTAGTTGCGATGAACCAGCCATTTACCATTTGGATGTTACATTCATTCTTCCTAAACGTACCCAAAGATATGGATGAAAGTGCAATGATCGATGGTTGCACACGTTTTGAAGCATTTCGGTATGTTATTGTTCCCGTCATGTGGCCTGGGGTCATAACTACAGGGCTTTTTAGTTTTCTTTTAGCCTATAACGACTTCACAGTAACTGTAATGCTTCTCAGTGAAGAAAATGAGACGATCATTCCCGCTATAAATAGCTTCCTTGGCACCACACAGGTTGAAGGTAAGGTAATGTATGCAGTAGCCGCCGTAGTCTCAGTAACGGCACCAATATTGGTGTTAATTCTGTTTTTTCAACGTCAAATTGTAAGTGGATTAACTGCTGGAGCGGTTAAGGGTTAGATAAATGAATAACAATAAAGTCAAGGATGACATAAACTCAACAAATAAAGAAATTATTGCAAAGCTCCGTAAAGCACAGGCCGATTTCACAGAGGTAGGTGTTCGGAATGCACTTAATGATTTATTGCTGACTGACGCAGTTGTCCACATGCCATACCCGTTTGGCGATTTAGTAGGTCCGGACGACTTTTTTGATACTTGCTATGCGCCATTATTTGAGGCAATGCCAGATCTTGAGCGGCGGGACTGGATCGTAATCGGTGGACGGACTGAGCATGGTGATAACTGGATTGGGTGTGGTGGCCATTATGTTGGTACATTTGTTGGGCCTTGGCTTGATATTCCGCCAACTGGTCATTTGACACACATGAGGTTTCACGAATTTTACCGATTTGAACAAGGGCGAGCGGTAGAGGTTCAGGCACTCTGGGATATTCCTGAGGTTATGATCCAGGCTAATGCTTGGCCAATGGCGCCTTCTTTGGGATTAGAGTTTTGTATTCCAGGTCCAGCTACTAACGATGGCTTAGTTTCAGGGCCTTGGGATGATAAACATTCTAATGCATCGTGTGACCTTGTTAAGACTATGCTTCAACATATGAAAAAACATCCTTCACAAGGTGATGTAGATATAATGAAAATGCCCCACTTTTGGGATAACAGAGTTAACTGGTATGGGCCAGCTGGTATTGGGACTGCACGTGGAATTGCTGGCTTTAGAAACTGGCATCAAATTCCATTTATTAATGCTATGCCAGACAGAGGAAAATATGTGGATGAAATAACATATCATTTTTTTGGTGATAAAGATTATGCTGCAGTCACTGGCTGGCCTAACATGATACAGACAATAACTAATGACGGTTGGATGGGAATAGCGCCAACAGGAAAACGTATAACAATGAAATCGCTTGATTTCTGGCGTATTGAAAGGGGTAAAATTCGTGAAAACTGGGTAATGGTAGATCTTTTAGATGTCTACAATCAACTAAATATTGATGTCTTTGCACGTATGAATGAATTCAATAAGGCCCGCATAAAAGGTAGATTATCTTTCCCAATAGGAGAGTATTAAATGATGAGGCATTGACCATGAAAGGATTCGATCCAAAATTTAGAAACTTTCCACACTATATTTTAGGTATAACAAAAGAAATTTGGGAAGAACGCAAAATTGCAAAGCTTAATGATTATTATGCAAATGATATAGTGGTGCGTTCACCTGCCTCAGTGGTAATTGGCAATGACAATGTCATTGCTGCAACCATGGCTACATTAGCAGAATTTCCCGATCGTACCTTGCTAGGAGAGGATGTGATCTGGTGTACTGCAGAGGGAGAAGGCATGCTTTCATCACACCGTCTAATATCTACTGCCACACACACATATCATGGCCTCTATGGAGCTCCATCAGGAAAATATCTACAATACCGAATTATTGCTGACTGTCATGCTACTAATAATAAAATTGACGACGAATGGTTAATTCGTGATCAGGGTGCAATAGTTCGTCAATTGGGTTTAGATCCAAAAGATTATGCAAGTAATCTTATCGAACGTGAAGGTGGTCCAAAAAAATGCATTAAACCTTATACGCCTGCAAATGATACCGTTGGCCCTTATTTAGGAAAAGGCAATACTAATATCTGGGGGCAACGCCTTGCCAGCACAATTGAAAAAATAATGCATTACGAGTTAGATACTATATTTAATGAATACGATCGCTCTGCTCAACTGGAATATCCAGGAGGCATTACTACTCGCAGTTTTAAAGGAGCAGATAGTTTTTGGACTGGTCTCAGATCTAGCTTCCCACATGCAAAATTTAAAGTTCACCATGTTATTGGGCGTGATGACAAAAACATGCCTCCTCGTGCTGCAGTTCGGTGGTCTCTTCATGGAAAACACGATGGATTTGGGGCATTCAGTGAGCCCACCGGTGCAGAAGTTTTTGTCCTTGGCATTACCCATGCAGAGTATGGAGAATTAATTCAAGGGGAACCAAAGATCAGACGTGAATGGACTCTATTTGATGAGGTATCAATATGGAAACAAATACTAATGTATAAAAAGTATTAAATAAGTAAATATAACATTGTGTAAGTTATTTCAGATTGTATTAAATGATTCTAGCGTTCATAGAGAACATATGAATATGGAGCGAACACGTTAAATCGCGATTTAATAGTATACAGTCACAGTCAAATGATGGAATTGTGTGGATTTTAGGAGATAATTATTGAGTAGAAATATTGTAAAAATTCTAGATAAAGGTTTTTCCGATATTTCTGCTGGCGAGAAAATGCTTATCTCTTCGCCAGAGAAAATTTCAGAGTTTATTTTTACGATACCCAGGGGTTCTTATTTAAGCATTAAAGAACTAAGGCGTGGACTAGCATTAAAAGCTGGGGCAGATAATACTTGTCCAGTAACAACTGGGATATTTCTAAGAATGGCAATTGAACTGCATAAAGATGATGAAAATTTTCCTTACTGGAGAGTTGTTGATGAAAAACACCCTGTAGTGAAAAAGTTAAACCTTGATGAAAATCAAATTAAAAAGAGGAGAGTTGATGAGGGAATACCGTACTAAGAAAAACCTACACAACCCCACAAATCGTTCACAACGAACCATCGTCACAGTTTAGCATATTGTTGACTAGGGTAAACTTGATCGGCGATTTTTGCAGAAATGGATGTTGGTCACCTATTTTTGACAACACTTTTGACAACAGTTTTTGTGATTTTCCTGATAACGCATAAGAAACATGAGAAGGATAAGAACTATTTTAAAGGGTTATGAGAAAACTGATAACTCCTGATAACAATATCCACGGGTTTTGATCCCGTGTACCGTAGGTTCGAATCCTACCACCCCAGCCATTTCAGAAATCATTTCTTAAGTTTATTTAAACGTCGAATACCGATACTTTTTTCATCATTACCTCTTGTACCCACTTAAGATCAGGTACTTGATCAACCTGCCAACCGGGAGGACAGGCAACTTTCTTTCCAGACCTTAATGAAAATAAAAAAGCTCTAAAATTTGTGACAATATACTTTTCTGTTCCGGATTGAGATCTTTCACCCTTAAACTCAGATGAAAATAGACCCACTAGTTTTCTTATAGACCCATCATCTTTGAATTTGACCTTTTGATACAAATATCCTCTTATAACTTCCTCCGCGCTCTCTCCTGCTTCAACTTCGACTAACGAACCCAAAATTTTCTCACTGCACTGTTGTAGAAATTCTGCGGAGATCTCATTGTAATGAACTGCAATTTCATCTGTATATTTTTTTATAATAACATTGAGCGGCGCTGAATAAAATAAGGACTCCCGAGCAGCATTTGCACAAAAAATACAAAGTATCCATCCTGGACAATGCAAGGCCATCCAACTATCCTCTCTATTGACTTAAGTTCATAATATGAACTAATCTGAAAAAAAAAAACAAAAACCTCACGTCAACTCTGTTTCAATTCATCAAATACAAATTCAATATTCTAAAAATTCTGAGTTGAGCAGTTTTTTTAGCTTCGTTTTTCTTTCTTGTTATGAGAAAGTAACGCGCTTTATTACAACAATCCGGATTTTTAAAAAGCTATAATTTCGAGATTTGTTTTAATCAAGAGATGAAACTTAGCAAATGATCGACCAAAACATGTGAATAACAATTTCAAAGACTTAAATATTTTCCTAAACACATTTTGGCTAATTTTGACAACACTTTTGACAACAGTTTTCGTGATTTTCCTGATAACTTATCAGAAGCATCAGAAGGATAAGAACTATTTTAAAGAGTTATGAGAATCCTGATAACTCCTGATAACAATATCCACGGGTTTTGATCCCGTGTACCGTAGGTTCGAATCCTGCCACCCCAGCCATTTTCTTTAAGAAGTTAAGTTTGCTGGTTCCTTAGAATATTCTTCAGATTTTGAGAGCTATGAAATGTTTTTAAATAGGGATCACATCCCTTTTAAAATCAATTAAATTTTATTACAAGTCGACCTCTGACCCCACCACTTTCAAATCGTTTATGTGCTTCCGACACTTGAGACGGACTAAATGTATCGGCCAACCTCAATGAAACTTTCTTTGCGTTTACAAGCTTCCTTAAATCATCCAATTTTTCATACATGCAATCTTGAGTTCTTACCCATGTTTGCGTAAAATTTATATCACGCTCACCTGTCCCTTGATAACCTCTAACTGCGGTGAAAGAGCCTCCATTTTTGACTGCAGCAACTGCTTTTTCATTTAATAAAGCGCCGTCTGCTAAGCCGTCTACGCCCTCGGGAAACCGTTCCAATATATGTTTAATAAATTCTTCTCCTCTTGGAAGCGATAGATCTGCACCAAGTGATTTAATTAAATTTTGATCTTTTTCTGACGTATCTGCTATCACATATAGACCTAAAGTTTTTGCAATTTGGATCATATAACCACCGTAGGCTCCTGCAGAGCCAGTAACTGCTAACTTATCGCCTGAGTTCAAGTTCAAAAGTTCTAGAGAAAGCTTTGCCGTTAAGCCATTCATTGGTAAAGTACACGCTTCTTCAAAACTGACCCCTTCGGGAATTGGAACCACTGCTCCTGACTTTAGAGCAATTTGTTCGCGATATGCCCCGTGTTGACCATTTGGTACGACCATTGCCATGACCGCGTCGCCTTTTTTGAGATGAGTTTTGACGTTTTCTCCAATCTCCATTACTTTCCCAGAAACATCCATTCCCGGAACATATGGAGGATCATAAGGTTTTTGTCTTTCTGCTATACCTCCATTACGCGCTAAAATATCTGTAGGATTTATAGCTGCGCAAAACACCTGTACCAGTATCTCATCCGCCTCAGCTTTTACCTCAGGCACTTCAATAAGCTCTAGCACTTCAGGTCCGCCGTGCTTCATTAAACCAATCGCAAGCATCTGTACCCCTTTGGTTACGATAGATAGTTGATTGATTTATGTTACACTATAAAAAGAGAATTTTAAATGATGTTACCAGACGATCTTACCCCTGAGCAATTTAGTAAAAAACCAGCAGTCCTGAAAGCTCTTAACAATCCTCGTTCTCCGAGCAGTGTTTTGAATTATATGTGTGGCTGCGATATTAATAATCCTATTGATAGAAAAAGCCTTTTTTACGATGAAACAGTAGAACCACTATTAGGCATATGGTTTAGAAGTGGAACTGCTTTAGACGATATTTGCAAACCATTTTCATCTGTTATTCGCGAATTGAAAGCTGATCCACAAACTTTGGTGGAGGATAAATGGTTCACAATTGAGGGCCAGGTTGCTAGAGTGCTCTTAGCAGATCAACTATCTCGCTCATGTTTTCGAGGGACGGCTGAAGCTTTTTCGTATGACTACATTGGACGCGAGCTCGTTCGAGACCTAGTTGGTAGAGAGAAAGTCCAACAAACTTTAAAATTGCCTCCAGCACTACTGTATTTACTTCCCTGGGCTTTGGCCCATTCAGAAGAAATAGTCGACCTTGTTCGCGCATGCGAAATAATTGACATGGCAATTGGTGCTTATCCTAATTTCACTCTATTTGAAGGGAGAAATAAGAAGGCGGTCGATCAACATAGGCAGGTTTTAGAAAAATTTGGGCGTTACCCACAAAGAAATTCAGAGTTTGGAAGAGCTAATACCCCTGAAGAAGAAAAATGGCTCAATGATAAAGAGAATTTACCAATTTGGGCAGGTGGCAATCTTTCTTTTGATCAAAAAATTAGATGAGACGAAATTTATAAATCTTAGCTATATCTTTATTTTTATTATTCTATAAATTGAGCGAATGCTTGAAACAAAATCTATTCCTGAAGAATTACAATTCTCAATAAAAGAAAAAGGGTATGACAAACTAACAACAGTTCAAAGCTTAGTGCTTGATCCTGGTAACAATGATAAAGATCTTCTGGTGAGCTCCCAAACAGGCTCTGGCAAAACACTTGCTTATGGGTTGTCAATATCGGTTGCTGGACTCAAAGAAATTCTGGGTTCAGATAACAAACTTAAAACCCTAATCGTTACCCCCACACGAGAATTAGCTTTACAGGTTTTTAATGAGTTAGCATGGCTATTTTCTAAGACTGCGATCAGAATCTCAACGGCGATCGGTGGGATGGACATAAAAAAAGAAAGAAAAAATATTTCAAAAGGAGTTGATCTTTTAATAGGAACACCAGGAAGGATTAATGACCATATACGGCGGAAAACTTTCCACTTAAATTATCTAAGATCGCTTGTCCTAGATGAAGCTGATGAAATGCTTGATTTGGGCTTTAAACAAGACTTAGATATGATTGTAAATCAAAGTCCTGCAAATAAGAGGGTACTTATGTTTTCAGCAACTATCCCAAAAAAAATATTGTCATTAGCATCAAAGTACCAAAAAAACGCAGTCAGAATTGAAGCTACTAGTCTCGGCAAAGCACACACTGATATTTCTTATGAAACATATTTTGTAAAAAAACATGATATTGAAAACGCAATATTCAACTTTCTCCGATTTCATGATGATAAGACTATTATTATTTTTTGCTCTACTAGGAATGCTGTAACGCATATCTCTTCAAGAATATTAAATAGAGGTTTTACTGTTGTCTCCTTATATGGTGCTTTGAATCAATCAGAGAGGTTCAAGGCATTACAATCCATAAAAAATGGTAGGTGTAAGATATGTGTTGCGACAGACGTAGCAGCAAGAGGTATTGACCTGGTTAACCTGGATATAGTGATACATGCTGAACTCCCTCATAATCCAGAAACTTTAATACACAGAAGTGGGCGAACCGGGAGAGCTGGGAATAAGGGTCGAAGTATTCTTTTTTGTTCACCTGGCGAGAAAAGAAAATATGAAAAATTGATCGATTCTGCAAAGGTAAGACCGTTTATTAATAAATTTCTTTCACAAGAAGAAATAGAACATAAAGATAATGAAAAGATCATAAACTACCTTTCAAGAAACAAAAAAAATAGTTCTAGTGAACTTAAGTTTGCTAATGAGCTATTATTGCGGTTTTCTAATGAAGATTTGGCCTTAGCGCTAATTGAAAATTTCAAAGGAAAACTACCTCCGATAGAGGAGGTAGAAAGTCTTGGCGAAGAACAAATTGTTCAAATGAAAAATGATCGAAAAAAAAAGAAAAGAAGCAACCAAAATTCCAGGCGTAACTTTAGAAAAAGATAGGAATATTGACAACAATTTTGACAACACTTTTCGTGATTTTCCTGATAACGCATAAGAAACAAGAGAAACATAAGAACTATTTTAAAGGGTTATGAAAATGCTGATAACTCCTGATAACAATATCCACGGGTTTTGATCCCGTGTACCGTAGGTTCGAATCCTACCACCCCAGCCATACTAAATTTAAATTAAGATCCCACACAAAACTACCCGATACCAAGGTCCAAAAAATATCTCAATATCAATACTGGGTGGGATATTGCTAAAAGTATTATCATATTGTTAAGACTAGTATATGCTTTTAAAAGCGCGAAGAAGATGAGAAAGGAAATTTAAAATATGTCTAGAACTACAAAAATATCTGTGGGTTCCATTCAAGTAACAGCACTTCGAGATGGTGAGCTTTATCTCCCCAAAGAGGCTCTCGTTAATTTAAGAGAGGAAGATGCAGCAATAATTAATGATAGTGAAAATAGTGAGCTTATATACGGTAACGTGAACGCATACTTGATACAAAGCGCTAATCGAAATCTTTTAATTGACGCAGGATGCAGGGAATTGTTTGGGCCTACATGTGGCTTTCTTCAAGATGCTATAAAGGAGACTGGACTACAACTAAACGATATAACTGATTTGTTTTTCACGCATCTACATCCAGATCATATTGCTGGTGCAGTCAATACGGATGGAAAGGCTATTTTTGAAAATGCGGCATTACAAGTATTGGAATCAGAACACGATTTTTGGACAAAAAATAACTTTGACCCCATCGAAGTAAACGGAGCTGATTGGTCAAACTTAGCAAGCGGTGTTTTAAACGCATATAATGATAAAAAAGAAATAATTTCATTTACTAAAGATCTAATTCCTGGTGTTTCACTACTAAGCATTCCAGGGCATACTCCAGGCCACTCTGGATTTAGAGTTGATAGTGATAATCAGGCTCTTGTTCATTTAGGGGATATAATCCATGCTCCTAATCTGCAACTTAATGATCCGAATGCTTCCACAATATTCGATATAGACGGTGGAGAAGCGCTGAACTCTAGGAAGAAAATGCTTGATATGGTTAGTACGGACAGAGTTATGTGTACGAGCGGACACACTTTAGAGCCAAAATTCGGATTTATTGAGAAGCGTGGTACAGGTTTTAAATTTACAGCTTGAAAGCTAAGAAATAATTTTCAAGCAATAAACGCTTTCTGATAACAGTTATCGTTATTCTCTTTATAACTAAGCTGTATAATCGCTACATTTGTGTAAGTCAGCCTTTTTTACAGCCAGACTTCTTAATTTCATGTTTTTCTCAGATGATGGTGCGGTCATCAAATCCAGAAAAGCCTGATGACTGGGATACCAGATCCCTAAAGCTTCATGAATTTTCTGATTACCGATAAGTGTAGCTGATGCCTCTGTTTGCCATAGAACTTTGCCTCCGACCTCAGCTAGAAGAATATTCAGTATTTCCATGTAGTCTTTATAAAGTTTGCCATTTGGAAACTCAGCTTCTGCGTTGTACTCATTAAGATTCAACATGATAATTGAACAATCTTTTGAAGTTCCAGCAATCTCTTTAAATTTTTCTATTTCTTCGATATTGACACTAGGTAGATCAGCCAAATTCATTCTCCATTAAAAGTAATTTTTTATTCATAGTCGTATTTTAAAAAGATATTTTTTGACAACACTTTTGACAACAGTTTTTGTGATTTTCCTGATAACACAAAAGAAGCATGATAAGCATAAAAACTATTTTAAAGGGTTATGAGTAAACTGATAACTCCTGATAACAATATCCACGGGTTTTGATCCCGTGTACCGTAGGTTCGAATCCTACCACCCCAGCCACTCCCTTTATTAAAATAAAAACAAAGAAACCTCTCATGCTTATTGAAGAGCCGACAGCTAATCTATAAGTTAGAGGTATGTTGTTTTTAAAAAATATATCTTCATGACAGACGACAAGATAGAACGAAAGATCGCCGTTATCTTTGCAACAGATGTTGTTGGGTATTCCAAACATATGGAGCGAGATGAGGATGAGACACTAAAAAGCTTCAGAGCCTGTAAAAAAATTCTTGAGAAGCTATTTGAAGAACACGGAGGAACAATTTTTAATACAGCTGGAGACTCTGTATTAGCTGAGTTTCCCAGCGCAGTGTCTGCTGTGGTTTGTGCCTCTGAATTTCAGGAATTAATAAAAGAAAGAAATGATAACAGGCAAAGTCGTGTAAATCTCCAATTTCGTATAGGCATAAATATGGGTGATGTCGTTAAAGAGGATAGTAATCTTTATGGAGATGGTGTAAATATTGCGGCACGTTTAGAAGCACTTGCTCAACCAAATGGTATATGCCTTTCAAAGAGTATTTATGACTTGGTAAACAAAAAAACAAAGTTTCTTTTTAGTGACTTAGGAGAGCAAAAAGTAAAAGAAAACCTATTCCATGCTTTTGATTTGTTACTTGATCCTTCTCAAAAAAGAACGATAAAAAGTAGTGAAAATTCCTCCGTTCGAACCCTAGCTGCTATCGCAACTTTGTTGGTTATAACGATCGGTGGATTAATCTACTTTTTCAGTTTCCAAACTGATCCACAAAAATTTGCAATGCGGATAGATACGTCAAAAGAAAATATTTTAGGGAAAACCTTATTAATTCTCCCTTTTGATAATGTGTCAGATAGTTCAGATATGGCGTCTATGAAAAAGAGCATTATAGACCACCTTATCTCGTCTATTTCATCTACAGTTATGCTTAACATTGTTCCGAGACAGAAAAGCTATGTATTAAAAGAAAAATTTCAAACGGTGGAAGATTTGTATCGAGAGACCGGAGCTAGTTTTATTTTGAGTGGTAGTGCACTCGGTTCGGAAGAAAACTTTAGAATAAGTTTGGAATTACTGGATGTTAGAAAAGAAAAAATCTTATGGTCGGCAAATTATGAATTTTCTAAAAGTAATCTATTCTCCACATTAGATGAAATAGAATTTTCTGTTCGACGGATGATACTTTCTAAACTGACGATGGGAGAAGAAGCTACTCAATACTTAGAAAAACATTTTATTAATTCTGAAGATTTTTTAGAAATCCTCAGATTAAGAGTTGCTCTACTTAAAGAAGGAACATCAATAGAAAGAAACCACTCTGAACCATTCCGGATGGTCTTGGAAAAAAATCCGGCCAGCTCAGGTGCTAACTATTTATATGCGAGAAGCTTGATCAGACAACTTGGGGCATATAGAGAAAATAGTAATGTCGAAATAAAAGATATTTTCAAAGCAAATTCTAGAGCTCTTGAATTAGACCCAGGAAATGCTCCAGCTTATGCCTTTAAAGCCGCTTTAAAAAAAAGATATCAATTAAAATTTGATGAAACCTTGCTTAGAACAGCTTTGAGATATGGTGAGGATAATTATCTCGTTTTAGAGACTGTTGCAGATGTCTACAGGCTGCAAGCAAAACCAGAAGAAGCGATAACTTATTATAAGCAAGCCCTTGAAGTTGCACCCTACGGTCCTTCAGCCTTGAAGTTAGCCCTCTTCGCGGCGTACTTGGAAGCCAATCGAATTAAAGATGCCAGAGAGCTTGCCAAAGAAATGATATCATCTGATAAGTTCCTAGAGTTTTGGGGACAGTTGTGTCTAATATATATCGAGGCCATCAATGGCGAAAAGATATCAAGTAGCCAAATGTATAAAGATTTTATAGAAAAAAATAAAATTTCACTAGAAGATCTGCTTCGAAAAATTGTAACAAGCCCTATGGCTAGAAGAGAGTATTGGGTAAGAGAAGAATTAATAAAGTCATTAAAGAGTATTGCTGGATCATAGTTTTACGACTATGCAACATATAGTGGGCCTATATGCGCGAGCTTAAAATCAATATATTTGACAACACTTTTGACAACATTTTTCGTGATTTTCCTGATAACGCATAAGAAGCATGAGAACCATAAGGACTATTTTGAAGAGTTATAATAATCCTGATAACTCCTGATAACAATATCCACGTTTTTGATCCCATGTACCTTAGTTCCAATCCTACCAACCAGCCACATGCACACATAATTTATAACAAAATTTCCAGAGATTAATACCTATGCCAAACTGTATCTCGAGACACCACTCTTTATCGATTTTTATGTCGAATTAAATACTTATTTTAACCAGCTAACCCATCTTGTTACTTCGTCAGGCTTAAGTATTTCAAATTTCATATCCCCTTTGTTAAGCAATACTAAATTAGGACTTTTGGGTCGTTGAACATCAGCAGAACACAAAGCATCCATGAGTCCATCGTCGTTTATGTCTATTAAGAGACTTTTATGACAGTATGAATTCCAGGGGTGGCGGAACTCATCTTTGACCATTGAGCCCCAAACTTTTGGATTTTGCCATTCTGGTAGAGGCTTCAGAAAGATATTGTGATCAACTAAGCGCAATTGTCCACCACTATTTTCGTATGCAATCCAGGCGGAACCAGAGTAATTTGGACCTACTACTGAGCTAATAATATCGGCATCGCCATCATTATCGAAATCAAATGCAGTCATTTCAGGCACTGTAGAGAACATAAACTTTCCGTCCATAAGGGGTTCCAATTTTTGCTTTATGTAAAAAGTTCCTTTTCCGTCGCCTAGCAATAAAACCGTTCTTTGTCTTTTTGGGTTAGAGTATTTTTGCGAAGAATATTTTGCGTAAATAGGATTATAGTGATCCGCACTTACTACCATGTCTAGGTTCCCATCATTGTTAAAATCTGCTGTAGTCATCGCAGAACCATTTACATTTGAACAAAGTTTCGCATTAAAGTTCCCATTTCCATCATTATAATGGCAGACTACGCCTGCAAATTCGGTCGTTAGAATGTCGATATCACCGTCATTATCAATATCGCCAGCATCTGCGCCATGAGAAAACCCCATATATATTTTTCGTTTTTTGTCGGTGAGATAGCCAGTATGAAAACTTTGTTTCCATTTTCCCTGGCCATTTGAAATGAGAATATGATTAGGCCCTTTATAGCTAAATTTTCCCTTTATATTTTGAACCTGTGCATTAGTAGGATAGATGTCGTCTATACCATCTCCATTAAAATCTTCTATAATAGCCCTAGCAGCGCTTGCTGCATAACCTATGTTTCTATCGCCATCAAAATCAAAAATCTTGTTAACATTTAGTCTTTCAAACCTTTTTTCTTGTTTAATTACTTTGAACGGAATGAATGGTACCCATAGAGCCGTTTGAAAAGATGCGCACCCCTCACGGCCTTCCTTAACCACGCTATGCCCAGACGTTCCGCCGGTACCACAACGGTGCCCTATTCCCAGCCCTATATAGTCCAGTAATCCATCACTATCCCAGTCACCCCAGGCAGAGCCTGCTTTATAAAAAACACCGCGATCACTATTTATTTTTCCTCGAAACCATGAATTGCTTGGAAGAAGGTATTTCCCCGAATTTTCTTTCAGAGTTTTGTCAATATAATGTCCTGAAAGCGTAATACCTAAATTCTCAGCTCGGATTCTAAGTGACAGCCTTTTACTCTGTAACGTGGATTTTAGATCCTCAAGTTCACTGGCGTCGATCGCTCCGTCGAAAGTTGATCCCTGATCCATATAATAGTTAGTGATTGCATTTATGGTCTTTTTTCCTACTACACCATCACTTGGCCCAGCCTTATATCCAAGTTGATTAAGTATTTTTTGCGCCTCTAATACATTTGTAGAAGCCCAGATAGTGGACGCAGAAAGCAAAGCGCCGCAAAAAACCGAAAGCAATCTAAAACCCAAAGTGTTTTTTCTCCATTAAATTTTTTATTCTCCACCACCCATTTAAACGATATTTTTTGAAAACACTATTGACAACATTTTTCGTGATTTTCCTGATAACTTATATGAACCATGAGAAGCATAAGAACTGTTATGAAGGGTTATGAGAATCCTGATAACAATATCCACGGGGGTTTGATCGCGTGTACCGTAGGTTCGAAACCTACCACCCCAGCCACTTCTTAAAAGCAGTTATTAACTATTTTTTATTGATCCTTCTCGACTAGCAGATTGTTTTCATGCTACCGCTTTAATCTTGATATCAAGACTTCCTACAACACTTTGACATAAAGAGAATTGATTTTTTAACACATTAATATTACGCTATTCATGTATTTAATATGACTATATTGGATAATAACTTAAGATTGGAAATAGTATATAATAGCACTCACTCTTTTAAGAAAATTGTAAATCTATTAAGATCAATTTTATTTTTCTTCTTTATTTCTTCCTTATCAAGTGTTTCAGCAAAACCTCCAATTTCTGCAGATGAGTTAATTAATTATCTAGACGGCAAAGAGAATTGGTATGGAGTATATATTGCCACAAAAAAACTAGGCTATGCTTATGAAAAATGGAAAAAAGAATTGTATGAAGGGGACCCCGTCCTCAAGGCAGAAGTAGGTTTTGTACTAAATACAGATTACTACAAAGCCTTTTTTGGGGACCAGTCAACTTTTTCTCTCAAAGGCGATAAAAACCTGATATCCCAGTCAGTATACGAAAAATATGAAGATCATGATGAAAACGGCAAAAAGATAGGGTCCGATGAAAAGCAAACAAATGTCACAATAGAGGGGACAGACTATGTTGTTCAGACAATTAAGAACAAAGAGAGTACTGAAGTCCGGATACCTTTTTTCCCAATAGATATCAGGAAATATCATTTCGATGTATTTATTTTAAATAGCGATTTTGCTAGTGAGTTAGGGACCACAAAATTCGTATCCGGAATTGATCTTGACAGAAATAAACCAGAATTCTCTATCATAAAAAAAATACATCGAAATAATATTTTGAAGAATGGTAAATTAATCCCTAAAACAAGCATTTTAGCTGTACAAGGCTTGAATACGCAGTTTGAAGTTGAAGCCTTGATGGAATATCAAGGATTGGAAGCAATACGGATGGAGATGCTAGGAAACTGGCTTTTAGTGCGTGAACCAGAGCAAAAGGCAAAAGACCCGGGGGAAACCCTAAAACTTAAGGACATAGAAAACTTTCCTGTTGATCGAATAATTAGATATAAAGATATAAGTGAATTAAAGTTGAAAATCGATGGTATCGGAGCCGAAGAAATCATTGTGGGAAATGATAGACAGCAAATTCTATCATCAAGTAGCAACAGCATCGAAATTTTATTAAAAAAGAACTATCAGATCTCTAATTATCAAGAAGACAATATTCAATTGTATCTAGAGTCTACTGAAAACTTACCACTTAACTTACCAGAGCTAAAAAAAATAAATCCGATTGAAGACAATAATCTTTCAAATCTCAAGAAAAGTGAGATCCTTAATCGTTTCGTTCACAATTTCATCGAATATACTGTGAGACCAGAGGGGCCGGAGTTAAGGGCAATAATCACAGAAAAAAAAGGTGACTGCAGCGAGTATGCTATCCTGATGACAGCTCTCGCTCGATTGAATGGTATACCTGCCAGAGAAGTGTCAGGGTATGCCTACACTGATGAAAACAATTCCCCCTCCTTCGGGGCTCATGCTTGGGTTGAATTATATATCGATGGAAGCTGGAGAGAGTTTGACCCCACCTGGGATGAAACCAAACTTGGCATCGAACATATTCTGTTTAAAGACGCAACCATGTTAGTTGGTGGTTCAATTGAAGTTTTGGATTAAATCGCCATAAATAATTAGAAAAATAAAAATATCTAATTCAATATTTCCTTCACCACTTTCCCGTTTTTATAAAATTTAGTACAACCGACGTTCTCTGTCATATCTCACATTTTAAACAAGGATTTGTCTATACAATCACAATCAAGTGGTTCCCTTTTGTTTTTTTTGTAGTGTTTAATTTTGGTATATTATAATCCATTCTTTGAATCTGTTTATTTTATCTGGCGTCACGTAAAAAATATTACTTTCCCGTTCTTTCTTAATCATTTCGCAGTTTAACTTAAAGTATCCAATTACCGCAGAGCACATCTGATTAGACCATTTTCCATTTTTTTGGCCATTTAGGTAATGACCTTCCTCTTCAACTTCTTTCCACTGACCAACTTTCAAACCCTCTTTGTGAATACCACTTGCTTCTCTTTTATGACCCTACCTAGTGTAGATGACACTTTCATAAAATCCACGTAGAACGCCATCTTGAAAATTAGTTTTCGTGATTTTCCTGATAACGCATACGAAGCATGAGAAAGATAAGAACTATTTTAAAGGGTTATGAGAATCCTGATAACTCCTGATAACAATATCCATGGGTTTTGATCCCGTGTACAGTATGTTGGAATCCTACCACCCCAGCCATCTCTAGAAAAAGACAATAACTATATTTTATTGGAAGAATAGCGTTATTGACTGCTACCTCGATTGATTCTTTAAATAGAAGTTTTTATCAACGTGACAACACTTTGACAGTACTTTGTCTACCAGGTTTTTAATTCGTGGTTTAGACTAATACTGAATAGCAATTTTTGGGGAAAACATGAGTTTGACCTCATTAAAGTTTAAGAGCTCTGTGAGCGCCCTGGAGTATGTTGAAAAATATTTCACCACTAACCCTCTCAAAGAAACCAGGAGCTTTATAAGGATCATCAAAAAAATAAATTTTGAAGATTCTAGCTTGCTGAAAATATTGTTGAGTATTTAAGAGACATGTGAGTAAGCTATTAAGAGCAACATTCTCAATTACTGATGAGCAAAAGATGACAGATATCATGCAAGATAAGAATACTCGTTTGGAGATGATAAGACGTGAAATTAAACCAAAAACCAATAACAATTATATTGAGATATAAATGACTGACTTTGATGATTTTAAGAATTTTGAAAAAGATGGATGGGAGGAACGTGCTTCAACATATGGTAATTGGGCTGTTACTAGCCAAATAGTACCAATCGCAGTTGAAGCTCTAAATTTATCTAATGACGATAATGTTTTAGAATTAGCATCTGGACCTGGTTACGGCACAAGTGAAATCTCAAAAAAAACAAAAAACGTTTTGGGGACAGATTTTGCTGCATCGATGGTCCAGGAAGCAAAAAATCTTTTTCCCACCTTGAAGTTCGAACAGGCAGACGCAGAAAATCTTAAGTTTGAAGATAACAGCTTTGATAAGGTATTTTGTACTTTTGGAGTTCTTCACTTTGCTCATCCTGATAAAGCTATTAGTGAAGTACGACGAGTACTTAAAGCTAGAGGAATTTTTGTATTCACTGTTTGGGCGCCTGTGGAAGAGTCTCCTTTTTTTGGAATTCTTTCAGAAGTGATTAGCCAGCTCGGTAGCTTTGAAGTTGGTTTACCCGACGCCCCCCCCAATAGATGATTTTAGCGACAAAGAAAGGGCATCAGTCAAGCTTTTGGCGCAAGGATTGGATATGATAAATTTTCAAGCTGAAGATAATGTCTTCGATACAGGAGCTTCTTCATCTAAGATGCCGACCGTATATAGAGAAGTTGGAGTTAGATCAAAGGGCTTGTTAGATGCTCAAGACCCAAAGAAGCTTCCTGAAATAGAAGAAGAACTGGTTTCCAGGTTTAAAAAATTCGAAGAAGCAGGAACCGTGAAAATGCCCTTCCCTTATAGAATAATAACTGCTAGAAAAATTTGACAACTCTTTTGACAACAGTTTTCGTGATTTTCCTGATAACGCATAAGACGAATGAGAAGGATAGGAACTATTTTGAAGGGTTATGAGAATCCTGATAACTCCTGATAACAATATCCACGGTTCTTGATCCCGTTTACCATAGGTTCGAATCCTACCACCCCAGCAACTTACCGAACGCGCTAGTAAATGACATCCCCATAAATACCATTGACATATCTATCTACTATTTCAAACTTTTGTATTTTACCTGATCCTGTTAAAGGAAAATCTGCAACCTTAACCCAAATAGACGGCGTTTTTTGGGCGGACATATGATTTCTTGCATGAGACCTTAGATCTTCCTTTTTCGGTGTGGTCTCTGACGTAAAGAAAGCAGCTATCACTTCGCCCCATTTTTCGTCTGGTAATCCAACTACTGCAACCTGCATAATGTCTGGATGAGCTACTAAAACAGCTTCAATCTCTGCAGGGAAATAATTTTCCCCCCCCCTAATAATCATATCTTTAACCCTTCCAGTTATTGTTAGGAAACCATTTTTGTCCATGGCCCCAAGATCACCCGTATGTAACCAACCTTCATTATCAACCGTCTTTTGCGTAGCTTCGGGATTATCATTGTAACAAGACATTATAGCGTAAGAACGAGCACAAATTTCTCCTACTTCTCCTAGGGCCAAAACTTCATTGGTATCGGTTGATCTTATAGAGACTTCCGTTTTAGGGAGAGGTTGGCCAGCGGTCTGTGTTATTTGTTCAAATGTAGCTCCTATAGGATTAAGGCTTATCATTGGACTATGCTCTGTTTGACCAAAAGCAGACAACAAATGACATCCAAGGCGCTCTCTTACTCTTGTCACTAATTCTGGTGGGACAGGAGCACCCCCAGTTGAAATCACCTCAAGAGAGGACGTGTCCCTTGGTATTACCTTCAATGACTCAAGAAGATCAAACAACATAGTGGGAACAGCGAAGCATATTGTTACTTTTTGTTTTTCTATAAGCTTCGCAAATATATCTGCATTGAACTGTTTAATAAGAAGCATTTTACAAGCAGCAGTTAAGCAACCCAAAGTTCCTGTTGCGCATCCTGCTGTATGAAAAAGTGGCATAAAGTTTGACCAAACAGATTCCTGTGAAATTTGTTTTCTTTCAACATAAATCTTCGCATTATTGAGCAAGCCTTTGTGCGTTAATACTGCTCCTTTTGGAAAGCCCGTTGTACCGCTCGTATATTGTATTTGAGCGGGATCATCAGGAAATACTTTAACCCTTGTCTCATTTTCTTTTTTTATCGAGTATAGTTTACCTCTATCATAAAGGCCTGTTACTTCTCTTAATACTTTATTACCTTGAATAGCTTCCTTTGCTATCTCATCCATCTTATTGCCACGATATTCCGGTATAAGAAAGAGCCCAACTGCCCCTGACTGTTCAATTACATAAGACAGTTCTTTTTGTTTAAATGAAGGATTAGCAGTTACAAGCACTAAGCCGGACAAAGCACATGCATATTCCATAAAAACCCATTGCGGTATATTTGGAGCCCATACCACGACCTTCTCCCCTTTTTGGAACCGACTGGAGAGACTTACAGAGAGTTTTTTAGCTTCTAAAAATAATTCTTGGTAAGTCCATGATGAAGAAGCATCGCCTTTTTCATTGATATCAACCATGGCAACATTATCAGGAAAAGCGTTAGCAGTCTCCTGAAGAAAATCACCTATAGTAATGTCTCGTATATCAGCATCATCTTGTGCTGGAAAGTACGAATTCATTAGCTTGACTTCATACATTTTGCCGACTCCATTTATATCCTTAAAACTTAACTTTTTGACATCAGTTTTGACAACAGTTTTCGTGATTTTCCTGATCAAACATAAGAAGCATAAGAACTATTTTAAAGGGTTATGAGAATCCTTATAACTCCTTATAACAATATCCACGGGTTTTTGATCCCGTGTACCGTAGGTTCAAATGCTACCACCCCAGCCATCGAAATAATCTTTCTGCAAAATGCAAATCATCTTAATTTTCTAAAGAATATCGATCTTTTCTAAATAGTGCCTTCTGGTATGGAGTAATCTTTTGCGGATCAATCATGTATAGAAATATGTAAATCATATCCTCTGTAGCCTGCTCTAATTCACCCCCAGCAAATGGTGAGCTTCTAAGTTCTTCTATGAGCTCATCTATAGTATAATTGTTCTCATCAATAAAATTCTTCAAAATTACCTCAGCTTTTCCTTTATCTCCCGCAACAAATTCTGCAAAGGTTAGAAAAGTTGTTCCCCAAAGAACGCCGGCGCTTCCCCCTCCCGCTATCATTGAAAGACAAAGCTCTTTAGCCTCATCGAACATTTCGGTTTCAATATACGACTTCATAAGATAAATTTCTGTGGATATTGGTCCGAATGGAGCTATTTTAACCGCCTTCTTCAAATATCTAATTGCATCTGAAAAATTCGAAATAGAATATAAATTAGCCCCTATGAACATAAGCGTTCGGTAGTTTTCGCTTCCTTTTTTTAGGCCTTTAAGTAAAGTCTGTTCAAACGCCATTTGGTTAATTCCCATAACGTAAGTTTCTACTGATGCTAGCAGGGGATAAACTATTGAATTATTGGGATCTAATTCTTTTGCCTTTAGAGTTGCGTCGTAAACTGTTTGGTAATCCTCAAAGGCTAGTTTATTTGATAGGAATTTTAGGAACAGGGAGTCAGCATAATAGTACCAAGCCATAGAGTTTTTTGGATTTCTTTCAACCAGCGCTTTGAAAGGTTTCTCATAATCATCTGTAGCCCTGAAGCCTTCTTGAAACTGTAATGCCCTAAGGGAAAGTAATTCCTTATAATCTAATTTGTTTTCAAAATATTTTTCCAAGGAACCTGACAATACTTTACCCATTGTCAAATGGATCTGAATTGCTCTTCTTAGCGAAGACTCAATTTGATCTTGTGCTGCAAACAAGTCAGTCAATAAATACTCTTTATTCGAACTCCATATCGTAGAATTTGTTTTCAGGTCTAATAATTCTATATTGACTCTAAATTTATTCCCTGAGGTCAATATACTCCCATTTACAACAAAATTTATGCCCAGCTCATCTCTTAATTTTTCAGTAGAGTATTCCTTTTTTGAGATTAAATAGCTTCTTTGTGTCGATAAAATATTCAATATTGTTGTAGGAGAAATAGATGATATCAAGTGATCAGTAATTCCTTCAGATAAATAGTCGAATTCATCTGAGCTACCAGTATTTCTAAAAGGTAGTATTAATAAAGACCTACCCGTAGCCTGCCCTTCTATTTGATCACTTTGCGAGGCAATAAGCATAGGTTGTTCTCTAATAGTACTAATATAAAAAAATACTACAATCAATAACGCAACTGCACCAGCTACAGAGATATACAAAGGTAAATTAAATCTCTTCCCCGTTTTTAAAGTACGTTTCTGATTATTGCCGATTAGAACATCGAAAGCATGAAATTGTTCATCCTTTACTTTTTGTTCACCCAAATCATTAAATACAAACTTTGTTTTGTTACTAACCAAATCGAAAACGCTCTTTGACAAACACACTCCGTTAGGTTGCGAAAGTGCTTCTAGTCTGGCAGCAATGTTTACTCCATCACCATAGAGATTATCACCCTCTTTCACCACATCGCCCATGTTGATCCCAATGCGGAACTTCATTTTTATAGATGAACTCGTATTATCGTTTCTTTCTTTCACAAGATTTTGAAACTCCGAAGCGCAAACAACTGCCGACACTGCGCTTGAAAATTCTGCCAAAATAGAGTCTCCTGCAGTATTAAAGACTCTTCCATCATGCTCATCAAATAATTTTTCTAAGATCTTCCTGCAGGCTCTGAAACTTCTGAGCGTCTCATCCTCATCTTTTTTCATATGCTGCGAATATCCAACAGCGTCCGCAACAAAGATAACAGCTATCTTACGATCTATCTCTTTTGGAGGCACAGGCTCTTCCCTACAGG
>CACIAQ010000004.1 GCA_902584635.1 uncultured Alphaproteobacteria bacterium
GAGTCGCATTCTCATCTCTTTCCATATGCTTGGAATACCCAACAACATCGGCAACAAGAATTACAGCTATTTTACGATCTATTTCGGTGTTCATACAGTCTCCCCCAATTCAGTTTTTATAATGAACTTAATAGGTAAAGTTGTAAACACCCCAACTGTTGCATATACCACAAAGATTGCACGCTAACATTCTTGTTGATAAATACCGATAACACAATACACAAAAGGTGTAACCCTTATCCAAAGAGGTTACTAGCTCAAACTTGGCGCTAAAGAATCAGAAGTATTCTTTTCATAATTAAATAGTCCAATAACTACGGTTATGTATGATCGTCTATAATCATAGTAGCGCATTTTTCTCCAATCATAATTGTGGGAGCGTTTGTATTGCCTGAAGTAATAGTTGGCATAATAGATGCGTCTGCTACTCGGATATTATTAAGCCCTCTCATTTTTAATGAACTATCAACAACAGCTAAAGGATCTTTACCCATTTTACAAGTCCCAACTGGATGATAAATTGTATCAGCACGATTTCTAATATGCTGTTCCCACTCTTTGTCTGTGAGATTACTATGAACCCCATAAATTTCTCTCTTTTGGTATTTTTTGAGAGGTGGAGTGTTTAAAATATTTTGAGTTATTTTTGCACCCTTTATTAAGGTGTCTACGTCTCGATTATCATTTAAGAAATTAGGATTTATCAAGGGGGCATCATTGTATTCAGCTGAAGCTAAAGAAACTGTGCCTCTGGAATAAGGTCTAAGCAGACAGACGTGGCATGAATAACCATATCCATAGTGTAGTTTTCTAAGATGATCGTCGATGAGGCCTATAACGAAATGATGTTGTATGTTGGGTCTGTCCAAAGATTGGTCGGTTTTCAAAAATCCTCCAGCCTCTGAAAGAGTGGAGGAAATCATAGAGTTCCCATGAGTTAGCCATTTTGCCATTTCTCGTAAAATCTTAAAAAAGCCATCTGGAGAAAATCCTAAGGTATTTTTATCATCAGTTTTAAAGCAGAAGTTAAAGTCAATATGATCCTGCAAATTCTTTCCAACACCTGGTAGTTCATGGATTAACTCGATACCATGACGTTTTATATCCTCTAATGCACCAATTCCAGAGCGCTGTAAAATAGTAGGGGACATCAAAGAGCCTGCTGAAAGAATTACCTCTTTATGTGCCCTGATTTTCTTTTTTTTACCTTGATGCATATATTCCAAGCCAACTGCTTTTTTCCCATCAAAAACTATTCTCACGACATTTGCCTTAGTAATAATTTCTAGATTTTCTCTATTTTTTACATGGGGCAAAAGGTAAGCCGCAGCAGTGGAGCATCGTTGGCCATTTTTGTTTTCTGAATGGAAAATTGTTGATTGCCAAAAACCTGCACCTTCGTTATCCCCTGTATTGAAGTCTTCTCTAATTTTGACCTGATAGTTTGCACAGGCCTTAATATACGCATGTGAAATTGGTTTGGCTGCTTTTTGATTGGATACTTCTAAAGGCCCGAAGTTCCCATGAAACTTTTTACTTCCATTTTCATTATTTTCAGCCTTTTTAAAAAATGGAAGTACTTCATTCCAACTCCAGCCATTATTTCCTTCGTTTGCCCAACTATCATAGTCTTCTTTCTGTCCCCTAATATAAATCATAGCATTTATTGCGCTTGATCCACCCAGCGCTTTGCCTCTGGGTTGATAACCTCTCCTATCATTCAGACCTTTTTGAGGTGTTGTATGAAATGCCCAATTATTAAATTTGGGCTTGTCTCTAAGCATTAGAAGTCCACCCGCAGGGGCTCTAAAAAGCAAATTGCTGCCCCAGCCACCAGCTTCTAAAAGACAAACTTTATATTTGCTTCTTTCACTCAATCGGGATGCGATTACTGCCCCTGCTGACCCGCCACCAATTATTACGAAATCTGCTTCTTCCAAAATTCTATCCAAGCTTTTTCATAATTTTTGAGAGCAAACTAAAGGCTTTGCCTCTCGGTGGCCGTATCATGGCCAGAATAAAATCTATACTGGTTTGATGATAAATAGACTTTAAATGTGAAAAATTTAAAAAGCCTTCATATCCATGAAAACACCCATGCCCTGACTGACCCACTCCTCCGAAAGGAAGTCTGGACTGTAAAATGTGAAACATTGTATCGTTCACAGTAATTCCCCCAGATCTTGTGTTATCTATAACAAAGTTTTGTTCAGATTGGCTTCGGCCAAAATAATATAGTCCTAGTGGGTTATCATTTTTATTTATGTAGTCAACAACATCACTGATACTGTCATAAGTCATTATAGGAAGAACTGGGCCAAAAATCTCATGTTTCATAACATCCATGCCATCATTAACTTCGGTGACTATTTTTGTTGAAATCATATTTCTATCAAGATCATCATTCTTGCCTAAGCTTTCAACCTTTGCTCCTTTTTTAGTGGCATCCGATAAATAACTATTCATTCTTTTCAAATGCTGTTTATTAACCATCGAAGTTTGATTATGGCTATTCGGTTCAGGAAAAAATTTTGAATAAGCTTTTTGTAATTCTGAAATCAAGTTCCTTTCCTCATCTTTCTTAACAAATATATAATCAGGCGAAAGGCAGATCTGACCGGCATTTAGTGTTTTTGAAAATAATATTCGCTCTGCAGCTAGCGCCATGTTGGCATTGGTTCCAATTATGGTTGGGCTCTTGCCTCCGAGTTCAAGCGTTGTTGGTACTAGGTTTTTTGCTGCTTGAGCTGCTACTTTTTTTGCAACTCTATTACTACCTATAAAGAGAAGGTGATCGAGTTTTAGGCCACTGAATCGTTCGCCAACCGATGGCCCGCCAGTTATCACAGCAAGTTCAGAAATATCAAAATATTTCTCAACACCCTCTTTAATAATATTAGCGGTAGCAGGAGTGATTTCCGATGGTTTTACCATAGCGCGATTACCTGCGGCGAATATAGATGCAAGTGGATAGAAAATTAAACCCACAGGAAAATTCCAAGGAGCAATTATACCCACTGTTCCTAATGGCGATGGTTGCAAAAAACTCTTTGCTCCTAGTAGGTCTGTTCCGAGTGACGAAAATCGCCTCTGTGGCTGCATCCACCTCTTTAATTTTTTTATAGTAAATAGGATATTCCGTATCGTTTGATCGATCTCCGAAATCTTAATTTCATCAACGGATCTATTTTGAAAATCTTGATTTAATGCTTTGATAATTTTTTCCTGATGCGTCTCAATTAATGCAACACATCTCTTCAAAAGATCTGTTCTTTTTTCTAATGAAGGTGGCCCTTCTTTCAAAAATGCTTTTTTTTGAACCTTTAAGATATTTTCCATAGCCGGGCTACTCAATTTTTCACAATCTTGTTACTACCTCGCCCCCAGTATTCATCACGTAAAAGTCGCTTATATAGCTTACCAGTGGGAAGTCTTGGTATTTTATCTATGTAGTCAATCGAACGCGGTATTTTCTGTCGTGACAGATGCTCTGAAAGATAATCAAGTAACTCTTTTGTGAGCGCTTCATCTCCCTTAATTCCGTCAATGGGTTGCACTACAGCCTTTACCTCCTCTCCCAAATCGTTATTCGGAACTCCAAAAACAGCGGCATCAAAAACTTTTGGGTGTGGGATTAGTAGGTCTTCACATTCTTGAGGGTAAATATTCACACCTCCTGAAATAATCATAAAGGTTTTTCTATCCGTTAGATATAGATATCCGTCGCTATCGGTATAACCAACATCCCAAACAGTGGTTAGTTGTTTATCTTCGGAGTATGCTTCTGAAGTTCTTTCGGGATCATTAAAATATTCAAATTCTGAAGTTGGTTTAAACCACAAAGTGCCGGGCTCTCTCAGAGGAAGTTCCTTCATATTATCGTCGAGAACTGCCAACTCACCGGAAACAATCTTTCCTACGGTGCCTGGGTGTTCAAGCCACTCTTCGCTATTGCAATATGCAAAGCCAAAAGCTTCTGTTGCCCCATAGTACTCATATATGATTGGCCCCCACCAATCTATCATTTGATACTTAACTTTCTCAGGGCAGGGTGCAGCCCCATGAATGGCATATTTATGGGATGACAGGTCATACATACCCTTTTCTTTTTCTGATAGTTTTAGCATTCTGGAAAACATAGTTGGAACTAGTTGAGAATGGGTGACTTTATACTTTTCAACGAGTCTCAAGAATTCTAATGGATCAAATTGTTCCATTATTATAGTCGTTGCGCCGGTACCTATCGCAAAACTAGCAGCGGCTAAAGGTGCGGAGTGATACAAAGGTGCTGGTGAAAGATATACGACGTTATCTTGGTCAAAAGACCATAATTTCATAAGAAAATTGAATACTGGCAACCGTTCATCTGGTTTTTGAAATGGTAGTGGTCTTAATATACCTTTTGGGCGTCCTGTTGTTCCCGAAGAATATAGCATCGAAGTTCCCAGACATTCGTCATCTATTGGATGGGTCGGAAAATTCGAGATAGTCTCTTCATAATCTAATATTTTTTTGGATAAAGATTGCTTTTCTGCCCCCACGACCAGAATCTTCTTAAGACCGGGACAAGAGTCTTCCGCTTCAATCACTGTTGGAAGCATTTTCGAAGATGTTATCAATACCTGGGATTCTGAATTGTTAATTATATAGGAGACCTCACTTGCGGTTAAATAAGAGTTTATGCATGTGTAATATAAACCTGCACGTTCACCAGCAGAGTTTGCTTCTAAAAATCTGTCATTATTTTCCATAAAGATTGAATAATGATCCTTGAATTTCAGATTAATTGATCGCAGGTAGTGGGCAAGTTGATTTACTCGACTCTCAAACTCTCCATATGTGACTTCTTTTCCGGTCGATGCCATAATAAAAGCAGGACGATCAGCATACTTCTTTCCCATCTCTCCTGGATACATAATTTATTCTCCTTAATATTATTCCTGGACAATTCGACTTTTACCTTCGCCCCAGTATTTATCTCTCAACACTCTTTTATATAATTTACCGGTTGGAAGTCTTGGAAGTTCTGTGACAAAGTCAATGGAACGGGGAACTTTTTGTCTTGATAGGTTACTGTGAAGATATTCTAATAATTCACTAGCTAGTGCCTCGTTTGACATAGTGCTTTCAACGGGTTGGACAACTGCTTTTACTTCCTCTCCCAAATCTTCATTTGGAACACCAAAAACGGCAGCATCAAAAACTTTTGGGTAAGATATAAGGAGGTCTTCACACTCTTGGGGGTAAATATTTACACCTCCAGATATAATCATAAAGGCTTTTCTGTCTGTTAAATAAAGAAATCCATCTTCATCTAAATAACCAACGTCTCCTACTGTAGTTAAGCTTTTATCTGCGGAATAGGCTTCTGCAGTTTTTTCAGGCTCCTTATGATAGTTAAATTCAGAAGCAGGTTTAAACCAAAGAGTACCCGGCTCACCCACAGGCATTTCATTCATCTCATCGTCCATTACTGTTAACTCGCCTATCATTATTTTGCCCACTGTTCCAGGGTGATCCAACCATTCCTTTGTATCACAATAAGCAAAACCAAAGGCCTCTGTAGCTCCATAGTATTCACAAATAATTGGTCCCCACCACTCAATCATTTGTCGTTTTACCTGTTCTGGGCAAGGAGCAGCTGCATGAAGTGCATATTTTAGTGACGAAAGATCATACTTATTTTTTTCTTCATCACTTAGTTTGAGCATTCTGCTAAACATTGTCGGCACTAATTGAGAATGCGTAATTGAGTATTTTTCTATAAGACTCAAATATTCTAGAGGCTCGAACTTCTCCATAATTACAGTCGTTGCCCCTTTTCTTATCGTTAAGCTATTTGCAGCTTGAGGAGCGGAGTGATAAAGAGGAGCGGGAGAAAGATAAATCATATCTTCACTGTAATTCCATAAATTAGATAAAAAGCTAAATATAGGAAGTGGCTCATCAGGTTTTTGGTCGGGCAAAGGACGCAAAATACCCTTGGGCCTTCCAGTTGTACCGGAAGAATAAAGCATGGCTGCGCCGAGACTTTCGTCTGAAATTGGTGACGTAGGGTTTTGAGAAATGGTTTTCACGAAATCATGCATACCATCGGGTAACGGTGCTTCTTCTGCCCCTACTACCAAAATTTTCTTTAGAACAGAGCAATTTTTCACTGCTTTTTTGACTATTTCTAATTTTGATATTGATGTAATGAGTATTTTAGAGTCAGAGTTCACCAAAATATATTCTAGTTCCTCCTCTTTGAGATAAGAATTTATACAGGTATAAATTAATCCTGCGCGCTCACCTGCAGAGTTTGACTCAAGATACCTATTATTATTTTCCATGAAAATTGAATAGTGGTCACCTTTTTCCAAGCCCTCATCTCTTAAAAAATGAGCAAGTTGGTTTGAGCGTTCCTCATATTCTCTGTATGTAACCGTCTCCCCGCTTGAAGCCATTATAAATGCTGGTCTATCTTCATACTTTTTTGCTAGATTCCCAGGATACATTTATAGTCCCTCGAATACTCTGCAATCTCTGTTAGCTCCCCCATCAAGCGCTAATAGAGCGTCTTGGTATTCTTCGCTGTCAATACACTCCGCTGCTTTTTCAAATGACTCAAATTCAACCAACACGGTTTGTTCTACTTTGCCATCTTCAAAAACTTTAATTTTATTTGTGCTTGCAAGAACTTTTCCATTATATTTTTCTATAGCCGGTCTAGCTAATTTGAGGTACGCAGCTCTTTTCTCGGGATCGGCAGTACTTCTGTGTGCGCTAATAAAATAACCTTTGGGCATTTTTCACTCCTCTTTACATTTATAGACATAGTTTAAGTTATCTTTCTGAAGACAACAATATCTAAACTATGTAACAAGCGAGCGTTTAAGGGGTCTAATTAATGAAAGTTTACAACTTATTAACTTGCGATTTTCTGGCTTCGCTTTCTTTCAACTGAGGTAAGTATCCGTTTTCTCAAGCGAATATGATTAGGCGTAACTTCAACCAGCTCGTCATTATCGATATAAGCGATTGCTTGCTCTAGACTAAGCTTTGATGGAGGTGTCAATCGCACTGCTTCGTCATTACCAGAGGCTCTAATATTAGTTAATTTTTTTCCTTTTAGGGGGTTGACTTCTAGATCATTGTCTCTGTTATGCTCACCAATAATCATCCCTTCATAAACTTCTTCTCCTGACCCAATGAAAAACTTTCCTCTTTCTTCAAGGTTAAAAATAGCATACGCAACCGAGCTTCCGTTTTCCATGGAGATTAAAACACCTTGGCGGCGCCCTGCAATTGAGCCTTTATGCGGACTCCAGGAGTGGAACACGCGGTTTAATATTCCTGTTCCCCTTGTATCGGTCATAAATTCACTGTGATATCCAATTAATCCGCGCGATGGGACTAATGCAATAATTCTTGTTTTCCCAGAGCCTGAAGACTTCAAATCAACTATTTCTCCTTTCCTAAAAGACAATTTCTCTATTACAGCACCTGAGAATTCTTCATCGACGTCAATAGTAACTTCCTCAATAGGTTCATTTTTAACGCCATCCACGTCCTTATAAATAACGCGTGGTCTTGAAATAGAGAGCTCAAATCCCTCTCTCCTCATATTTTCAATCAAAACACCCATTTGTAATTCACCTCTTCCCGAGACATCAAAGGCTTCACCACCTGGTGTGTCCACCATCTTAATTGCGACGTTACTTTCGCATTCTTTTTGCAAACGGTCTCTAATTACTCTGCTCTGAACTTTTTTACCGTCTCTACCCGCTAAAGGGCTGTCATTAATTCCAAATGTGACTGTAATAGTTGGAGGATCTATGGGTTGAGCTGGGATTGGGTCTGCAACTGATTGGTCTGCTATTGTATCTGCGACAGTTGCTTTGCTCATTCCAGCTAGGGATACTATATCTCCAGCTTCAGCTGTATCTATTGCTTGCTGTTTTAACCCTCTAAATGCCAAAATCTTATTAACACGAAAATTTTCTATACGCTCATTATTGATGCTAATAGCTTTAAGATTTTGCCCTGTTTTGAGCGTACCTGACTCAATTCGTCCGGTAAGAACTCTTCCTAGAAAACTATCCCCACCTAGTGTTGTAGCCAGCATCTTGAACGGTTTGTTACGTTTCGAGATTTGGCTTGGTTGAGCAACATGTGTTGAAATTAATTTAAAGAGGCTATCAAGATTCTTTCTAGGCCCTTCCAAGCTTTCGTCTGCCCAACCGGAACGTCCGGATGCGTATAAAATAGGAAAATCCAATTGATCGTCATTCGCACCTAAATTAGCAAAAAGGTCGAAAACCTCGTCTAGCGCTCTATCAGGCTCGGCATCTTGCTTATCAACTTTGTTTAATACAACTATAGGTTTGAGCCCGAGTGAAAGAGCTTTTGAAGTAACAAATTTTGTCTGAGGCATTGGACCCTCTGCTGCGTCAACTAACAGTACTACTCCGTCTACCATTGAGAGTATACGCTCAACCTCGCCTCCAAAATCTGCATGTCCTGGCGTATCAACTATATTAAACCGAATATCGTTCCAAACAACTGAAGTAGCTTTCGCCAATATTGTGATACCTCTTTCACGTTCAAGATCGTTACTATCCAAAGCACGTTCCACTGTCGCTTCATTCTCTCTAAAAGCTCCAGATTGCTTCAGCAACTCGTCTACTAAAGTCGTTTTCCCGTGATCAACGTGTGCGATGATCGCAATGTTGCGTAATTCCATTTTACTGTTCATTTAAACTTTAAATTATTCACTGTTGTTGCTTATTATCAAATATCTGAAAAAGCAAGAAAAATCCTTCAAAGAGTAATGAGCCTTTGAGAATGAATTTGATGGCATAATTAGTTCACTTCATGTACGGTTATAAAAAGTTGAAGCAGAATTACGATGGTAGAAAAAGAAATACAGAGAAAAATTGCTGTGATATTTGTTGCAGACGCCGTGGGCTACTCGCAACACATGAAAAAAGATGAAGATGAAACGGTCAAGAGCTTTAGATCCTGTAAGCAAATACTAGATAGGCTTTTTGAAGAACATGATGGACGCGTTTTCAATACTGCAGGGGATTCAATACTTGCAGAGTTCACCAGCGCCGTATCGGCTCTAGTTTGTGCGTCGGAATTTCAAACTCTTATAAGTGAGCGCAACAAAAGTGAGAATACTAATATTAAGATGGAATTTCGCATAGGCATTAACATGGGTGATGTTGTTAAAGAGGGTAAAAATCTATATGGTGATGGGGTAAATATTGCTGCGCGTTTGGAAGCGCTTTGCCAACCAGGAGGTATCTCCCTTTCAAAAAGTGTCTATGAATTTGTTAACAATAAAACAAAATTTCTGTTTAATGACCTAGGTGAGCAAAAAGTAAAAAATGAAAGTTTTCACGCATTTGATGTTTTGCTTGATCCATCACAAAAAAGAACAATAAAAAACAAAAGCCTAAACTCGCTTAACTATGCATTATCGCTGATCATCCCAATAATTTTACTATCTCTAGGTGTCGCTTACTTTTTATCCAGCGAACGCGCACCATCAGAAATGCAAATCGCCGAAAAAATAGAGAAAACAATAATAGGAAAAACACTTCTTATAAAACCATTAGAGAATCGTAGTGGCTCAGAAAAAATAGAAAATTTATCCAAAAGTATCACAGACCATTTAATATCATCTATTTCATCCACAGTGTCACTGAATATTGTTCCAACACAACTTAGTTTCAGCTTGAAAAAGGCAGACGTTTCAAATTTAGATATCAAGTCTAAGTATGGGGTTTCCTTCATTATTGGTGGTAGTATCATAACCTCAAAGGAAAAATTTAGAGTAAACTTGGAATTAGTTGAACTAGAAACAAATAACATTCTTTCGTCAATAAATGAAGAATTTGACTTGGATGATCTATTCGGTGCTCAAGATCTATTGGAACAGAAAGCTAGAAGAGCGATATTGTCAAATCTAACCCTTGGTGAAGAGGCGGTTAAATATTATGAAAAGTATTTTCCTGAAAAAGAAGAATTTGTGCAAGTAATGAAGTTAAGCGTTGCACAAAATAAAGATGGAGTTTCTTGGAGTAAAAATCATGCAGAGCCATACAGGCTAATTTTAGAGAAAAATACGGAAAATTCTGGCGCTCATTTACTTTATGCCCGCAACTTATGGCGACAACTAGCAGTAAATCGCACTAATATTTCAGACAACATAAAAAATATACAGTTCTCGATAAATAAGGCAATTGAATTGGATCCTGATAACGCAGCGGCATACGCAGTTGCTGCAGGCTTTAAGGCAATGAGGACGATGCAATCACTTGATAAGCTACTTGTAGAAAAAGCACTAAACATGGGAGGAGATAATTCAGAGACCTTAAGTGCAGTCATTAGCGCATATTCATTCGGTAATAATCATCAAAAAGTTATTGAAACTGCAAAAAAATATTTTGAGATTGCGCCATTTGGGCAAACTAGGTTGAGGTTAGCAATGTTAGGCTCACATATTGCGTTAAGTGATAACCAAGGGGCAAAAGAAGTAGCCCTCAATATGGTTGGTTCTGATGAATTTTCAGATTTTTGGGGAAAGTTGTTTTTAATATTTGTGGAAGAAAAAAGTGGGGAAAAGAAGAAAGCGAATGCTCTATATACTGAGTTTATTGCAAAAAATAAAACTAACTATCAAGATCTTAAAATCAAAATAAAGAGCTTTCCATGGGGCATTGAGCCTTGGTATATACGCAATTTAATTTCCTCTTTAAGATCAATAGACCGACGTGTGTTTCCCATTAGCTAGAATATTTTTGGGTAAATTTAAGATTTTTAAGTTACCTGGATTTCGTTTTTCAGTATTGAAAAAAAGATTACGTTGAATTGCACGGATCGCCATTGGGCCAAGCAACTCCATCGCCCTTATCCATTGTGCTTATCTCTTTCATATCATTATCATCAATCAAAAAAGAAAGATCAAAGTTTTCTCTTATTCTGTTTTCATCCGAAGATTTTGGTAAAATCACAAAGCCCATTTGAAGTCCCCACTTGAGCAATACCTGTGCCTCAGACACCCCATACTTTTTTGACATTCTCTTAAATGGAGAGGAACTATAAGCACCATCCTCCTTCATACTTTGAGGTTTTGCACTGTCTTGATTGGGTTTTGCCCTCCATCCCTCCAGGGGAACTAATGAGCTGTAGGCAACTATCTTGATATTTTTGTTTTTCAAAAAAGAAACTAATTCTTCCTTCTGGCACCATGGATGTAACTCTATCTGATTATATTTAGGAACTTCTAGTCCTTCATTAATTATCTCTTGAATATGTGACTGACTGTAGTTTGAAACACCTATAGTTCTAGTTTTCCCTTCCTTTTTGAGATCACATAGTGCTTTCCATTGCTCTAGTCTTAAGTCCTTACAGAAAGGTGCGTGAATTAGATAACAATCAAGATAATCAAGGTTGAGCCTTTCAAGACTTCTGTCACAAGCCTCAATACACATTTTATAATTTTTTGCCTCTCTACCCCAGCTTGGGTTTCCAGGAAAAACCTTACTTGTAATGAAAATCTCATCTCTTTGAAGAGAAAGTTGAGAGAATGTGTCTTTAAGACCTAGCCCAATACCCACCTCATTTCTGTAAACCTCAGCAGTATCAATATGCCTATATCCAATTTTGAGCGCTGTATTTATGGTTTTCTGTGCCTCCTCATTTGGGATTAAATAAGTTCCAAAACCAATAGTTGGCATATTCTCTGAAGTTTTATCTATATTCATATTTTTCCTCTTGTCGGTTATCTTAAGTTTTAAAGTTCTTTTCCTGCAAGTAATTCCCCTAATTTTATTCGAGATGATACTGCTATTTTTGTTAATGGTTTAAATGGTAATTTTTTTGGCTTAGGGTTATTTAACAATTGTTCAACTAGGGCTGTTTTTTTTCCCATAGCCAAGTCAGCGGCTGCTAAACCATGAAGTGTTCCTTTGACAGTTCCCAAACCATTTTGACAGCAGGCTGCAAAAAGCCCAGGCTTTATTTCACCAAAAGCTGCTACATTATTTCTTGAAAGGGTTAAGTGCCCACCCCATGTTTGCATGAGTTTTATATCCTTCAGCATGGGGAAACGATCTGAAAAGCTCTTGATATGAGTTCTGTACACCTTTTCGATAACTGATTTTCTGGGACTCATTTTTGGTTCATAAGTGAAGCGATTACGAATTACAATTCTATCGCCTCCAGTCCCACAGATACGCCTCACTGTACTGCCCAAAGGGTCAGCTGGGGTCAGTCCCCATTCTTTTCTTCCCCCCAGAGATTTAATCTCTTCAGGCGTAAGTTTTTGCGTAATTGAGCCGTACGTGTAAACATGAAGAAGTGAGTTCTTGAAATAACCAAAATTTTCTATATTTCCATTTACTGCGAGTATTACTTTAGAAGCGGTGATAACACCTTTAGGTGTTTTCGCTTGCCAATCAGAACCAACTTTATTTAGTTCTTCAACTGGTGAACTCTCATATAATCGAACTCTATTGGAGAGGATTTTTTCTCCCAAAGACCTGATATATAAAGCTGGTTGTATCATCACAGTTCCAGGTGTAAATAGTCCACCGTCATAATAATTTGTTCCGGTAATGTCTTTCATAGAATTAGCATCCAGGTACTCATATTTTTCGCCGAGTTTTGAAAGATGTTTCCCATAATCGTGGTTATGCCGCATACCCTTTGCGGTTGCAGCGCCATTAATTTTTCCAATTTCTTTGAAACATTCCTTAGGGAGTTGTAAAGCCTCAACAGTCTCTTTTGCAAAGTTTATAGCATACCGATTTTGGGTTATAGCTTCACGATCATTTTCTATTTGTCCTCCGTAATCATCACTCGCCAAATCATGAGGTAAATCAATCATAAAGCCAGAGTTTCTACCCGCTGGTCCAGAGGCAAGCCCTTGGGCATCTAAAATGACAATACTATCATTTGGCGCCTCTTGTTGGACTCTGCGTGCAGCTGATAATCCAGCAAACCCTGCTCCAACTATGAGCCAATCAGAAGTTAAAGTACTGGAAAGGCTAGGAAGCGGTTCCCTTTCAGGAAGTAAATCGTTCCACGCAGAAGGACCAGGGTTTTTTGAAACACTTATCATTTCACGGTAAACTCAATTTTGCTGTTCTGCCCCCGTCAACAGTCAGGACTTGACCTGTCAAAAAAGATGCCTTCTCAGATACAAGCCAAACAATTAATTCAGCTACTTCTAGAGGCTCTCCACTTCGCTTCAAGGGATGGATTTCACCAATTTTATTTCTAATAACTTTGGGATCAGATAGAGATTTTATGAACTCCTCATTCAACTCAGTATTAATCCAGCCAGGAGCGACAGCATTACACCGGACGCCTTCAGGTCCGTGGTCAACTGCGACCGCCCGCGTTAATGCATGAAGTCCTCCTTTTGAAGCACAATACGCTGGATGGCGAGGGTTACTTCCTAACCCCTCTATAGAACCTACATTAACAATGGAGCCCTTTCTTATCTTTAACAATGGAAGAGCATATTTTATTAGAAGAAAGGGAATCGTTAAATTAATTTGAAGTTGCTCAAACCAATCACTTTCACTTGTTTCTTCAGCATTCCCCTCACGCATTATACCTGCATTGTTTATAAGAATATCAAGCTGCCCTTCTAAATCTTCTATCTGAGACAGAATTTTTTTTGGCATTTCTAAGTCATTAAAGTCAGCCTCAAGCCAAAAATACTCCCCTTTACTTCTTTGGGCTGTGTAAACCTTAGCACCTTTTTCAGTTAGAAGTTTTGCTGTGCTAAGCCCGATTCCACGTGAAGCCCCCGTGACTAGTGCAACTTTACCCTCCAGATCCTTCATGATACCGGTTTCCCCCCGTTTACTTCGATAAGAGATCCACACATGTACCGGGCCTCATCAGAGGCTAAAAACAAAATGACGTCCGAAATATCATCAGGTTCAGCTATGCGGCCTAGAGGAACGGTCTCATTGAGTTCTTCTATAGCCTTCTCTGGATCAAGACCACGAATAGAAAAACCAGAACGTATCATAGGTGTATTTACTTCATTTGGACAAACTGCATTTACCCGTATGTTTTGATGTGCGTGATCACGACCTAAACACTGTGTAAATGACGCTAAAGCGGCTTTTGACATTATATAAATCGGATGATCAGGACCAGGATTTAAACCCCAGCAGCTAGCTGTATTTACAATTGATCCACCTCCATTTTTTGCCATAATAGGGATTGTGGATCGACATAACCTAAACGGAGCTTCTATATTTACGGCCATCGTTGAATTAAAGTCGTCATCTGTGGCTTCAGTGATTTTGCCTCTCCTAATAATACCTGCATTATTTATCAGAATATCTAGCCCTCCCAATGCATCTCTAGCTTTACTAGGCAACTCGTTGCAAAATTGAGCAGTGGATAGGTCGCCCGGGAAATGAGCTTCAGCATCAACATCACTTACGATAATATCTGTTATTGCGACTGATGCTCCTTCGGCTCTTAATTTTTTTACAAGAGACTTCCCAATTCCACCAGCGGCACCGGTTACAAGAACTTTTTTTCCATTGAATCTCATTTTTATTAAAACTCCTGATTAAGGGAGTCAGTGGCGGGAATTTGCGACTCTCTCAGGGCAATAAATTCTAATAGCTCGTCATTGGTTGCTTCATTAATTTTTGGTTCTTGATAATCTGCCAAAAGAGACTTTGCATGCTTAAGCGCTCTTTCAGTAATCTCTGTTGAGCCTTCAGCTTGCCATTGTTCAATAGAGTTATTATCAAAAAGCTCAGGCATAAAGAAAGCTCGTTGAAAGTTTTCTAGTGTATGGGGATGACTGAGATAGTGACCTCCAGGTCCAATATCATTGACAGCTTTTAGGCCCTCATCAAAGTCGTCCCAATTAATGCCCTCAGCCATTCGATATGCCATAGCGCATTGCTCCGCATCAACAATAAACTTAGCTGTACTACAGTGAATACCAGCCTCATTCCATCCAGCTGAATGCCAAATATAATTTGCACCAGACATCATGACGGCCATCAGTGTCGTTGCGCTCTCGTAGCCGGCTTGCGCATCAAAAGTCTTTGCACCCCCTAATGTGTTTGATGTTCTCCATGGTACTTTATAATATCGTGCCATTTGCCCAATCATAAAATTCATTAAACTGATCTCTGGTGTTCCTGCCATAGGAGCTCCCGATTTCATCGATACTGTAGAAAGATAATGGCCATAAATTGCTGGCGCACCTCTTTTTATTACTTGGGTGTATGCAAGAGCCGATAATGCCTCAGCATTAAGTTGGGCGACTGTTGGAGCTACCGATGCAGGGGTATTTGCTCCCCCTAAAACAAACGGAGAGCACAAAACCGGTTGGTTTCTTTTGCAAAAAGCTCTCATTGCGCCGAGCATTGTTTCGTCCCAAACTAAGGGAGAGTTTCCGTTGCAGTTACCCGTAACTACTGGATGGCTGTCTATAAAACTGGGACCAAAAAGAATATCGCACATCTTAATCACATCCTCTGCATTTTTGGGACTTGTTGTCATTCCCATAAAGGTTTTGTCGGAGTATCGAATGGACGAATAGGTGATACGTAAATGTCGATGGCTTATAGGATGATCATAGGGCTCTACTATATGATGTGCACTTGAATGCATAGAGGGAAGCATGTGTGATAGCTTATGAAAATTGGCTAAATCTTCTAAAGTTGGAATACGACGTTTGTCTTCTAGGTCTCTTAGGTATGGAGCTCCCGTCATTGGCACGAACATGCAGTAGTTTTTTCCAAAATCAAGATTATTTTTCGGGTTTCTTGCATGGTATGTGAATGTCTCGGGTATGGATTTAATAAGATCTTTTACTAGAAATCTATCTAGAAAAACTGTTTCTCCAACAATCTTTGCCCCAATGGATCTCCAATCTTCAAGAGCAATTTTATCTCGAAAATGAATGCCGGTATTTTCCAAGATGTCCATGGAGGCCTCATCAATTCGTTTGATCTGATCTCTATTTAATGGTTCTGTTAGTGGCAGGCTGTGCTGTAATGCCGGCAGCATTGTAAAACTTCTTGTCTGGCTCTTTAGCCGTCTATAGCTACGCCCTTTTCGTGTTGTTCCTACGGCTTGTACCGTCATTCGATCTTATCCTGCGATTCTGGGTCGGTAAGATCGATCCATATCGTTTTCACTTCACAGTATTGTTCATGGGCATGAATACCATTATCTCGTCCACCAAATCCCGATTGTTTATATCCCCCAAAGGGCGTTGTAATATCACCTTCTCCATAGCTATTTACTGTAACAGTGCCAACCCTAAGTTCTTTTGCTGCTCTCAACGCATTTCTTGTATTTGCACTAAAAATAGATGCGGTTAATCCATATTCTGTTTTATTTGCTAATGATATTGCCTCTTCATTTGTTTGTACCTCTAGAACACTTAAAATTGGACCGAATATTTCGTCTCTTGCTTTTTTATCATCTGTTGTTGTTTCGTAAATTGTAGGCGTAACATAGCTGCCATCGATCTTTCCACCAATAACTGCGCCCTCACTTAGATAGCTAGAAACTTTTTTGCAATGCTCTTTGTCAATAAGTGCTCCTAGGTGATTTTGTGGGTCGAGAGGGTCACCGGTTTTCCAGTCTCTTAATCGATCAACTATTTTATTGAGTAAATCTGATTTGATGTCCTTATGAACAATAAGTCTAGAAATAGCGCTGCAGTTTTCACCCATATTCCAAAAAGCTCCGTTAACTATATGTTCCGCTATAAGGTCTTGATTTTCTGCGTCATTAAAAACAACGGCTGGGTTTTTACCACCACATTCCAAAACAGTTTTCTTTAAATTACTTTCTGAGGAGTATTTTAAAAAAAGCCGTCCTGTTTCTGTTGATCCTGTAAAACTGACCATATCAACACCCATGTGACGCCCAAGTATTTCGCCAACTATCGGCCCAGTACCCGGTAACACCTGTAAAACTCCTCGAGGAATTCCTGCCTCAGCAGCTAGCTCAGCAACTCTAAGAGCGGTAAGAGAGGTTTGCTCGGCAGGCTTTACAATAACCGAACACCCAGAGGCAAGAGCAGGGCCTATTTTCCAGGCAAGCATTAATAATGGAAAATTCCATGGAAGAATTGCTGCAACTACACCTATAGGCTCTCTTATTATAATAGATAACGCTTCGTCACCACTTGGAGCTGTTTGGTCATAGATTTTGTCAATTAGCTCAGCATGCCACTTGATGGCATGGATTGTTTCCGGTAAATCGATTTGGACGCAGTCTCGTATTGGTTTTCCACTGTCAAGGCTCTCCATTACAGCCAGTTCTTTTTGATTTCGCGTTAACAACTTGCATAACTTTATCAGTATATTCTTTCGTTCAGAGGGGTGTAGGCGACACCAACGACCTTGATCAAAGGCCTCCCTTGCTTTTTCAACTGCAAGATCCACATCTTCATCGTTAGCGGTAGTTATACTTGTTATTTCCTTGCCAGTGGAAGGGTTTAGTGTTGTCATTAGAGCTCCTGAACCCTTGTAATACTTCCCATCAATAAATGGGCTTTGCGGAAAATCTAATGATTCTCCAAGACTTTTATATTCTTCATGTGTCAAAAGCTCACTCATAACTATCTCCCCATTAATTTATCAATCGTAACATTCATTGTATTTACTACTTGTTCGAAAACACGTTTTTCATCTTTATTGAGAGGCTGTAAAGGCTTCCGAGGAGGCCCGGCATCAATCCCTCTTAAATTCAGCCCATACTTAATGCATTGTACAAACTTTCCTCCCTGCTCTAGAACCCGCATCAGAGGAAGCATAGCTGACATTACAGCTCTACCTTTAGTGAAATCCCCTTCAAGCACACATGTTTTATAAAGAGCTAAATGGGCTTCAGGTGCAAAATTGGAACCAGCACATACCCAGCTTTTAGCGCCCCACGCAAAAAATTCTAATGCCTGATCATCCATTCCACAGCTTAGAGATATGTGAGGATAATCTCGTGCCAACATATGTAATCGGTTTGGATCTCCTGAACTTTCTTTTATCGCACAAAAGTTTTTTGAGCGACCTAATCGATCAAGTGTTTCTTCATCCATATTAACGCTCATTCGCCCTGGATAATTATATAGAATTACAGGTAAATTTGCTTCTCTATCGATTGCTAAGGCATGAAGTGCAATCTCTCGTCCAGTTGGATAAGCATAAGGTGGTGTAGCAATCATAATTGCATCAGCTCCAGCAATTCTTGCTTGCTTCGCATATTCGATACTGTCTTCTGTACGGATGGCACCGGTTCCAACAATCATAGGTAAACGATCATTTAGTAATTCTTTAACTCTACTCATTAAGAACACACGTTCTTTCATACTCATGGCGTAATATTCACCTGTAGTACCAGCTACGATTATTCCGTGAACACCTGTATCCACTAATAAGTCAATTGCTGAAGCCATAGCCTCTGAGTTGAGTGTAAAGTCACTGTTAAAAGGGGCTATTAAAGGTGTATAGATCCCCTCAAATTTCATCGCTTATCCATATTCAAAGTGGTCGTTGTTAAATTGTATACGAATTGAAATATTGGTACAGACAAGGTAACCACCATCGTTTTCTTTATTTTGAATGCGGATGGTAGGAGAGTCAATGATTAGGACAACAGAGGGAACTAAAGAGGTTCCCTTTGTCACGTCATGAATAGAATTTAACAAAGCGCAAGCAGTTGGAAAATCACAATAATTACGAACACGCCAGCAAAAACAAATTTTAGTACTCTAAGTCGAATAGCCTTTACCCCTTTGCCATAATTGGTTTTTGAAGTCTTATCATCCATTTCATCTATCAGTAATTGTACTGTGCTCATTTGCCATAAGACGCCGAATGCCCCTGAGAAAGCCATTAAAACAATTGTTTCCGTGACTTCACATTTTTTCTAGAAAGATCTTCAAATATTATAGCCATAAGTGTAATGGACTGGCTGACCATAGTTATGAACACAATAATTAAAAATTGTATATTGCTGCTGTTTGCAACGATGTTCGTATATTTTGATCCATGTCAAAATCCCCCTTTTTTAAATTAATAAAAAAGTTAACCATCTCTTCTTAATTCGAAGGAAAAATTTTTTGATCAATGAAAAGACTTTAAAATATCTACTATCTCTTTAAAAATTTTCTTTCCTAAAGGACTTTGATCGCGACATCTAATGAAACCATGAATTAATGATTGGGCCTCCTTATGAAATACAGGCACCCCATCATCTATAAGTTTTTTTGCAAGTTTTTTACCTTCTGTGGCTAAGGGATCTAATTCTGCATTTAATAATATTGTTTTTGGCATTCCGGAAAAACTCTTTTGTAAAATTGGAAATGCCAATGGATTTAAATAGTCCTCAGGTCCGTTGAGATACGTATCAAAGAACCAAAGCATCATTTTTTTGGTGAGAAAAGGTGCTTCGGAGTGGTTTATATAGGACTCGCTGTTAAAATTCTTGTCTACGCATGGATAAATGAGAAATTGATATAAAGGGAGAGGACCACCATTTTTTTTTAGAAGGATATTGGTCGACAAGGCTAAATTTCCACCAGCTGAGTCCCCTCCAATTGAAAGCCTGTTTCTATCAATGTTAAACGTCTTGGCATTTTGAAACACAGCATTAAAGATTTCATGGCATTGATACAACGCGGTTGGAAATTTATTTTCTGGAGACAAGCCATAATCTAGAGAAATTACTTGACACTCTCCATCTAAAGCTATGTCAACACATACGCCATCATGAGAGTCAAGATCTCCAATAATCCAACCTCCACCGTGCATATAAATTAGACAAGGAAGTTGTTTATCATTACCTTTGGGCCGATATATTCTTGAATTCACATGTCCATTTTCCGTTTCAAATAAATGCTCTTGGACGTCTAATGTTGAAGGTCTTTTGAGAGAAGTCATCGCGACTTTCTTTTTCATTGACTTTCTAAATGCTTGCGGGGTGAAATTGTATGGCATGCTATCTTTTTTTGGTGCCATAGCTTCGACAAAATTATTTAGTGAGGGATCCATATTTGGATAAACCATTTACATCAACCTTTCTATTGCAATAATTTTAATGACTTCATGCTATTAAAAAGTTAGCCTTAAAGTATGTGTTTTACAAGTGGCGGTTGATATGAGACTTGAAAGGGGAGGACCCATCCAAACCTTTTATGTAGGCAACAAAAAAATGCCTGTAGTTGAAAGAGGAGAGGGTGTATATCTATACGACGAAGAGGGGAAAAGGTATTTTGATGCCTCTTCAGGTCCTATTACCTGCAATATCGGGCATGCAAATCCAAAAGTGTTGGAAGCTATTAAATATCAATCTGAAAAAGTTTGTTTTGCAAGCCATGCTTTTTTTGAAAATAGACCTAATAGAGATTTAGCAAAAAGTTTAGTGAATTTGACAGGCAATAAGTATGATCAAGCGTTCTTTGTATCAGGGGGTTCCGAGGCAATTGAGGCATCATTTAAGCTTGCAAGACAGTACGCACTAGCCTGTGGACAAACTAAAAAGCATAAAATAATTGCGAGAGCGCCAAGTTATCATGGTTCGACAATGGGTGCCTTTTCTGCGTCTGACGACGTTGAAATGAAGAAAAATTTTCAAAGTTTGACAAAAATATCTATCAAAGTACCTGCACCATTGTCCTATAGAATACCAGATAATTTTGATGTATCATCCTACGCTAGATTTTGTTTAGATGAGCTTGAAAGAACTATAGCTGATGAAGGCCCGGAAGAAGTATTAGCTTTTATCTTGGAGCCTGTGGGAGGACTTTCTACTGGGGCACTCGTGGCACCCAACTTCTACTACAAACAAGTTAGAGAGATTTGTGATCAGTATGGGGTACTTTTGATTTATGACGAGGTAATGAGTGGGGCTGGTCGAACAGGACGGTTTCTTGCTGCTGATCATTGGGAGGGATCAGACCCAGACCTAGTGATATTAGCAAAAGGTCTGTGTGCTGGTTATTCCCCACTGGGCGCTTTATTGGCTCCTAATAGAATAGTTGAACCAGTAGTTTCTTCTGGTGGATTTTTGCATGGGCACACTTATGCATCAAATCCTTTGTCTTGCGCGATAGCAAATGCCGTAGTTAACGAGGTTATTGAAAAAAATCTTTCAGAAAATGCTCGAATTGTAGGTAACTATCTTAAAAAAGGTTTAGAAAATTTAGCGACGCAATTATCAATTATTGGTGATGTTAGAGGCAAGGGACTGCTGCTTGCTGTAGAAATTGTTCGAGATACAGCAACTAAAGCTATGTTCAATATGGATCAAAGAGCCATTTATCGAATAAGTGAGCTTGGAATTAAAAATGGGATTCTTCTCTATACTCGAAAAACTGCAAAGGGCGAAAATGGTGAGTGGCTAATGATTGCACCTCCACTAATTTCAACCACAGATCACTGCGATGAGTTTTTATCTAAACTTAATGTAACACTAAGGAATTTTCAAAAGGAACAAGGAATTATATAGACTTTACTTCCTTAAATTGGGAGAGGTAGTCTTCAATCTTTCCATTATTTTTTCTCTTTGATTATCAGTCATGATTACCCATTCTCTGATCTCATCTTGCGTTCTTCTGCATCCTATACACACTCCATTTTCTAGAGTACATATTTTTACGCAGGGGCTCTTGATATCTTCCCAACGAATACTATCTCTCTGTCCTCTTCTTACCATATACGTTTCATCTAAATTTTTTTATTTATAAAAGCTTTTAAAACCAGCAATCGCTTTTTCAAGACCTTCATCCGAAATATCACGATGTAAGACCATTCGTATTGACTGGTTTCGGTCACCAATCTTGACGCTATATTTTTCTAAGTGCGATCGAAGCTTTTCGGTTTGCCCGTCTGTAGGTGTAAAAAATACCATGTTTGTTCCGCTATCTACATTTCCTATATTCATTTCTCGAAGCTCATTAGCGAAATACTCGGCTCGTTTATGATCTTCAGCAAGTCTAGATATATTATTGTCTAAAGCGTAATGCCCTGCCGCGGCTACAACACCAACTTGTCTCATTGACCCGCCAAGAATTTTTCTATTTCTTCGTGCTTTTCGGATAAATTTTGATGAACCAACAAGTACAGTACCAAGGGGTGTCCCAAGCCCTTTTGACAAGCATATTGATACACTGTCTGCACAATTTGCCAGTTCCACTGGTTTGCAGTGCAATGCAGTTACCGCATTAAAAAAGCGTGCGCCATCAAGATGAATGCTTAGGTTGTTTTTTCGTGCTGTTTCAGAAACATCTTGCATCTTTTTTAATGATATTGCCTTCCCACCCACGGTATTTTCTAGGCATAGTAATCGACTAGATGCATGATGGGGGTCATCTTCTTTGATTGCCCCTTCAACCGATGATGGTGAAATGGATCCGTCGTTTTCTGTTTCAACCGGCCATAACGATATTCCAGCTAGCACCGACGCCCCAGACGCCTCGTCCCAGTATACATGGTAATTTTTTCCAACAATTATTTCTTCGCCTCTACCGCAATGAGCCATAACAGCTGATAAATTGCTTTGGGTTCCTGAAGGGAAAAAGACGCCTTCTTCTTTTCCTAAAAGTGATGCTAGTCGCTTTTCTAATAAGTTCACGGTTGGATCTTCACCGTATACGTCGTCACCAACCACAGCCGTCGCCATCGCATTTCTCATACCTTCATCGGGAGAGGTAAACGTATCACTTCTGAGATCGCATTCCCATGTTTGATTTCTTATCGCATTATGCTTGTTCAAGTGTAAACCTCTTTATTTGTTCTATGAATCTCGAGGATGATTTATTCCATCAAAGTTTTTTATAACGCCCTTATAATCTGCGATATTGAAATCATCAATGCAAGCAACATTTACACAAATATTACCAGGGTTATATCTACTTTTGTGGTGTGTATGCGTACCGCATATTATACAAAAAAAATGTGGAGCCTCCGCAGTGTTAAACACATATTCTGTAACTGACTCAAAACCTTCAACGACAGTAATATTTTCTTGAGGTGTACAAAGCATCCCGAACCCCTTACTTTTACTACATATTGAGCAATTACACCTTACAATATCTGCAAGAGGTTTTTCCAAATTGATGGTCAGTCTTATTGAGCCGCAGTGACATGAAGCATCTAGCTTTTTAAATTTTTCGGTCATTCATTGTTCCAACTATTATTATAGACAGCCATAAAAATTAAATAATGACTCTAGATAATTTAGCTTTTTCTAACAGAAAAATTCAACATATTCTGGGGTTTGCTTTAATTATTTGGCTTTCTCCACCCATTTTCTTGAGCTTCTTTTTCAGAACAAAACCATCTTTCGCCCTTTGAAGATGAGATTTTTGTCTTTAGGTAATTTTTAGAGTTCGGAAGGTGATAAATTTTTTCGCCTCGGGATGAAATATTTCCTTTAATTTGACACCCAATCTTTTTAGCTTCGTTAATGCGCACTCCTCTCCGCCAATTCCAAGGTTTTACAAATTCGCCTTGCCAAATCCCTATTTTCTTTTTTGATGCTAATTTTTCATTGTGAATAAAATCTTTAGAATATTCTCTGTATGCTAAAGCCCAGCCATTTTCTACTAAATTTCTATTTATGTTCTGATCTTCGAGATAGCATACACCTATCGATCTACCATAGCGGTCCTTAGCGGATATCTTGCAATTCAATGAGGAAGGAGAAACATCTTTTAATAATTTTTTTAAATATTTAGTTGCTTGTTTGCCGCATGGCCAAGGTTCTCTATTTACATAACAATATTGATTTGTTTCTGGTGCATCTATTCCGTAAAGACGAATTTTTTCTTCTTTAAAGACAATTGTATCAGCATCAACAACTTTTATTTGGTCAAAAGCGATAGTGGTGAAAAAAAAATAAGTTAGTATACCAGTTGCACTGAGAAGAAATGAGATAAACACCCAGAATTTTTTTTTCATAATTAAATAAAACCTTTTTAAAAGATGTATTACATCGAAATTCGACACAAATGATGCTTTTATTTTAAATTTTATTATTCCGAGGATATAATCTACTCTGTTTTTAACACAAATATGGATCAAAATAATCTATGCCGAAGAGCTGCGCTGAAGCAACTATAGAGCTTTTATCACAGTACGGAGTTACAACTATCTTTGGGATACCCGGGGTACATACTCTAGGTTTTTGCCGAGCTTTAACGGATAAAGCTGATGATCCAAGTAAAATACGGCATGTTCAGGCTAGAAATGAGCAGGGGGCTGGATTTATGGCAGAAGGTTGGGCAAGAGCTACCGGTGATGTCGGTGTAGCACTAGTTATATCTGGCCCAGGCGTAACGAATGCATCCACCGCATTGGGTCAGTGCTATGCTGACTCTCTGCCTTTGCTTTTGATTTCAGCAGAACCTAAAAGTGAAAGCCTAGGAAAGGGGCAGGGTGTTTTACACGAAATAACAGAACAAAAAAAGGTTACAGAACCTCTTACAGCTTTTTCTGAAACTGTCAAAACACCTAATGATGTACCAATCTTATTAGAGAAAGCCTTTACTATTTTTAGAAGTAAAAGACCTAGACCTGTTCATATATCTATACCAATTGATATTCAGGCACAACCAGTTAACACCAATTGGGAACCAATCCAGATCCCGCCTCGTCCAAAGGCTAGTGAAGACGATTTATTGAAAGCGATAAGTCTAATAAATGAAAGCAAAAAAATTGTATGTATATTGGGTGGAGGGTCCTGTAACGCTGGAGAGGAAGTTAGCAAATTGGTGTATAATCTTGGAGCTGTAGTAATTACCACAACAGCAGGGAAAGGTGTGATTAATGATAACCATCCATTCGTGATTTCTGGGGGAACGGTTAGGGCTGAGGCTAGAGAATGTATATCAAAAGCTGATTTAATCCTAGCTGTAGGCACTGAAATGGCAGAAACCGATAACTATGTTGGAAAATACTCAATCAATGGAAAAATAGTAAGAGTAGATATAGATGACAAAAAGATAAATGATAATTATAGGGCGACTGTGGGACTTGTAGGCGATGCCAAAGAAACAGTCATGAAGCTAAACGCTAAACTAAATAATTCTGTCTCTCTTGAACAGCTGGAAAGCGTTAAGAATGCGGTTATTGAGATAAAAAGAAAGATAGACGCAAACCTAACAAAAAGAGAGAAAAGACATAAGAAACTTTTAACAATATTGCGGGAAATTGCCCCTTCCAAAACAATATATTCAACGGATGCGTGCCAATTATCTTATACGGGTATTTTTGATTTTAATATTCCTGAAGCAAGAAAGTGGCTTCATCCGGTTGGGTTCTGTGCTCTTGGTAACGCCTTGCCAAACGCGATAGGAGCAAAGATGGCACTGCCAATGACACCCGTAACCGTTTTAGTTGGGGATGGAGGATTTATGTTTTCTATGCCAGAGCTACTTACCGCAAAAGAACAAAACTTATCTCTTCCAATTATCATATGGGAGAATGGGGGTTACAAACAGATACAAGATGATATGGATGTAATGAAAATTGATCGAGTAGGAGTAGAGGGACTTAATCCTGATTTTATTCAGCTCGCAAAATCCTGTCATTGCGAAGCAGTTTATGCTGATAGTGCGGAGGTATTTATGAAGGCATTTAAGAATGCTTTATCTACCAACAGTCCAACTATAATTCTCGTGAAGGAACTCGATGATTGGCTGAACCGAGAAATAAAAGTATAAAACACTTCAATTAATCTAATATAAAGCAATTAATCATGAAACGCAAAAATAGTCCATGTATAGATATTTGCCAATTATCCGGGAAAAACGGCTGGTGTAGAGGTTGCGGTAGGACGCGTGAAGAGGCTAGGAAATGGAAATCAATCAAACCTTTTGCTAAAACAGCCATACTTAAAGACCTTGCGAGAAGAATTTCTATCATTAAACGTGAACAGTAATATTGATATTTTTTCTGCTATCTAGCGTGAAGAAATTCAAAATATGAACTCCTTTACAAGAGCGCTCAATTCAAATACAGGTAGATAAACAAAACACGAGCATACAAATTTGTCAGGCAAAAACCTTTACATGAGCCAGAGCCATTTTTTGGATCGTAGCTCTCCTCCCCATATTTCTACTCTAGCTATTCTAGCTGGGGTATCGGCTATGAATATGAGTATATTTCTACCTAGTTTACCAAGTATGGCTAAAGACTTTGATGTAGATTATGGAACTATGCAAATCTTTATTTCGGGATACTTTTTGTCGTTAGCTTTTTTTCAACTAATCATAGGCCCTGTATCGGATAGGATTGGAAGAAAGCCAACGATGATAGTGGCGTTTCTTTTATTTACAGCGTCAACTTTAATTTGTGAAGTAACTACAAATTTTTATGTGTTTTTGTTCTTTAGAATGCTGCAAGCTGGAGTTGCTGCCGGCTTCGTTTTAGGACGAGCAGTTATAAGAGACATTGTGCCAATGGAACATGCAGCTTCGATGATTGGCTATGTAACGATGGCTATGACAATAATGCCAATGTTAGCTCCTGCTTTAGGTGGGATTTTGGAAGAACAACTTAACTGGCGTTATAGTTTGAGATTAATGTATTTAATGGGGATTATTTCTCTACTACTGATTTGGTTTGATCAGAAAGAAACTCTTAACAAAAATGAGATATCGAAGGCAAAATTGAGTGACGATTATAAAGAGCTGTTTTTAAACAAAGATTTTTGGTTTTATGTTTTTGTAATGGGCTTTTCAGTAGGGTCTTATTTTAGCTTTTTAACCGGAGCACCAGTAATATCAGCGGAATATTTTGAGTTAGCACCGTCCGTTCAGGGGTACTTGTTTGCTATTCTGGGGCTTGGATTTTTCTTAGGAAATTTTCTTACGGGTCGCTTTGCTATGAAAATAGGACCAAACAGGTTCATGCTTTGGGGTTGTTTTGTTGCGCTCACAGGACCGGTATTGCAAACACTTATTTATTTAAATTTTACTTTTGGCCCACTGAGTTTTTTTACTCCTATGTTTTTGGTTGGCTTAGGTCAAGGCCTGATTGTTCCAAATGCTGCAGCAGGAATCGTTTCCGTAAATCCCAAATTAGCAGGTAGTGCTTCTGGCTTAGGTACAACTATACAGGTTATGATTGGGGGTATCTTGGCATATGCAACAGGTTCCATAATCGCGGACTTTGTTTCGCCTTTACCGTTGATTAGCATTTTATTTTTTACAATTTTAGTAACATTATTTTTCTCATTTAAATTGCAAAAAAGCAGTATTGGTTAAAATTGGAAATATTTTCTCAATAGGTTTATTAAATTCTACTGCCCAATTCCTCTAAATGTAGGATTTCGATTTTCTACAAAACTTTCAACGCCTTCTTTAAAATCATGCTGTTCAAAACTTAAAAACATTTCTTTATCAGCAATCTCCAAAGACTTGGAAAATTTCTGGCTGTAACCTGCTCTTATCTGTCTTTTCATAATTGTCATTGATCTAGGCGATACTCTATCAACTAAATGCTTTGTGTAATTGTTAACAAAATTTTCTAGCTCCTCCGCAGAAAGACTTTTATTCACTAAACCTAAACTCTCAGCCTCGTCCCCTTTAAAAATTCTAGCGGACAGTAAAAGGTCCAAAGCTTTAGCTTCTCCAATCAGTCTAGGTAATAACCACGCAATACCATGTTCCGCAATTAAGCCTCTCGAGGCAAAAGCGGTGGTGAATTTAGCTTCATTAGTTGTAAATCGTAAATCAGCGTACAGAGTAAATATAAGTCCAATCCCTGCGCAAGCTCCATTGATCATTGCAATTATGGGCTTAGGACAATTATACATATAAGCAAAACGTCCTTCGAAGTTTTCCAAAATCTGAGGTCCTATGTTTTTGTCGGCCTGATAAGGTTTAATCTTGATATCAACTTCAACTTCTTTTTCGATATCTCCATCAGATATATCTTTGAGGTTTCCCATATCGGCGCCCGCACAAAACCCTCTGCCTGCTCCAGTAACCACAATACACCTACACGCTTTATCTTGTCCTGCTATCTCAATAGCTCTCTTAACTTCATTCCCCATTACCGTGGTCCAAGCATTTAATTTTTCCGGTCTATTAAGAGTTATTTTCGTAATCCCATCGGCAGCAGTCACTATAATTTCTTTAAAGCTCATAAAAATTCCCAAATTATGTTTTGTTTTAATGTTATAAATCTCGAGCTCATTCGTCAATATTGGCTGTCCAAGTTTATTTTAAATTGAATAGCAAAAAATTATTTATGTTACACAGAGCTTTAGGTCGATGCTAATATACTTTCAATCAAAACTTGAACCCTTAGGGCTTCATCTATTGTTGCAAGTTTGTTTGGACGACCGTTAAACACTTTTTCTAAATTGTCTAATTGAGCTTTTAGACTTACGGCTCGTGGATCCTTTGGTTCTTCCCTTAAAGCAATAAATTCTTTGCCATTACTTTCGCTATCTTTATAAAACTCAGAAATCCTACGGCTTTTAGCTGTACCCCGCACTGTCATCTCTTGCCTATCGGGCTGCGCGCCACCCACACTAGCCAAAATGTTTACACATTTCCCATCTCTAGTTTCAAGTCGCGCAAGCACATCTGTCTCGCACAGTAACTTGTCTTTGGGGTAAATAACCTTGGCCCACTTCAATTCTAGTAAACCAAGCACTCGCTCAGAAAAAAATATAAAGTGAGATATCACTTCTCTAGTCATTCCGCCTTCTTCATTAAATCTAAGCCAATCTGCTTCTTTTTGCCATTCTCTTGGCCACTTTGGATAAGTAACAATAATGTCAACTCCAATCATTTCGCCTAACTCACCATCGGACTTGGCTTTGATCAAATCATTTAGTGCAGGACCAGCTGCCTGTGTAAAGTTTACTGCTAGTGGAATATTGAAGTCTTTAAGTTTATTGATAAATGACTTGCTGTGATCGATGTCTATACCTAGTGGTTTTTCTAAAAAAAGAGCTTTACCTTTTTGTGCTGCTTGAAGGGCATGCGCTTCTCGTACCTGCGGTGGACAAGCAAGGTAAACTAAGTCTGCAGCATCGATTGCTTCTTTGGGACTATTCATAATTGTAGCCCCCCTATCTATTTCGATAGCTTTTTGGCAAGCACTTTTATCGGGATCCCAGAGAAAGTTAGGCTCAAACTTTTCATGAATACGCATGTGCTGAAGCATTCTTCGTCCCATGATACCCAAGCCAATAATCGCTACTTTTATTGCCAATTATTTTACTTCCAATTTTTTTTAAAATTTAGGGCGGTGAAAATTTTATAACTTACCACCGCCCTGAGCAAAAACTATTTTCTAGTTAGTTCTTTCCAATTACCTTCAACAATTTGAGAGATAATTAAGCCCTCAGTACTCACATGATCATTTTTTCCAAATTTGACAGGCAAATCCATGAAGACATCTTTATATTCTAAACTCTCCACAGCTTTTTGAAAAGTAGAATGGTTCAAGTCTCTTCCGGCCTTTTCTAGTGCGCGCACGAGCATTTCAGCATAAACCCGTCCCAACAAAGCGCCAGTTGGTGGTAGTTTTGTATTAAACTCTGCATTATACTCTGTGAACCAAGTCGCTACCTCTTTGTTTCCCATTCTGGAAAGCATATCACTCCAACCGGCTGCAACCATAAATCCTTCGGTTATTCCCCCTGGAACTTTTGCTAAAACTGTGTGCATAGAAGCAGAAGAGCCTATAATTTGAATATCATTCAATCCCATTTTCTTAGCAGTTCCTAATACTTTAATCTGCTGTTTAAGCCCTAAAGCAAGAGAGATCATTTCGCAACCAGCAGCTTTTAATTTAGATAACGCTCCGACAAAGTCTTCTTCATCTGGCTTATGAGCAGTCTGAGTAACAAACTCTCCGCCAGCTGCTTCTGCACCAGCCTTGGACCCAGCTGATATTTCTTTACCAAAATCAATTGGTAAGATCATTGCGCAGACCTTTTTCTTACCAGTCGTTTCACTTACGTGCTGTACCAATGTCTTCATCTCAGTAAAATATCCAGCTCCTCCTGCATATCTTAAATCGCTATAAGGGTTAGCCATTGTTTCAGAACCTGATAGTGGCATCCAATTTACAACCTTTTTCGCCTCTAGTTGATCAAAAGTGGCTTTATTGATGTGGGTTCCCATCTGCATATACATGATAAAAATCTTATCTGAATTGATAAGTTTATTCATATTTTGCATGGCTTTAGGAAGCTGGTAACCATTATCCTCAACAATTAATTTCAAAGTTCTGCCATGGACACCTCCCTTTGCATTAATCTTATCAAAGTACTGCTTGGTAGCTGACATTCCTGGTGCCCCAAACCCTGCAAAAGGCCCTGACATATCTTGATTAGAGCCAATTATTATTTCAGTATCGGTTATACCTTGCTCTGCATAAGCATGGGCTCCAGCACCGAAAAGCATAAACACACCCAAGATTTTTAAGAATTTACTAAACATTTTTTCCTCCCTTTCTGTTTAATACATTGAGTTAATAAGATCTTCATACTTAGTTTCGCAGTAGCTTCTTCTAAGTTTCATTGTCGCCGTCATTTCGTCATCTTCAGCGGTCAATAACATATCTATCAGCCTAAATTTTTTAACCTGTTCAACTCTTGCTAATTTCAGGTTAACTAAATCTACTTCCCCTTCAATCAATTTCTTTACTTCTGAAGCATTACATAATGAAGAAAAGTCGGAATACTGAATGCGGTTTTGCTGAGCAAATTTTTCAACATTCTCCTGATCAATTAAAATAAGCGCAGTTAAATATTTTCTTTGGTCACCTATAACAATTGCGTCTGATATATATTTTGAAAATTTAAGGTAGTTTTCAATTAAAGCGGGGGATATGTTCTTCCCTCCCGCGGTAATAATTATATCTTTTAGTCTTCCAGTAATGGATAAAAGCCCATCCTCTATTTTTCCCTTATCCCCTGTTTTAAAATAACCATCGTTTGTAAATGATTCGGAAGTTCTCTTGTTATCTTTGTAATACCCTGCAAAAACTGCTGGAGATTTCCACTGAATTTCTCCCTCGGGAGATATTTTAACATTTGCATCTGGAACCCATGTCCCAACTGTTCCTACCTTATTATTTTCAGGATCGTTCATGGTCATTACAGTTGCTGTTTCGGACATTCCATAGCCTTCAATTAGTGGAATTCCTAAAGCATTAAACCATTTAACTAAATCTGGTGATATTGGTGCAGCTCCCGTTACCGCTCTTTTCACCCTATCAAAGCCAATCATTCTCCTAAGATTTCTGAAAACGAAAAATTCGTACATAAAAAATTTCATATTCAATACTATAGGTATTTTTTTATTTTTCATTTTGAGCTCAACCCGCTTTAGAGAGGTTTTGAGAGCACGCCCATAAATGAATTTTGATAAGTTTGTAGATTCAGAAAGGGCGATATTAAAATTACTATTTATTTTTTCATAAATTCGCGGCACTCCATAAAACAGAGTAGGGCTTACTTCCCTTATATCTTCAAAGACTGTCTCCATGCTTTCAGCAAAATTAATTGTGCTTTTATCCGAGAGTGGCTTCATGCATGACGTAAGTCTCTCATAAACATGGCAAAGGGGAAGAAAGCAAAATAATTCATCGGTTTCATTACTTGGGAGATAAACTTTGCCAACAGATATTGCGTAAATCAAATTTTCATTTGTTAGCATTACTCCTTTTGGATGTCCTGTGGTACCAGACGTATAAACCATTATTGCAACGTCGGATGCCTTATTTTTTGATATTTCAATCTCAAATAAACCCGCCTTTTTCTTGAGAGCCTGTTCTCCTATTTTGTATATCTCATCGAGAAAAATTACTTTTTCATGTTTGAAGTCAAATAAATCTTCTCTCTCAAAAACAATTGCTTTTTTTATTTTTGGACATTCAGTTGCAATTGTAAGGTATTTATCTAGTTGTTCATCGGTATCTAGGAATAGAAATGTGCTATCAGAATCTGTAAGTTGATATAATAGCTGTTCAGATGAGTCAGTTGTATAAACACCTGTAGACACTCCACCTAGACACTGAACGGCAAAATCGGCATAAATCCACTCCTTGCAATCCTCAGCCAAAATCGAAGCTTTATCACCTCGTAAAAACCCAAGTTCATTTAAGCCTAAACTTATGAGCCTTACATTATGATAAAAGTCGTTCCAAGTGTAAGATTTCCAAATCCCAAGCTCTTTTTCTCTGTGTACAACTTTTTTTTGTAATTGTTTGCACCTTTGAAGAAATAGCGAACAAATTGTGTCCACTCCATCCATAAAAAATGGCCCCTTATCAAAATGAGTATTTATTTCTACCCCATCAATTATTTGGTTTCTCACATTATTTACGTTCACGCATTTATCTCCATGTCTTTCTGTTTTTCCAACGCCGTTGTGTCAATTGACTTTCTTCTTTTGCGCCAAGATAGAATTCTTGTATGTCTTTTGAATTCTTTAAATCCGTTGAGTTTCCATCTAGCACTATTCTTCCCAATTCCATCACGTAGCCATAGTCGGCTAAGTCTAACGCAGCTTTAGCATTCTGCTCAACTAATAGAATTGTAAGATTCTGGTCTTTATTTAGTTTTCTTAAAATACTAAAAATTTCCTTAACTAGTATGGGGCTTAATCCCAAGCTTGGTTCGTCCAATAGCATTATAGATGGCCGTGACATTAACCCTCGACCTATTGCCAGCATTTGTTGTTCACCCCCCGAGAGAGTATTAGCTTGTTGAGCGAATCTGCTTTTAAGAATGGGGAAGTAAGAGAAAACAACATCTAAATCTTTACGTATGTCAGAACCGTTCTTTCGCGTAAAAGCTCCTAAATTCAGGTTTTGTTCAACAGACAAAAGGGGAAAAATCTCTCTACCCTCAGGAACATGCGAAATACCTTTTTGGACAAGCTTATCCGTATCAAACCCCTGTATATTATCTTTATAATGTAAAATATTGCCTTTCTCAGGAACCATAACTCCAGAGATATTTTTTAACAATGTTGTTTTGCCTGCACCATTAGCGCCCAAAACAGTGACTATTTGACCTTGTTTAACCTTTAAAGAAACTCCCTTAAGGGCCATTATAGGCCCATAGTAACTCTCGATATTTTTTGTTTCCAACAAAGATGAATTAGATATTTCACTTTTATGTACCAATGTAAGCCTCAACCACTTTTCTATTTGCTTGGATTTCTTTTAATGAACCCACTGCAACTAAGTTGCCTTCTACGAGTGCTCCTACTCTGTCAGCAACTTTGCCTACTAAGTTTAAGTCATGTTCAACCATCAAAACCGTTATACCCATTATTTTCTTTATGTCTTCAATCCAAAACGCCAAATCTGTTGTCTCTTCAGCAGATAGACCTGAAGCAGGTTCATCTAGGAGCAAAAGATTTGGCTGCATTGAAAGAGCTCTTCCTAGTTCAACTATTTTGCGGGTACCGTATGATAATGCAGATATTTGTTTGTCTCTGAATGGCTGTAAGTTCAGAAAGTCAATTACTTTTTCGACAATCACTCTTCTATCAATTTCTGCTTTTCTCACAGATGGAAGAAATAACATTTCCTGCAAAAAATTACTGGATTTTGAAGAGTTTTGACCAACTAACAAATTTTGTAAAACTGTCGAGTTTGGGAACAGTTCTATGTTTTGGAAGGTTCGCGCCACACCAATTTTTGATAATTGATGAGGTTGCAGTTTATCTATATATTCATCTCGATAAACAATTGATCCGTTTGACTGAGTATAATATCGGGAGATGATATTAAACATTGTTGATTTGCCTGCACCATTTGGTCCAATCAAAGCAAAAATTTCACCTTCCTTAACATCTAACGACACCTGATCAACGGCTTTAATTCCTCCAAAGTTTAGAGAAATATTTTCAAGAGATAGGATCATCTAAGCCTTTCCGTTTTTAAATAACTCTTCTGCCTTCTGAACATATCTTTTCTGTAAAGAGGAAAGAGTTCAAAATATGTTCTTGTCTTCAACCAAGCACCATAAATACCTCTCGGTTCAAATAATATTACTAAGATTAGAATTAGGCTAAATATACCTGTTTCTATTCCTGGAAGTGCCATTAAGTTGATCGATGAACCCTGAAAAATAAAATCTCTCAAAAAAGAAATTAATACTGGAAGAAGAGTGATGACAATTGCGCCAAAAAAAGCGCCGTGAATAGAGCCGACGCCACCAATAACAATCATTAAAAGAATGGTTATGGACATTATTACATTAAAAGTTTCATAATTAAACGCCGTTGCAAAATGACCAAAAAAAGCGCCCGCTATTCCGGTAAAAAAACTGGACACTCCAAAGGCCACTGCTTTTGTAAGCACCACATTCACTCCCATTGCGGACGCAGACACCTCACTATCTCGTATGGAGGCGAAGGCCCTCCCAATAGGGGTTCGCAAGATATTTTTGTAAACCAAAACAAGCAGCATTGTCGTAAATAGAACTAGCCAGTAAAGATTTGCAATATTTGAGTAACGACCAAAATTAATGCCGAATATAACGATATCCGAGGCAAACATACCATTAACTCCCCCTGTTAATGGCTCTGCCAATACAATAATGTCTTCTACTAAAACAGAAATTGCTAGGGTCAAAATTGCTAAATAAATTCCGTGAAGTCTAGTAGTAGGTAATGCTATTAAGACACCTAAAAGAGCCGATATTAAGCCAGCAGCTGGCAGTGCCAAAATAAAAGGTAAACCCAATTTAGATTGCAAGATTACTACGCCGTATGCTCCTGTAGCCATAAAAGCAGAGTGCCCTAAGCTTACTTGACCGCTTTGACCTACTAAAATCATAAGGCCCATTCCAGCAATAGCCCATATAAGCGTTAAAGTAAGCTCTCCTATAAAATACTCATTTAGAAAAAAGGGAAATAAAATTAAGACAATACAAAGCAGTGCATAACATAATCGATGAAACCTATCTTTGAATAAATTTATGTCAGGGTCATATGAGGTTTTAAATATGGTTCTCACTTTCTAGACCTTTTTGCTGTATGTCTGACTGAAAATTCCATGAGGCCTGAAAATCAAGATCATCACCAAAATAATGTATGGCATGAGGTGGCTATACCCCACAGGAAGAAATCGTGCAGCGAAGGGTTCAACTAAGCCCACTATTAGACCGCCAACTAATGCTCCAGGAAGAGAGCCAAAGCCTCCAATAACAGCTGCAGCAAAAGCCTTTATGCCTAAGAGACCTGTTATAGGGTCTACTGAACTTTTTGCAGAATAGAGAAAGCCTGCCACTCCAGCTAAAAGTCCAGCTATAATCCAGGTCATAGATTGCATTCTCTTGACCGGTATTCCCATGTAGTAGGCTGCCAATTGATTTTGTGATACAGCAACCATGGCTACCCCAATTTTTGTCTTTGCAAAAAAGTAATAGAGCGACAATGTAAGAGCTAGGGTGGTAATTATCACTAAGACCTCTGATATGCTTATAACTAATTCGCCAAAATTGTAATATTTTCCTATTAAAGCGCTTTCCAATGTTTGAGGATCATAACCCCAAATAACTCCGGCAATAAAGCGCAATCCAAACCCTATTGCGATTGTAAGTATAGCTATTGCAATTTGTGACTCTCCGGTAATGTGCGTTATGAAAACTTTTTCAATCAAAAAACCAATAAAGGCCATAAGAATCAGCATCAACGGTATTGCAACAATAAAGGAAAGACCAAGGGCAGTTGAGCTGGTAAGAGATATTATTGAAAGGGAGCCAATCATCATCATATCGCCCTGAGCAAAATTTACAGCCTCAGTGGCTTTATAAATTAAAACGAAACCAAGTGCAATCAATCCGTAAATACATCCGCTAGAAAGCCCGCTAAAAATAAGCTGCAAAATTTCCAAATTTTATCCCCCAACCTGATTATCAGAGGTACGGATTTATCTGTCAAAGGAATTGTGCGTTAAAGTCCTATTTATTTGAAGGCACTCTCCAACGCAATTTCTACCATATCGCTAAAGGTACTCTCGCGGTCTTTTGAACTTAAGGCTTTTCCTGTAGAAAGATGGTCGCTTATCGTGAGGATTGAAAGAGCCCTTCGTTTATATCTCAAGGCAAGATTATATAATTCAGCTGTCTCCATTTCAACAGCAAGTATCCCATGTCTTGTTAACTCTTTATTGAAGTCTGATCTTTCATCATAAAATGTGTCAGACGAATATATCCCACCTACATGTGTTTTTCTCTTTTTAGTCTCCGCAAACATTGCGGCGTTTTGTAAAAGACCAAAGTCTGCACAAGGAGCAAAATTCAGTTCTTTAAATATTGTAGATGAAGGAGTTGAAATACTAGTAGCCGTCATGGCAATTACTATATCTCTAAGATTTACTTGTTTTTGCATTCCTCCTGCTGATCCAATACGTATCAATGTTTTAGCATTATAATTCTTTATGAGCTCATTTACATAAATCGAGAGTGAAGGCATCCCCATTCCTGAACCATGTATCGTAACCTTATTCTTTTTCCATAAACCGGTAAATCCAAGCATTCCTCTCACGGCATTTACTTCAATGACATTTGATAAAAATTTATTTGCAGCCCACTTAGCTCTTAAAGGATCACCGGGCATAAGGATGGTGTCTGCAATATCTTGTTTTTTTGCTCCAATATGTATTGTCATATCAACCTCTTCAAGAATTTAGTTTACCTTCTAAACACTTATTCGACTACCGAAAACAAGTAGTATTGCTTAAAATGTGTAAATTAGTTGCAAAGAGTAACTTTTTGAGTGACACTTAGAAAAAAAGGGGGAAGTTATGCCATTGATTAGGATAGATGTTCCAGAGGGTACAGCTACAGAAAAAAAACAGATTATTCATAAAAGAGTTCGCGAGGTAGTTCTAAAGACGTTAGCGCCTAAGCAAGTCAAATACGACTATGTTTCAATAAGAGAGGCGTTTGGTGTCATCGGTGATGGACTCCCAGTTATTGATGTAGATCTTCGCCCAGGGCGAGAACCTGAAAGAAAAAAGGGACTAGTAGATGGGATTGCAGAAGTTCTTCATGAAACTATGGGAGTAAACGCGGAAGATATTTATTGCATATTTAGAGAGACACCTGCTCCAGATCACTATACTGGAGGGGAGCCATTGCCAGAGTGGGTCCCAGCGGACAAGTAGTTTACAGTACGAGTTAGATTTTAAAAATATAACAAAATAATTTTTTGGAGGAAAAAAATGTTTTCAAAATTAAAAAAATTGAAATTAGCAACATTAGCATTTGCTACTGTAATAGCAGGTGGTGCTGTTGCTGATACCATAAAGATTGCGGGCTGGGGCGCTAAATCGGGCCCTTTAAGATCATTTGGCGTTAATTCAGAAGCTATAATTAAGGCAGCTATTGATAGAGTTAATGAAACTGGGGGCGTAAAACTTGCAGATGGTTCTATGGCCAAAATGTCATACGACTACTATGATTCCGCTTGTAATCCAGAGCAGGCAATAACTATCGCCAGAAAAGTGGCTTCCGAGACTGACGCCTTAATTGGAATTGGACCAACATGTTCTGGTGTAGCAGCAGCTCTTTTTGGTATTTTTCAGAAAAAAGTTGGCGACTCGAGTGATACTGGTCTGCAAATGCCTTTACTCACAGACACAGCTGTAAGAAATGGTCTTGCGCAAATCAGCCAGTGGACATTCCGTAATACTCCAAATGAACCCGATATGTACGACAAGCTATTTGCTTGGCTAAGAAAAACTCATCCAGAAATTAAAACCATTTACGGTGGCACTGAGACAGATCAGGGACATTCAGCAGGAACCTACTCAATTGTTATTGTTCAAGCAGCAATCAGGCATGGGTTTGAATGGGTGAACGGGCCTATCGACGAAGTAACCGGAAAAATAGGAGAGGGAAGGGCAAATGTTCTGAAAAGTTCTTCTAACTGGCTGATGGCCGACACTAATTTCTCGGTTCAAGCAAGGGCATTTAAAAAGTCAGGCGCCGATTTATTTATAGTTTCTTCACACCCTTTTACTACCTGTGGTTTTCTAAAAGAGTTGGGAAGAATGAAAGCTATGCCAAAAATGATGGTAGGCTTGACTTCATCGTCTTCTGCAGAAACATTGAAGGGTTGCCCAAAGCAAGCTGAAGGTATGATAATCCCAACAAGTTTCGCACCAATCACACCTGCCGCTAAAGAAGTAGCTGCTTTAGCTGCTGCTAACGGTGGAGCTGCTGACTTGCATAGTGCTGCTGCTTGGGAAAATGTTATGATTATTAAAGACGTCATAGAAGCAGTGGGAATTACCGGCGACCCTTCAAAAGTCAAAGAAGAAAGAGCCAAGATACGTGATGGTTTAGAAGCTTTGGAAACTACAGAAGGCTTAATAGGGAAAGTCACCAGAGTTCAAGATCAGGGTGAAGCACTCAAGCCATTTGTTTTTGTTCATGCTCAGAATGGAAATTGGGAAGTTCTTCACGACCCAAGAAACTAAATCAACTGAATAAGACAGAATGCCTGGGCGGACATAACGTGTCCGGCCAGGTATTTTTTTAAAAAGATTTTTAAGTTATGGGCATCGGTTTTATTGACATCCTTCAATCTTTGATAGATGGAATTCTTTTTGGGTCTATTTATGCACTTATTGGACTTGGTTTCACATTAATTTTTGGGGCGATGGAGAAATTAAATATGGCTTATGCTGCATCTTCTATAGGCGGCGCCTATGTGGGCTTAGGTATTGCTACGCTCTTTTCGCTACCCCTAGTTTTGATTTTTTTTATCGGCCCAATCGCAGCAGGATTGCTTAGCATATTGGTATACTTGGTTTCCTTTCGCTTAATTCCTGCAAGCAACCATCTCGGCTCTTTAATGGCCTCTATAGGAGCATTGTTTTTTATTGATGAAGTTATAATTCACGAAACTCAGGGGTCTCCACTTACCTTTCCGGAATTAGGAATTTTTTCAGAGGCTTATTTTATGCTAGGAGATCTTGGTTTTAGAGGAGACTTAATTTTCATAATGATATTTGGTTTGGTATCCATGGGAGTAATAATTTACCTTCTTTATTATACCCGTCTTGGATTAGCAACCAGGGCAGTTTCTCAGCAGAATATTGCGGCCCGATTGTGTGGCATACCTATTCATGCAACAAACATATCAACTTTCGTGCTAGCAGGCATTTTAGGCGGATTCGCCGGGTGTTTGGCTGCAGCCTCCGTTGGTGTAATTTCCCCACTTCTTACAATCCCTATCACCATTAAGGGTTTGGTAGCTGCAGTAATTGGTGGTCTAGGTAGCATACGTGGGGCTATCATTGCAGGACTTTTAATTGGTGGCGTAGAAAATTTTTTTCTACTAGTAAGGGGAGTTAACGAACGTGATATTTATGTTTTCCTATTATTGTTTGTTTTTTTAGTTTTGAGACCAAATGGTCTCTTTGGTAATGAGATAAGTAGAGACTGATATATGGAATTTTATTTAGGCATATTGCAGACAATTGGATTTCATACGCTCTTAGGGTTATCTGCATATTTACTTCTACTTACAGGTCAATTAAGCATGGCGCAGGTTGGCTTCTTTGCGATCGGTGCCTACGCCTCTGGTATCTTAACCGTTATTTATGGGTTACATATTTTTTTAGCCCTGGGCGTAGGTGCAGTTACCGCCAGTTTTTTTGCATTTCTAGTCGGCTTTCCAGCTCTCAGGATTAAAGGGCTCATGTTAGTAATCGCGACCATTGCTTTTTCTGAAATAGTAAGGCTCTACTTCTTTAATCTAAGATGGCGAATAGAAAAAGGTGGCGTTGAGGTTGGCCCAGATGGTGCTCAAGGTTTTCGGGAGATTAGATATTTTGCTGCAAATGGATGGGAACCCTACCAAATTGTATCCTTTATCTGGATTGTTGTTATTTTGGTAATAGCTGCATTATGGTGGCTTGATAGAGTAAAAGTAGGGTCTGTTTTGAGAGCGGTTGGTGAGGATGAGTTAGCTGCTCAAAGCTCTGGTGTAAATTTAACTATCGTGAAAGTTAGCGCAATGACGGGGGGTGGTTTTATTGCTGGTATAGCTGGCGGTTTATATGCTCATTCCACAACATACGTTGATCACAATAGTTTCACAATATTATTAGCGACTTTTGCTGTTGCTTATCCAATTTTGGGTGGACTGAAGAATGTCTTTGGGACCTTATTCGCAGTTGTATTCATACAAGGTATATTAATTGAAGGACTTCGATTTTTGGGTGATTACAGAAATCTTTTATTCGGTCTTCTAATAATTATTGTCATGAACTTTTATCCTAAGGGACTAATCAATATTCCTATTTTTAATTTTTCCAGGCGTACTAAAAAAGGGGATACATGATACATGCTTAATATCGAAAATATAGGAAAAAACTTTGGTGGTGTTAAAGCAGTGGATGATCTTACCTTCAGAGTTGATAAAGGAGAAATAGTGGGTTTAATAGGTCCAAATGGCTCCGGAAAGAGTACCACAATAAATCTAATATGCGGGGTGTTCCCCGTTGATTTAGGTAGTATCTCTGTAGATGATCGAAATATTAGTAAACTTCCCACTCATGAAAGAGTAGCTAGTGGTATTTCTAGAACATTTCAAAATATACGACTATTTAAAGAGTTAAGTGTTTGGCAGAATGTTTGGGTAGCCCTACAAAAAGATAGTTATCAGAGCTTAGGATGGATGCAAGAATGGTTTGGCAATTCCAAGATTCAGAAAGAGAGAATCAAAGAAATTTTAGTTTTTTCAGGCCTTGGTGATAGATTTGACGACTTAGCAGGAAATTTGTCTTTTGGAGAACAACGAAGGTTAGAACTGGCTAGAGCGATCGCTTCAAAGCCTAAATTAGTATTATTAGATGAACCAGCTGCTGGAATGAACTCTGATGAGGTGGCTGATTTAAGGCAAAGAATATTAGATTTAAGGGAATTAGGCCTTACCGTTCTGTTGGTAGAGCATGTAATGGAGCTTGTAATGAATGTGGTTGACAGAATTGTTGTGCTCAATTTTGGTAAAAAAATTGCGGAAGGCAATCCACAGGATATTCAAAAAAACATAGAAGTTCAAAAAGCATATTTAGGTGGTGCCTAATTATGGAAGAAAAAAAGATATTGGAAGTTGAAGGGCTCGAAACCTCTTATGATATGATTAAAGCTCTCAAGGGAGTTAGTATATCCGCAATAACGGGAAAATTGACCTGCATACTTGGGCCAAATGGGGCAGGAAAATCGACGCTTCTATTTACATTAGCAGGCATCCTCAATCCTGACAGAGGCAAAGTGATTTTTGAGGGTGAAGACATTACCAATCAACAAACCAGCAACCTTGTAGAGAAAGGTCTAGCCCTTGTACCTGAAAATAGATTGATATTCCCTCATTTGACAGTTCAAGAGAATCTGCTTGCTGGTGCATATGCACGCTTGGCTAAAGAACGAGAAATAGTTGAACAAGACATATCTGAGATGTACGCGCGCTTTCCGGTTCTTAAGGAAAGAAGCAGTCAGCTAGGAGGCACAATGTCAGGCGGAGAACAACAAATGCTCGCTGTTGCAAGAGCCTTAATGTCTAAGCCGAAGCTGCTTCTTATGGATGAACCTTCGGTAGGTCTTGCACCACTGATTGTTGGCGAAATATTTTCTATAATCAAGCAATTGAATGAGGAAGGTATTTCTATTGTTTTAGTTGAGCAAAATGCTTCAAAAGCTTTAGAGATTGGAGATTATTTTTATTTACTTGATCAAGGAAAGCAGATTTTTGGTGGTTCTAGAGAAGCGATATTAAAAGAAAATATTATAAAAAAGGCATATTTAGGCGAAAGTGCTGGATAAAAACAGAAGAAAATGGAATACATTCAGATTTCTATAGATGGCATTTTGTATGGATCTTCTTATTCTTTAATTGCCCTAGGTTTTTCACTCGTATTTGGCGTTATGCGCAGAATTAACCTAGCCTATGGATCAAGTCTTCTGTTAGGTATCGCTGCAGCACTTTGGGTGGAAAACAAGCTAAATTTCAGCATTATATTTTTTATTCCAACCGTTTTAATTTTTTGCAGTCTTTCTAATCTATATGTAGAGCGGGTTTGTTTTGCGCCTCATAATACAAAAGCGGGTGTAGTTGTTTCAATGATTTCTAGTTTCGCTATTTGGATGCAACTGGATGAGATAAGCGCTCAACTTCTACCTGATAGGACACATTCGTTTCCGTCTCTGGAAGTTTCGACATTTGAGTTTGGGGAGCTTTTTTTTAGAGGTGATCAGATCTTGAATATATTTATTGCATTTATCATTTCGGCTATTTTGTTTCTGGCAGTATATAAAACTAAGTATGGCATAATATTAAGAGCTGTTTCGAATTCAGCAGATACCGCAAAGCTTATGGGGTGCAATACAAACCTAGTTAATTCTTTGACATTTATAGTGGCTGGCGTTATCGGCGGTATTGCAGCATTCTTGGTGTTATCAACCGAGTCCCAAGTAACACCTCTATTTGGATTTTGGTGTACTCTCAAAGGTTTGGTTGCGATGATGATAGGGGGACTGGGCTCTCTAGTCGGAGCTTTTTGGGGAGGATTATTACTCGGATTATTAGAAGCTCATCTTTCATACCAATTCGGTCCGGTTTTTAGAGAAATCACAACTTTTTCAATTTTATTAATCGTTTTGATAATTCGACCTGGAGGATTAATGGGTGTCAATATCTACAAAGATCTTAAATCTAGAGATGAAAGAATTTAGATGTCTTTGTACCTCGTAACGATCTTGACGAATATGACTTTGATTTCTTTCATAGCCATTTCTGCATATCTAATATTGATTGTGGGTGAGGTATCCTTTGGGCAACAGGCATTTTTTGGTATTGGGGCTTACGTGACAGCAACCTCAACTGCTCTACTTGGCCTAGACTTAGTGATTGCTTTGTTTTTTGCATTTATTGTCAGTGCGTCTTTTGCACTAGTTTTAAGTTTTTTAACTGTTAGATTATCTGGCTTGTATTTTGCTGTTGCCAGTCTATGTTTTGCTGAATTATTAAGATTGTCTCTATATAAGGTAGAGTACACAGTTGAAACTAATTCAGGTACCATAGGTCCAAATGGTCCTGAGGGATTTCAGAACATTCGTTGGATTTTCGAAAATAACATTTCTCCTGAAAATTTTCTTATTATTGCTTTATCAAGTCTGTTGGCTTTAATACTTTTTTTAATATTTATGGAAAGTTCAAAGTTATTCAAAAACGCTAGATTGGTAGGAAAAGACCAAATAGTTGCCCAGTCTATTGGGATCAAGCCTTTTGTTTATCGCGTGAGTTTCATTACTTTGGCTGGTGGAGTTGCTGGTTTTGGAGGAGGCTTATTTGCTTTATTTAATACGTATATTGAGCCCTCTATGTTTGGAATTATGCTTGGCGTCCACGGATTAGCCTATTCAATTATTGGAGGCTTAGGCTATCCCCTGGGCCCTTTATTAGGGGTTTTTATTGATATTGGTTTATTGGAAAGTGTTCGGTTTTTATCAGAGTATCGAATGATTTTATTTGGTGGTTTAGTTGCAGCTATTTTAATTATTTTTCCGGAGGGGATTATAAGTCCTCGGCTGGTAAGTAGAATAAAACGTAATCTAGTGAAAAAGACAAATGCTTGAGCTAAAGGGTTTAAAGAAGCTATTTGATGGAATTTCTGTGTTAAATGGTGTCAATATTTCGTTCCAACAAGGCACTAAAATTGGCTTATCTGGTGGAAATGGGACTGGAAAATCAACCCTCTTAAATATAGCGACTGGTTTTTTAACTCCGGAAGAGGGAGCAATAATTTTAAACGGAGATAATATAACTCATTTTGAGGCATGGAAACTCTCTAGATTAGGGGTAAAGAGAACTTTTCAAAAGGTCAGGTTTAACGAAGCTTTAATTCTGAAAGAGCAACTGTATACAAATAATGAAATTATCAAGAAAAATCGAGACATGCTTGAGGGTGCGGGAATAATTGATTATTTATACTCCTTTCCAAATGAGGTTCCGTTACCCATACTGAGAAAAATAGAAATTATAAGAGCGCTGCTGGATCGTCCTAAATATCTCTTTTTAGACGAACCTTCTGCTGGAATGGCAGCAACAGATTTGCATAATTTTGGAGAGTTTTTGAAAGAGTATATAGACGCCGACATTTGTTTAGTAGTTGTAGAACACCGTTTAGAGCTGATGAAAAAAATTGATGCTAACATTTGTGAGCTTCGAGACGGTAAATTTGTGAGCGGAAATATTATTGTATGATTGATGTACAAAACCTTTCTATACGATTTGGGAATCATTTAGTTATTGATAATATTAGTTTTTCAGTGGACCGTGGGTCTGATATGATTATTTTAGGACATCATGGAGCCGGTAAAACAAGCATTCTAAAATGGATTTTTGGACAAGTAAAAGGTTCCGGTGAAATCATTATCGATGATGTAAAAATTTCAAACCCGACATCTAAAGAGTTATTGAAGATTGGCGTATGCCTGGTTCCGGAGGAGGGATGCGTGTTCCCTGATCTGACTGTGCGAGAAAATCTATTATTTAGCCAGACTCTAATAAATAGTGATGAGCCTATTCCTAAAAATGAGGGATTTTTTAAAAATCTTTATCATTTATTGGATGCGAAAGCCTATTCACTTAGTGGTGGGCAAACAAGAATGCTCTCCATTCTGATGGGAATAGTGAGAAAGCCAAAATATTTATTTCTAGACGAACCTTTTGCTGGATTATCCAAAGATGCCATTGACATATTTATGCAACAACTAAAAATCTTGAAGTCCAGAAATGTGGGGGTGATAATCACTGGAGAATTTGACAATATTCAATATTCAGAGTTTACTAAAGTACTTAAACTTTGAGGAAAAGATGAAAAACCTGTTTTTCCCTCCCATCGCTTTTGTACTCATAGCATGCATATCACCTACTGTTTTGTATTCCATGATGACAAAATCAAAAACTGAGTGCACCGCTACATCTAAAAAATTTCAATACAAATGCAATGTCATATTTTACCACAAAAAAGAGCCCATAAGTGGATATTCCGGAATTGTTGGAGCAACAATGCCTTCTATGGCTATGGCCCATAATGTTATACCCGTAAAGTTTACCGAAAAAGAGAGAATGGCGGGTCAATATAAATTTACAATTCAATTAGAAATGCTTGGTGAGTGGATGTTTCAATATGATATCTCTACGCCAAAAAGGGATAGGGTATTGGAAAAGTTGATTTTTGATAAAACGAAGTCTATTGCTTTTGATAAGAAACATAATCATTCCCACCATAAACATTCCGATCACAAACACTCAGGACATGATCATTAATATTCTTTTTAATTTAAACTGTAAAATATTTTAAGATATGGCTAAACGAGATGGATTGAAAAATTATAAGTGTCTAGATTTAAAGGATGCTAAAAATGATTATAGGTTGCGGGAGGTTTACAGAGATTGGGCAAAAAAATATGATTTTGATAATGACAACGTTCTTGGTACCGTTTCTCAGCCAAAAAGTGTAAATCTTTTATCAACGAGACTTAAAGACAAAACTGCTAAAATCATTGATGTAGGATGCGGTACAGGTTTAGTTGGTGAGAAGCTAAAGGCACAAGACTTCATTTATTTCGATGGAATTGATATTTCAGAAGATATGTTGTCAATAGCAAAGTATAGAGGGTATAGAAACTTATTTTTGGGAAGTTTAAACAAGCAACTACCTTTATTGGACAATAAGTATGATGCTGCTATGTGCGTGGGTGTTTTTACGCACGGCCATGTGTCCTCTGACAGATTTAATGAGCTATGCCGCATAGTTAAACCTGGTGGATACATATGTTTTACTATAAACGAAGGGGTTTTTGAAAAGTATGAGTTTAAAAAGATGATAGAAGAGTTTCAGTCAGATAAAACATGGGAAGTAATCTCGTTGTATAAAGATGACTATATGACTCTAGAAAACGTCAAAGGATATTATTGCTTGGCAGTGGTCCAGTAATAGAAAAATTGAAGACTATCCATCAATTTTGGCTAACTGATTTAAACCATTTCCTCTCCAAAGAATAAAAGCGAGCATTGGCTCTTCAAGAGTATCCATTGAATGACTTTCCCAACTTTTATGAAACTGAGTATCACCAGCCTTTAAGATTTTTTTTACGTTCCTAGTTCTAAATTTCGCCTTTCCGCCTAGAATATAATACATCTCTTCAGCCTCATGACTGTGCCATTTATAATTTAGATGCTCCCCCCAATAGCAAATAAAAACTCTTATTTTCTCATAATAAAAATGACCTTCGGGTCCAATTAGCTCAAAATAGCAATGCCTTTTTGAAAAATCCTCTCCTACTTCAGAAGTAGCGTAAGTCTGAAGCCAGTTTGCCTCATGTGCATGGTTTTTAATAGCTCGTATTAAAGGCATAGTTTCCCTAGATCCTTGATATTCCGCTTTTGTTAATAATGAAGATCCAGCAGTTGTGGTAGGAGTTAGATTATTACTTTTAAGAGAGCCTTCAATTTGGCAAAAATTAATTAATTCTAAATTAGCCTCCCATATCATCTTAGCTTCCTCAAGAACTTGATACATTTTAGGAACTCTCTTTAAGTTTTTTTGATCATAATATTTTTTAAGAATAAATAAAAGTTGTAACAAATCTATATAATTACTACGCTAAGGTATTAATTATGAACTTGGAGCTGTTCTAATGAGTTTAAGCGCTAAACCTTACGCTAATAAAAAAACAATGGTCATAAATAATAAGACAATGTCCTACATCGATGAAGGAGAAGGTGATGCAATAGTCTTTCAGCACGGCAACCCCACGTCTTCTTATCTTTGGAGAAACGTAATGCCTCATCTTGAAGGGCAAGGACGTTTAATTGCTTGCGATTTAATAGGTATGGGCGACTCTGAGAAACTCACAAATTCTGGCCCTAATAGTTACAGTTATTTTGAACAGCGCGACTTTCTATTTGAATTACTAGAAAAATTAAATTTGGGAAAAAATGTAATATTTGTAATTCATGACTGGGGGTCAGTACTTGGATTTGATTGGTGCTGTCAAAATCAGGATAGAGTCCAAGGCATTGCCTATATGGAAGGAATTGTAAGACCGGTGTCTTGGGATGAGTGGCCAGAAAAGTCATCTAGGATCTTTCAAGGTTTTCGATCTGATGCTGGCGAAAGTATGGTACTAGAAAAAAATATTTTTATTGAAAGAGTTCTACCTTCTTCAATTATGCGCGAGTTGACGGATGTTGAAATGGATGAGTATAGGCGTCCTTTTTTAAATTCAGGCGAAGACCGAAGGCCTACTTTATCTTGGCCACGACAAATACCGATTCAGGGAGAACCAAAAGAGGTAGTTGAAGTAGTGCAAAATTACAGCGAATGGCTGGTTTCGAGCGGTTTACCAAAGCTATTCATAAACGCGGATCCTGGTGCCATACTTATTGGTAAGCAAAGGGAGTTTTGTCGCTCATGGCCAAATCAAGAAGAGGTTACGGTTAAGGGCACACATTTTATTCAGGAAGACTCACCCGATGAAATAGGTAAAGCAGTATCGCATTTTGTTTCAAAGTTAAAAGGTAATTGAGAAATGCTTTGCAAGAGTCGTAATGACTAGAGAAACTGATAGAGTAAGCTTCACCCAAATGAAAGACGGTAATTATGAGGACTACCAGCTTTTAAAAAAATTAGAAAAACCGTATCTAAATCTGACAGCTAGCCGGATAATCGATGAACTTAAGAGGCAAGGAGAAGCAACGCTGGAAGGGTATCGAATTACGCGTCTTGATCATGGTTTGCAGTCTGCAACAAGGGCGGAGGCAGATGGCGTAGATATTGATTGGATTGTAGGTGCATTATTGCACGATATTGGAGATGGTCTTGCTCCACAAAATCACGATAAATTTTCTGCTGAAGTAATAAGACCCTTTGTTCGTTGGGAAGTTACTTGGGTAGTGGCGCATCATGGCATATTCCAAATGATCTATTATGCCCATCATTATGGATGGGATAAAGATGCAAGAGATAGGTTCCAAGGCCATCCATGTTTTGATATGTGTTCAAAGTTCTGTGAAAGATGGGATCAAAAATCATTTGACCCTGATTATCCCTCGAAGACATTAGAATATTTCCAACCCATGGTTAAAGAGGTTTTTTCTAGAAAGGCGTTTTCTCCAGAAGTAATTAAAGAAAACGAGGCTATAGGTTTTGATTAATTTAATCCAAAGAACTGGTTAAATATGCATGTAGGTTTAATAGGCGGAATTGGTCCGGCAGTCACATTTCTCTACTACCAGCGTCTATTTGAGATAGCTTTAGCCAAAAAGTTTCCCCTTGAGTTGACAGTAGTTAATTGTGATATGCCTCAATTTTTAAATAATTTTTCTCAAGACAAAAAAGAAAACCAAGCGAGTATCTTTGCAAAATTAACAAACAGACTGCAAAAAGCCGGTGCGGACTTTGTGGTGCTTCCCTCAATTGGAGGTAGTTTCTGCTTAAATGAGTTTATGAAAAAAAGCCCCTTGCCTGTGCAGAATGTTATGACACCATTGAGAGCTTACATGGATAAATACAAGGGAAAAACCATTGGATTAATTGGAACCAATAAAGCTATGAATACTAAAATTTATAATTTAACAGATGAGATAAACTGGTTGATACCCGAAGCAGGGCAATTTGATGATGTTCACAATAGTTATGTTGCGCTAGCAACCGAGGGAAAAGTAAATAAACAAATTTCTGAAACACTAATTTTCGCCAGTAAAAAGCTCATAGATCGAGGGGCAGAGGCGGTTGTTTTAGGCGGCACTGATTTATTCTTAGTCTTTGAAAATCATCAATTGCCTTTTGAAATTATTGACTGTGGAGATATCCACATAGGTCATATAGCTACTTTAGCAGCTAAATAAATAAGAAAATTAAGAATATTGTAGTCGGGATATCAATTTTTGATTAATTCATCCTCAACAAATTCCATCCTATCCTTCCCCCAAAACATTTCACTGCCAACAAATATACTAGGCACTCCAAACACACCTCTTTTAATCCCGTTATTGGTGCTATCTATTAAAGATTGACGAATTTTATCGCTCTCGCATAGTTTCTCAAATTCCTTTGGGCTGACACCTAGCTTTTTCACAATCGGCGTCATTCCCTCGTAGTTTTGAATAGCAGAGTTATTATTTTCCCAATATTCACAGAAAATAGCTTCTATAAATGGGATCTCTAGTTTGAATTCCCGCATTGCTAATGCGCCTCTGAGTGTACGACTAGTCTTTATAGGAAATTCACTTGGAAACTTGAATTTTAGGTTATATTTTTTTGCCCACCTTGCTAGATCAGCCTTTCGGTTTTCAATCTTTATTGCAGGCTCTTCCATTAGCACGTAGTTTCTGGACCGGAACGCAAACCCCAAATTATATGGGTGCAGAGTTAGGTTACTATTTGTTCTTTTTAAAATTGGCTTGATTAAGTGAAGGGCGAAGTATGCGTTCGTACTTCCAATATCCCAAAACATTTCAACTTTTTTTTTTGTCATCCGTCACCTTTTTGAGTTTATAGTCACAAGAAAATGTTTTTAGATCTAATTCGATATTAACATGCTGCTATAAAATCGATTTCTACAGAAGCGCCTACAGCTAAGCCCGTTACTCCAATACAGGTGCGTGCGGGAAGCTTATCTTTTGCGAAATATGATGCATAAACGCTATTCATTCTATCAAAATCACCAAAGTTAACTAAATATACTCGTGCAAAAATAACTTTTTCTAGTGAGGAACCTGCAGCATTTAAAACCTCCAATAGATTTTTCATAACCTGATGAGTTTGGTCTTCTATTCCTCCGTCAACAAGTTTAGTGTTATCATCTTTCAGTGTTGGCATTTGTCCTGTAATAAATAAATACTCTCCAGCACGAACAGCGTGGCTGAAGGGTGCAACCTTTTGAGGTCCTGAGGAAAAAGTTAGATGTTCAACGTCCATGGCTTAGCTTAAATAGTAAATACATTTTTGTAAACTAACACTGTTCTAAATTTCTCCTTGATTGAAATTGTATATAATGAAAAAAATATTTGATAAGAAATGCAAAAAACTCCTAGCCAAAATAAGCGAGAACCTTTTTTTAATAATGTACCACCTGGAGTACTTATTTTAGGTGGAGTGATTGTCGGGATCGAATTGCTACTACAAGTGTTCGGTGTGGAATGGCGAAGTGCGGCCTTTCTATTTCTCGCTTTTTTTCCTTTTGAATTCAGCATGCCTTATCAAGAGCTTTTCTTCGGGCAGAATTTAATTATGTTTTTTTCTTACTCTTTCTTACATGGAAACTTTTTTCACATGATAATTAACGTCGCTATTTTTTTTTCCTTAGGGAAGCAAATAGAGGAAAAATTAGGCTCAACTAATTTGATATTGATTTTCATTTCAACGTCAATTGCAGGAGCAATTGCTTATCAATCGCTTTCTTCAGGAAGTTCAGTGCCGATGGTGGGTGCTAGTGGGGGTGTGTTTGGTTTTTTCGGTTTTATAAAAGGTAAAGAATTGATTTATCGAATTAGCCATAATTTAACAATCATACCATTTTTAAATCTTATTTTTGGCTTAGTAATATTACACATTGTTCTCATTTTTCTATATCCAGCGATTATTCCTTTTCAAATAGGATGGCAGGGTCATTTAGGCGGTTTCGCTTCTGGTTTTATTTTAGCAAGTGTGATTAAAAAATGAATAGTTCCAATAAAGGTATATTGAAGTTTCAGCTAAATGAACGGACAGCTTTAATAACAGGCTCGACGCGAGGCATTGGCTAGCCAATAGCAAGGGGAATGGCCGAGGCAGGAGCAACAGTCTATATAAATGGTCGTGATAAAAAGATGTTGGATACTCGTTGTAAAATCTTAATTGATTTGGGATACAATGCAAAGTCATCTTTTTTTGATGCTAAGGACGTTGAAGCTGTAGAAAAATTTTTAGGATCCACTAAAATACCAATTGACACTCTGGTAAATAACGCAGCAATAAGACTTCGTAAGCCATTAAACAAAATTTCTCCTGCGTCTTTTTCGGAAATATTGGAAGCAAACTTAAGCTCTATTTATGTAATTTCTCGAAGTTTTGCTATTCGGTTAAAGGGCAAATATATAAATGGCTCATTGCGTAATATTACATCTATTGCCGGCCCAAGAGCAAGACCAGGTGATGTAGCATATACCGCGACAAAAGGAGGTTTGGAAGCCTTTGACAAGATCATTAGCTGTTGAACTTGCACCAACAGTTCGGTGTAATGCCATAGCGCCTGGTTATTTTGCATAAAATGCAAAAGCGGCCTACATTGAAAATGAAGAGGTAAAGATATTTGTTGAAAATCGAATCCCCTCAAAAGATGGGGGCAACCAGAAGAGATTGCGGGAGCAGCTGTTTTTCTAGCCTCTAGTGCCTCTTCTTATATTATTGGTCACACACTCGTAATTGATGCTGGGTTAACTATACTGTTTTAGGTGTAAAAAAGTTTGTTGGTTTATACGTAGTTATTTTTTGCAACATATAATTTAAATCGCCTGCCATAAAAATCGCTAAAGCCATATTGCGTCCTTGAAAGAACAACCCCTGGTTTCTAAAAAATTTTTTAGAAAAATAGGAGTGACTTGACAGATAGCGTATCTGATAATTTTATTAACTGGAGTATTTTTTTATTATTTTTTTACGATTTTTAGATAACCAAAGCCCAATTAAAATTGCTGGCCCAACATTGATTTTGCCTTTAGATATCATTTTTGTAAATTCTTTATAGGAAAAAATGTGACTTCTTATATCTTCAGACTCGCTTGCTAGGCCAGAGACTAAATTTGTGCTTTCAGGCAATGAAACAATTCCAACATATTGATGAAAAAATTCAGTTGATATGCCAGGCGATGGGTAACTTCGAGCTACCAATAATAGTGTCTCTATTTCTAATTGTGCTTCTTCTCGCGCTTCTCTAAACCCAGCTTGCTCAGGAGATTCTCCTGGGTCAATTAGACCAGCTATTGGTTCTAAAACCCAGGGTCGTTCATCACCTTTAACGTAAGGACCAGTCCGAAATTGTTCAATTAATAATACTCGGTCGTTAACGGGATCATAAGGCAAAACAATGGCTGCATCGGATGAAATTAGTGCACTTCTTCTTACAACTTCACTTTGCTCATAATTAAACTTCCGATATGAGAGATCATGTTCCTTGACTGAAAAAAAGCCCTTGTAAACTATGCGCTCACTGTGTGAAGAGGCGTGTGTTCGATCCATTTTATTCAAGTTGGTCGAATTTTTTGACATCTTCTCCATATTCCTTGTGATTACGGCAAATTGCATTTACAAAAACCTATCACAGTTTAATCATAAATGAGAGAGGTAAAGTTTGAAATATGTTCTGATAACCGACGCAAACAGAGGACTTGGCTTTGGTTCCGCTACTACTTTTTGCTATATCCATTAAAAATGTGTGGTATCGTGAGTGTCAATTTATCCAACATGGTTTATGAACTACAAAAAGGATCCCAAATAGCAAATTACATCGTTTATACAATATGGTATCATGAAAAAAGCTTTAAGATCTGTGGAAGAAATGAGTGATGGTATGCTTAAAAATATAATACCGGTTTTTCCAACTGAGGATGGTATATCTCGGAAGAAACTGTGGGTTTGGTTATTTCTCAAATGTCAAAGCTTAAATATAAAATGTTGAATTTTGCATTAATTGGTGCCGCAGGCTACATAGCACCTCGCCATATGGCTGCAATCAAAGCCACTGACAATGGACTTGTAGCAGCCTATGATCCCAATGATTCAGTTGGGATTATCGATAGTTACTTTCCGGAGGCGAATTTTTTTACAGAATTTGAGAGGTTTGATAGGTTCATTGATAAACATAGGCGTGAAGCAAAAGGAATAAATTTTTTCTCCATATGTTCACCAAATTATCTTCATGATAGCCATATAAGGTTCGCGCTTCGATCTGGTGCCGACGCTATATGTGAGAAACCACTCGTATTGAATCCCTGGAATATCGATGCATTGGTTGATTATGAGAAAGAAACTGGAAAGAAAGTTAATACAATCTTACAACTAAGATTGCACCCATCAATAATTGCTTTAAAAAAAACCGTTGAAAAATCGCCTTTGAAGGAAAAATTTGATATCGACCTTACATATATAACTTCAAGAGGGAAATGGTACTTACAAAGCTGGAAAGGAGATGAAAGTAAATCAGGTGGGATTGCCACAAACATTGGGATTCATTTTTTTGATATGTTACATTTTGTCTTTGGAGACCTACAGGAAAATAAAGTTGCACTTAGGGAAACGACTAAAGCTTCTGGTTATCTTGAATATCAAAATGCAAGAGTTAGGTGGTTCCTTTCTACAGAGTATTTTGACATACCAAAAAAAATACGCGAAACTGGCGCTCGAACCTACCGATCACTATTGATCAATGGTTCAGAAGTTGAGTTTTCAAACAACTTCACTGATTTGCATAGAGTAAGTTATGAAGAAATTTTAAACGGTCGTGGATTTGGTTTAATTGAAAATCGTGTTTCAATCGAGACCGTTGTCGCCATTCGTTCTCAGGCGACTCAGAAATTGAGTGATACCCATCCACTACTACTTGGGAAATGAGGTGGTTTTAGATGATCCATGAAAGTGCAATAATTGATCGTGGAGCTATTATCGGTGAAGGATCTAGAGTTTGGCATTTTTCACATGTCTGTTCTGGAGCCCATATTGGTAAAAGTGTATCTCTCGGCCAAAATGTTTTTGTAGGAAACAAGGTTAGGATTGGAAATAACTGCAAAATTCAAAATAACGTAAGCATTTATGACAACATAACAATTGAACATGACGTTTTTTGTGGGCCTTCAGTAGTTTTTACAAATGTTTATAATCCAAGAGCTTTCATTGATAGAAAAACAGAATACCGCGATACTTTAGTAAAACAAGGTGCTACAATAGGAGCGAACTGTACCGTGATTTGTGGTATTGAAGTAGGGAAATTTGCTTTTTTGGGCGCTGGGTCAGTTGTAAGAGAAAGTGTGCCGGATTTTGCATTGATCGTTGGCAATCCTGGAGAGCAAATTGGTTGGATGAGTGCTCATGGTAAAAGATTAAAACTTCCATTAACTGGAAGTGCGACAGCGATCTGCGAGTATACCGGTGAAATTTATAAACTCACTGGGTCAAAAGTGACCCGAAAGGTTGAATGACGATGCTTCCGTTCATTGATTTAGCTGCACAACAAGATCGAATTAAAATAAAGATTAAAACAAGAATTTCTGCTGTTTTGGCGCACGGAAAGTATATTTTAGGGCCAGAAGTGGCAGAGTTAGAAGAGCGTTTGGAGGATTACACCAAAGCGTCACATTGCATCACTGTTGCAAATGGGACAGACGCATTGCAGATTGCTCTGATGGCCTTAGGGGTTGGTCCAGGTGATGAAGTTATAACCCCATCATTTTCATATATTGCGACCGCTGAAGCTGTGGCCATTCTAGGCGCTGAACCTGTATATGTTGATATAGACTCAGTAACCTATAATTTAGATCCAGTAAAGCTCGAAAGTGTCATTACATCAAAGACTAAGGCTATAATTCCAGTATCGCTCTATGGATTCCCTGCTGATTTCGATGCAATTAATAAGGTTGCTAAAAAATATTCAATCCCTGTGATTGAGGATGGAGCTCAAAGCTTTGGCGCATCTTACAAGGGGCGTAAGTCATGCAATTTAAGCTTAATTGGTTGCACAAGTTTTTTTCCAACTAAACCTTTGGGTTGCTATGGAGATGGTGGGGCTATTTTTACCTCAAATTCTGAACTAGCAAAATCAATAAAAAAAATAGCTCGCCATGGACAAGAAAAAAAATACTATCATACCTGTATTGGGATGAATTCTAGGTTGGATACAATCCAGGCTGCTGTCTTGTTAGCTAAAATCGATATACTTGACGACGAAATTTCTGAGCGAGAGCAAATTGCTGTCCGATACAATGAAGCGTTTTCAAAATTTGCTAAAATTAAAACACCAGCTTCCATTGAGCGATATTCGTCGGCATGGGCACAATACACAGTACGTATAAAAAATAGATCACGTATTCAAGACAAACTGAAGGCACAGGGTATTCCTTCAATGGTTCACTATCCAATGCCTCTTTCCTCTCAACCAGCTGTCGCAAGGTCTGCGCGTGTTCCAAACAGTGAAATTGCTGCAAGTGAGGTATTGAGCTTGCCGGTCTTTGGTACGTTAATACACAATCAACAGGATAAAATAATAAAAGCCATCACAGGCTCACTTGCAAATATGTTTTAGGAGTAAAATATGGATCTTAGAGGAAAACGATTTATGGTGGTAGGAGGTGCTGGGCTGATAGGTTCGCACACTGTAGATCAGTTGTTGAATGAAGACGTGGGGAAAGTGTTAATTTATGATAATTTCACGCGTGGTAGGGAAGAGAATTTAGCGAGTGCGCTGACAGATCCTAGATGCTCTGTATATGATGTTGGTGGTGATATTCTTCAGACGGATATCTTAAATGCAGCAATGAAAGACAATGCAATTGACGGGGTTTTTCATTTTGCTGCCTTGTGGTTATTGCAATGTCATGAATTCCCTCGATCTGCATTTAATACCAATGTGATAGGTACATTTAACGTGATGGAAGCTTGTGTGGCGAACAAAATAGAGCGCTTAGTATGGTCCTCTTCTGCATCAGTGTATGGAGATGCTATTACTGAACCAATGAAAGAAGATCACCCATATAATAACAAAAATTTCTATGGTGCGACTAAGATTGCTGGGGAAGCAATGATGCGTTCTTTCCATTATCGGTATGGCTTGGACTATGTGGGTCTAAGATACATGAATGTTTATGGGCCTCGTCAAGATTATCACGGCGCTTATATCGCAGTTATTATGAAAATGCTAGATGCTATTGACCGAGGTGAGGCCCCGATAATCATGGGAGACGGCTCGGAGGCTTTTGACTTTGTCGCAGTGGAAGATTGTGCAAAGGCAAACGTGTGTGGCATGTCATCAAACGTAACTGATAAATTTTACAATGTTGGGACAGGGCATCGTACTACCCTAAAGGAGTTAGCGGAAAAACTTTTGAATTTGACTGGTTTTAACAAAGAGATCCAATACGTTCCGCGTAGTCAGGCAACTCTTGTAAAGAATAGGATTGGCTGCCCAAAAAAAGCCAAAAAAGAAATTGGCTTTACGGCTAATATTGATTTAGAAGAAGGGTTGAAACGTTTAATCGATTGGCGGGCCTCTCATGAAAGTGAAGTAGAGGCGCGCAAGCGTTCAGTGAAATAAATTAATATGGCAGACCTGTTTCAACCAATTCCAATAACACGGACATCGCTTACGGATAGCGAGATTAATAGCGTTCTTGAGCCTTTGGGTAGCGGCTGGTTAGTGCAAGGACCAAAGGTTGAGGCTTTTGAAAAAAAATGGTCTGAATTTACTTTGTCCAAGCATTCACTTGCTGTTACTTCTTGCACGGCTGGTATGCATTTAGCTTTAGCAGCTTTAGGCCTTGGACCAGGTGATGAAGTTATAATACCAGCGTTTACTTGGATATCTACTGCGAACGTAATTGAGCATCATGGAGCGACACCTATTTTCTGCGACATTAACCTTAAAACTTTTAATATCGATGTCGAAAAAATTGAATCAAAGTTATCATCGAAGACTGTTGGTATAATGCCTGTACATTTATTTGGTCTTTCAGCAGATATAAACCCAATAATGAAAATTGTGAAAAAACACAATTTATGGCTCATTGAAGATGCCGCATGCGGGTTTGGAGCTACCTATGATGGAAAGCATGTCGGTCACTTTGGTTCCGCTGGTGTATTCAGCTTTCACCCTAGGAAGGCTATTACCACTGGCGAAGGAGGTATGGTAACCACTTCAGACACCTCGCTCGCCACAAAAATTCAACAGTTGCGAGATCATGGTGCTATGGTTTCAGATTTACAACGTCATTTGGGTCCTCGGCCATATCTTTTGGCTGATCACATATACGCTGGGTACAATCAGCGAATGACTGATATTCAGGGCGCACTGGGATCGGCTCAAATGGATCGAGCAAAAGATATTATTTTTGAACGCCGAGGTATAGCTAGAATGTTTGACGCTGCTTTTTCTGAAATCGAGCAACTTCAAACTCCGTTTGTTCACGATAGGTATGGACATGGTTACCAAAGTTATCCCTGTTTATTGAATTTGTCTGGTAATGTTGATGAAATAAATTCTAAAAGGAATAGCTGGATGGAAATATTGCAGAGCAAAGGCGTTTCCACAAGACCTGCAACGCACGCTGTGCATATGCTTACATATTACTCACAAAAGTATGATCTTAGACCAGAAGATTTTCCTAATGCTTACAGGGCAAATCACTGTTCAATTTCATTTCCACTTTTTCATGGGATGACTTTAGACGAGCAGGAGCTGGTTATTTCTACCGTTCAGAGTACAATACCCAAAATAAAGTGAGACCAATAATATGTGTGGGATAACGGGAATCTTGAATTTGAATGGTAATTCTGTCTCTTCACATATTTTGAAGAGAATGAGTGATGCTCTTAATCATCGAGGGCCTGATGGTGCAGGTCAATGGATTGAGCATGAGATCGGACTGGGGCACAGAAGATTATCAGTTATAGATTTATCTGATAAAGGTAAACAGCCAATGCACTCTGCTTCAGGTAGATATGTAATAAGTTATAATGGAGAGGTTTATAATTTCTGCGAGCTAAAGAAAGATTTACAAGATTCAGGCTATAAATTTAAGTCTGCTACGGATACTGAAGTAGTCGTTACGGCAATAGAAAAATGGGGTATTAATGCAATTAGCCGTTTCAATGGCATGTTTGCCTTCGCTTTATGGGACAAAAAAGAAAGATGTTTAACACTTGGAAGAGATCGATATGGTATAAAGCCACTGTATGTAGCCAGTCAGAGTGGCATAATTTCTTTTGGTTCAGAACAAAAAGCAATATTAGCTCAGCCTGATTTTAAAAAATCACTAGATTATGAAACTTTGTACGAATATTTAACATTCCAAAATATTTTTACAAACCGTACCCTTCTAAAAGGAATATCCTTAATTCCAGCAGGTCATTTTGCTAAAATTTACCTAGGAGATGGATTAAATGCTGAACTGAAGCTTACCAAATACTGGGATTATGAATTTAAAGAACCCAGTGGTAAAATTGACAATCGAGAGTATAAAGAGGAACTTCGTCGATTAGTTTTTCAGGCCGTTAACCGTCAACTATTTAGCGATGTCGCGCTAGGTAGTTATCTTTCCGGTGGAATGGATTCTGGATCTATCAGTGCGATAGCATCGCAATCCATCCCTAATTTAAGCACCTTTACTTGTGGCTTTGATTTGAGCTCTGCATCAGGGCTGGAACTTGCATATGACGAGCGTTCGCAGGCTGAGGCGATGTCGGCAAAATTCAAGACAGAGCATTATGAGATCGTTTTAAAAGCAGGAGACATGGAGAGGTGCTTGCCGCAATTAACTTATCATTTAGAAGAGCCACGAGTAGGGCAAAGTTATCCAAACTTTTACGCAGCAAAATTAGCTTCAAATTTTGTCAAAGTGGTCATGTCGGGTGCTGGCGGTGATGAATTATTTGGCGGCTACCCATGGCGTTATTACCGAGCAGTTTCAAACAGCAATTTTGATCAATATATAGAGAGATATTATAATTTCTGGCAAAGACTAACAAATAAAAATGAACGGCAAACTATATTTTTACCCTTAAAAAATGAAATTAAAAATGTGGATCCTATGGCAATTTTTCGTTCAGTTTTTCCTGAGCAGAATAAATCAATTAGTAGACCTGAAGATTACATTAACCTTTCTTTTTATTTTGAAGCAAAAACATTTTTGCACGGACTTTTTATTATTGAAGATAAATTATCGATGGCGCACGGACTGGAAACGCGAGTGCCGTTTATGGATAACGATTTGGTAGATTTTGCTATGGAATGCCCGGTATCTCTTAAATTAAACAATCTAGCAGAAGTTATAAGAATAGATGAAAACGAAGCGGGTAGAAAAAAAGATAAATATTTTCAAAAAACTTCGGATGGGAAAAAAATTTTAAGAAGTGCAATGTCAGATTTAATGCCAATCGAAATTACCAATGCCCCAAAGCAAGGGTTTTCTTCCCCAGATCCTATTTGGTTTAAAGGCGAAAGCATTGACTTCGTAAGGCGTAAACTAATCGACGGTAATGCGGGTATCTACAGCTTTCTAGATTATAATGCAGTCAAAAATTTAGTCGATGAGCATTTGTGTGGAAAAAAAAATCGTAGGCTTTTGATATGGTCTCTTTTGAGCCTAGAAGAATACTTTGAGCAAATCTTTTAGTATTCAAATCGTGCGTTGATTTGCCCAATATTTTTTATTAAACTTTGCTGAAGTTAGACCACGCCTGACTGTTTTTATTTTATAGAAGTCCAAAGGCTAGGAATTAGCAGGCACATAATTGCATTTTTAAAAAGCTTGAGAGAATTATATTGTCTAAAAAATATGCTATAACTTTTGATATTGATTGGGCCCCTGATTGTGCAATTTTGGAATGTCTTGAGCTTGTTGAAAAAGCAAATCGCAAAGTTACTTTTTTTGCTACCCATAACACTCCCGTTAATGCTGAAATTATCTCAAGAGGGCATAACTTAGGAATACACCCTAATTTTCTTCCTGGAAGCTCTCAAGGTTCAAATATTAAGGCCATTGTCGCGGAATGTTTGACTTACGCGCCTGATGCTTGGTGTATGAGGACGCACTCTTTAGTGCAATCTTCGCCTCTTTTACATGAAATATTTTTTAACTTCCCTCAATTACTTTTAGACGTATCATTATTTATGCATCGTTCCCCTTTTGCGCATAAAGTTAAGTGGGATTTTGATGGTGTTTCTTTTGATCGTCTACTTTATAATTGGGAAGACTATTGGCAATTGTTTGCATTTGAGGAAGACAAATACCCAGAGCTGTTTTTTGGTGATCTAACAGTGTTCAATTTTCATCCGATGCATGTGTTCCTCAACTCGTCAGATGGCAGCGAGTATCGCCAGCTGAAAAAGGAACATATTGGTATATCCCATACTAAGTTAAGTGCTGAAGTTTTAGACAAATATAAAAATAGTAGGATAGGAACCCGAAATTACTTAAAAGAAGTTTTGTCATCCGCGAATACTTGCGTAGAATTAGGTGACATATAATATCTTTTTTGAGTTTTATAATGAAATGGAAGAAGTTCTGTAAAAATTTTCAAGCTGAAAGAAAAGGTCTAGACTCTCTGAAAGGACTAAGAGATCATGCAGGTACTTTTTTAACCTGGGGATAGTAAAGGGTTAGTTGGGTGAGAATAAATAAGAAATGAGTGTAGACCAGTTTCACAAAGAGGTAAGTACAGGAAAACGATTTAAATTTGGTAAGAATTGGAAAATATTTTTAACAACTATAAATGAAGAACGTATTAAAAAAGCTGAACTTTCTCTTAAAACGATGCTTGACGTAGAAAGCTTAGAGGGAAAATCGTTTCTAGATATTGGTAGTGGTAGTGGTCTATTTTCATTAGCTGCTAAGAATTTGGGGGCAAAGGTTTTTTCTTTTGATTTTGATGATTTGGCTGTTTGGTGCACTTCAGAGTTAAAAAGTAGGTTTTACGAGGCCGATACCTCTTGGACGATAGTACAAGGCTCTGTTTTGGACGACGATTTCTTGGGAACACTTGGGCAATATGATTATGTATATAGCTGGGGTGTTCTTCATCACACTGGTCAAATGTGGAAAGCATTAGATAAAGTTGGGCAATTAGTACGGCCAAATGGTTCGTTATTTATTGCGCTTTATAACCAACAGCGATTTTTAAGCAGATATTGGGCCTTTGTTAAACGCTCTTACAATAAATTTCCACCAATACGACCATTTTGGATTGTTCTCCACTTATTGTACCCAACCATACCATCAATCACACTGAGGTATTTTAAGAATAGAAACAAGGAGAGAGGAATGCACGTTTGGTACGATTTGCTGGATTGGCTTGGTGGCTATCCATTTGAAGTAGCGACTCCAAAAGAGATTTTTAATTTCTATAAATCAAAAGGTTTTATTCTTACAGAGTTAAGAACCGTTGGTGGAAGTTTAGGTTGTAACGAATTTGTTTTTTGCCGAAGAATATGTGAGTGTTGAGTACATATAGTAAAATATTAACAAGAAGTATTTAATAATGAGTGTTAAAAATCCAAGCAAGCAAGATCTTGATAACTTTTGTAAAAGGTTTGATATTGAAGAGGACATAACGTCTAGTGTTAGCGTACGGTATTTCTTTCATAATGATGTAAAGCAGAGACTTGATGAGAGTGGGTATGTAATAATAAAAGATGTTGTCTCAAAGGAAATAATTGAAGAACTTAGAAAATATTGGCTGAACCCAGAAACAAAAAAGTCAAAAAATCAATTCCTGTTTTATGGTAGGGATAATTTTCAGTATAATTTTTTTGGAAAATATGTCCGTTATTTTGATTTTTATTGGAATCCACCTACGCATAAAAAAAGTTATGATTTATCACTACTTTTGCATTTTGGACGTAATTTAATTACTGGTTTCGATCCCTATGTTGGATTAAGTTTTTCTCCAAATAAAGAAGCTATTTATCTCGCTTTTACACATTATCCCGCTGGAAGCGGAGCAATGGCAGTTCACGTGGATCCAAATAATTTTTTGCCAATACACTATAACCTTCCGCTAACTCACAAAGGGTTAGATTATAAAACAGGAGGTCTTTTTATTTATCAGGATGGGCGAAAAATTGATATAGATTCCCAAATGCAACCGGGTGACTTACTTCTTTTTTCTGGGAACACCCCACATGAAATTACCCAGATAGGCGGCGAAGGTACACGATCAAGTTTGGGTCGATTACAAATGTTTGCAGTGCCTGCTTTATTTGGGAAAAAACCTTTTCTTAGTTTAACTAAAAGTATTATTAAGGAACTATATGGCCGAGCTAAATATATGGGATATAGATGGAATATTGGCTTAAAATCAGATTACAAAAATTTTAGATAATAAAGAAATCATTTTATTTATCTATCTAATTAAAGCTAAGGTTTTATTTGTAAAGAGTTAAGATTTGTTGAAGAAAGGTAAAAAATGAAAATTTGTTATTTTGGGCTAAATCGCAGATATTTTAATAAAAGCTACCAGTTATATCCTAGAATAGTAGCAGAATCTGGCATAACTACGTTTATTGGGCCTGGGTATTGTCATGCAAAAACTTTTGAAAATATGACTGAATTTAGGAAAAAGTTTGATTTCGTTGAAGCAGATTTGGTGGTTTGTGATATGGATACATTTGGCTACGAATTCTTTGGATTTAATTTAGATCGAAGCTATTATAACTTTACAGCTGAAACTCTCAAAAAATTCGCAAAACTATTTGACTCGATTTTACCTGACATAAAATGTCCAGTGATAGTGTATTGTAATTTTGATCACTATCATGCTCCATCAAAGCTTACAGAAAAACTAATTAAAAATTCAGCATATGTAATAAGTAGAGATCGTGACTTTTGGCGGCCAAAAGAATTGCTAGTTGATACACTTAAAGAAACTCATTTCAATGCTATGACTGATAATTGGTATTCATACGTCATCGAGAATAACGATAGAGTAATCTCACTCCCTCATTTTATAACACCTGATGAGGTCAAACTGGATAACCGGGAGAGGGATATAGACGTAAGTATATTGGGTGTAAAATACTATTATAGATTAGAAGCTATTAAAGCGCTTAAAGCAGCAGGTATTAATTGTGTAACTGGAGAACTTAAGAGAAAATTAATTTCAAAATTGATGCAATGGTTTCCAGCCAAATTTCAAAGTAGCTATAATGCAAGTTTTGTTAAAATATTAGAGCGTTCCAAAGCTTCGTTCACTTGTGGTTCAGCTTTAGGATATCCATTAAGAAAATATTTAGAAATACCAGCCGCGGGATCTATCCTACTGTGCAAACCGTTCCTAAATTTTCACAATTTAGGATACAAATCGGGAGAAAATTGTTTCAGTGTAGACGAAAATGACTTGGTAGAGATGGTACAAGAAATTAGTCGTGACTATTCCAGTTTTAGTAAAATTAAGGTCAATGCTTCCGAGCTACTTCTATCAACTCACAGTTATGAAGCGCGGAAGACACAGCTCAAATCTGCGCTTCAAGCAATTGTTAAAAAAGAGTTTAATGGTTCCTTTTGGTCGTCTGGGTCCTTTTGTCTAGTTTAAAATTAAAATTAGAGCTTTTTTTATCGTACTGTGCATATATTACTAATATTCTTTTTGTGTTGGTTTTGTCACGGTTCCTTGTGAACTTTGATAATGGTTTAGGAATATCACTGAACTCATTTTTTATAATAATAACAGTAACACTTGGTTTTTTTGAATTGGGATTATCAGCCCATGTAATTAGAGAATTATCTGCACAAAAGAGCAAACACAATTCGTCTGCACTCCTTTTAACTAGCTATATTTACATTACGTTGATTATATTTTTGGTGGTTATAGCCTGTATGATCTCTAAGACTGTGAACTACCCATTATTTGGAACTGCTTTGCTTCAGGTTTTCGAGAATCAGTATTTTGAAACAGTTTTATTCCTGGCAATTGCAAAATTCACCGTTGGCTTTTTGTTGAACATATACTCTGGCTCTTTATTATTAATTCGGCAATCGAGTATAAAAATCTGCACAAATGTCTTTGCAATTTTATTATTAATTTCACCACTACAATATACACTTGAATATTTAGCAATCTTTCTAACCTTCTTGGTAATAGGTGTAATAGCCAACCAAGTTTTATATTACAAAATTACGTTTATAAGTATAAAAAAATTAGGCGGGGTATTAAAATTAAAGTCGTTTGTTGGCATATCACTAGTCACTTTATTAACAACCTTTTTTGGTGTATTTGAAAAATTTGTTGTTTCAAATCACCTCAACGCATCTGATTTCAATATATACATCTTAGTAACGTATCTAGCCTATTCTATAGTTCAAGTATTTTATCCTATCACTAATGTTACTTATCCCTATATGAATAGAAACCTGTGGCCAGTGAAAACATTTAAGTTAATCACAATTCTCTTGTCATTAATCATGTGTTTTATTTTGATAATTTTTAGTTTCAATTTTTACGACCGATTTATCGAGTTGTGGCTATCAAATAAAGAGATAACAAATCGCATCTTAGATTTAGGCATATTGTCATGGCTTGTAATGTTTTCAATAGCGTTTTCTGTCTTTCCCGATACATTTCTTTTAACTAGGAGAAAAGAACGTTATTTAACAATATTTAGAGTATTACAGATATTATTATTTCCAGTGTTGATGTTCTTTTACGGTGGTGACGGGTTGAGAGCCTCACTAAATGTATTTTTAATCATTGGACTTCTGTACACATTTTTGGTTTGGTTTTGTTTTTTTACATCTGAAGCGTCTCAAGGGAGTTAATCGCAATCCAGAAACCGTTTTCGAAAATATGTTTAACGTCAAATCTGGTCTCTTGTAAAAACTTTAACTTCACAAATTGACCTACAAAATATGTGAACAGAGGTGAAATTGAGTATAACGGAAAAAGGGGTAAAAGTCGTAAAAAAAACGCTTTTAACAACACGTTATGGTATATCCTGAAACGTTAAAGCTTGGGCTTGTGGCTGAAAGACTGGGGTTCACCTTTTTTTGTTTTTTTTATTTACTTCTATTTCTCTCAAACTCCAATTATAACCGAGCGTTATCGAGATCATATTAAATACTTGTCAACCATTAGTATTTGAAAAGGCTACAATAATTTGGCATCACAACTGGCGATTTATCTTGGCTTTACTTGCAAAAATTGGCCTAGTAGTCTACCTTTTTTTGCGACTAAAAAAGAAAAAGTATCGAAGAAATGATTTTAAATTTGTGGTTCTAGTCATTTAAAAAAATCGGTATACCTTTTTTTTTAATTTGATACCATTTAATGAAAACTCTTTTAGAAATTACAAGATCATATTTATTTATAAGCTAAACCAATTGTTTACCTATTTCAAAAAATGCAAAGTATAATAAAAAGCTTGGAACTAAATTGAAATTTGAACTCTTAAGCCCCTTTATTTTGGATAAAAGTAATTGTAAGCTTATCAAAAACAACGATCAGCTTTTGATAACCTCAATTTCGACACCTCATAAATCAGATGAGAATAGCCTATGCTTTGTATCAAAGCAAACTGATATTGTACCGAAGGGCTTTGTAATTGCTAAAAAAGAAATGATTCATGATAAGAACAGGGTACTAGTATCTCTCGACCCAAAGTTAGACTTTATTAGAGTTGCTAACTTAATTATTGCTGAGGTAGGTATAAATAACCAATACAAACACCTTATAGAAAAATCTGCAAAAATAAGTAAATATTCCTATATTCATAAAGGTGTTCAAATAGGAAAAAACTCGCTAATTGAAAGTTTTGTTACGTTAAATAGTGGAACACAAATTGGAGATAATTGTGTGATTAAATCAGGTACTTCGATAGGCCATGGAGGCTTTGGTTTTCATAGGGATGAAAAGGGAGTGCCAATAGAGTTTCCAAACCTTGGACGTGTAATAATTGGAAATAATGTTCAAATAGGTGCAAACAATACAGTAGCTCGTGGAGCTTTAAAGCACACCTTGATTGGAGATAATTCCAAAATAGACGATCATTGTCATATTGCACATAACAGTCAAATAGGAAAAAACGCTATTATTTGTCCTTTTGTTGACATTTTAGGCAGCGTCAATATCGGAGACAATTGCTATGTTGCGCCAAATGTCGTCTTTCGCAATGGAATAACTGTAGGCAACAATGTTTTTGTGGGTACAAAGTCTTTTGTAAATAGAAACGTACCGGATGGCGCGCAGTTATACGGTATACCAGCAAAAATAAAAAATTTATAACCAAAGGGTACAGCTATCAACTACGCAAGGTATAAAGCATTAATAAAATCAATTCAAGACCTTGGCCTTGAACCGACCACAGACTGGGATAATTTAGATAATAATTGCTTGCTACTTAGGCACGACATAGACTTTTCCTTGGAATACTCTTTAGAAATGGCTCAAATAGAAGAAGAAATGGGCGTAAAATCAACTTACTTTTTTATGATTTCGTCATTCTCTTATAACTTATTTAGTAAAGATAATATCTCAATAGTAAAAAGAATTAATGATATTGGGCATAAGATTTCTCTTCATTTTGATATGAAGTCTCATGAAAAAGTCAAAGAGGGATTTCATAAAGAAGTTTCAATTTTTGAAAATTTCTTTGAGACCCCTATAGATATTATTTCAATTCATAGGCCAGGTAATTTTCTTGAAGAAAATAATAAGGACCTATTTGGTTATGCACATACCTATCAAAACAAATACTTTACTGATATTAAATATATAAGTGACTCAGCAGGCAAAGATCCCAGGCAGCAAGTTGAACAATTTTTAAAAGAGGAGTCTTGCAAGAAAGCTCTTCATCTTCTCATACATCCTATCTGGTGGATGAGTAGTGAAAATACTGTTAACAGTACTATTAATAGGTTCATTGAAGAGAGGAGGCTTTTCTTAATTGAAGAAATTAAAAAAAGTGTAAGAACTTACTACTAATGTATTTAGTGCTTTATCGGTACGGAAATGATGTGTTAGCTGTAGGTCACTAAGTGTTTTATAAAGAAAAGCAAAACGAAGTGCATAAAGAAAGATAATACCCAAACACACAACATAATCATAACTAGCTTTTGGGAGGCGTGTTTATAGAATATCGGCTTGGACTAAAGTTAGATTTTAGTATTTGCCATTATTGATTGCGTTTGCATCAACAGCAATAATCGAGCGAATGCACAATAGGGCAGGGTTTAGTAATAATCAGTGAAACGATCCATGCCAGAGCCAACTTCTAAAACCATTTTTCATTTGTATAACGCACCAAAGTAGAAGTAGAAAAAAAGTGCTGTTCATTGCTCTTACAAATCTATAATATGAGACTGACAATTAACCAATTGAAAAGTGAGTTTTAATTTTCTAACGAATTGCAAGCTGAAATAGAAGCAATTCACAAGCAGATGGTTAAAGCAAAAAAACGAATGTACGAATGCACTGAGAGAAGTAAAGCGTATTAACAAAAAATTTGCTTTTACCACTGGTATGCTTGAGAGACTTTTAGCTTAGGGAGTGAAAAATAGTGAGATTCTCAGAAATTGAACTTCCATCTAACCAAAAGTTTGGATTTTTCTTTACTTTTGTATTTGCGGTAGCCGCAGCTTATTTCTATTACTCTGCAACTATAGGTTGGGCATATGTGTTTGTTGCAGCAACTTTTGTATTTCTAATTATCACTCTGGTAAAAAGTGATACGCTTCTTCCACTGAATAAACTCTGGATGCGGTTTGGACTCCTTCTTGGCATGATAGTAAGTCCAATCGTACTTGGGATTATTTTCTTTGGATTGTTTACACCAATTGCAGTGCTCATGCGTATAAGTGGACGTGATGAGTTGAAGCTGAAGTTCTCAAGAAAAGATAGCCATTGGATAATACGCCATGAACCAATTAAAACTGAGTCATTCAAAAACCAATTTTAATAGAGGCAAATTAGATGGATTTCTTTAAAGAACTTTGGGCTTTCCTTCGAGTACGAAAAAAATTATGGCTTGCTCCTATCATTATCGTAATGTTGATTCTTGGTGGCTTGTTAATACTTGCGCAAGGATCTGTCGTAGCACCTTTCATATACACACTTTTTTAGGGGAAGCTAATGTACATCCTTGGTATATCTGCTTTTTACCACGACAGTGCAGCATGCCTACTTAAAGGTGAAGAAATCATTGCTGCAGCACAAGAAGAACGATTTACACGAAAGAAGCATGATGCTACCTTTCCTCATCACGCAATTCTCTATTGCATAAAAGAGGCCGGAATTGCAGCAAACCAAATTGACAATATTGTGTTCTATGAGAAGCCATTTGTTAAGTTTGAGAGATTGCTTGAAACATACCTAGCGTTTGCGCCAAAAGGCTTTATAAGCTTTGCTAAAGCGATGCCATTATGGATTAAAGACAAACTTTTTCAAAAATCTGCACTCATTAGGGAACTAAAATTAACGCTTGATGAAAGTGTTGACTGGCGTGAACGCCTGCTGTTTTCTGAGCATCACCTGTCACATGCAGCAAGCGCTTATTATCCTTCACCATTTGATAGTGCTGCAGTGCTTACACTTGATGGCGTTGGGGAGTGGACAACAACTTCACTAGCGATAGGTAATGGACGTGATTTAAAAGTTGTGAAAGAAATTCACTTTCCTCACTCACTCGGGCTTCTCTATTCCGCATTTACTTACTACACAGGATTTAAAGTTAACTCGGGCGAATACAAAGTGATGGGATTAGCGCCCTATGGCGAACCTATTTATGCAGATTTAATACGAGAAAAACTCATTACAGTCGCAGATGACGGTAGCTTTCAATTGGATATGAGTTACTTCGATTATGCGACTGGCATAACGATGACAAACAAAAAGTTTGAAGCGTTGTTTGGTGGACCAGCTCGTGCGTCAGAAACTGAGCTTACTCAGCGTGAAATGAATTTAGCTGCTTCAGTGCAAAAAGTTACGGAGGATGTTATTATCAAACTAGCCAGAAGCATCTCAAAAGAAACAGGCGAGAGCAACTTGTGTCTCGCTGGCGGTGTAGCACTAAACTGCGTAGCCAACGGAATTCTTTTACGTGAAAATATCTTTGAAAATATTTGGATTCAACCGGCGGCTGGTGATGCTGGTGGAGCGCTAGGGGCTGCTCTGTCGACGTTGTATCTGCATCACAAAAAAAAACGTATTGCTTCCAAAGGACTTGATGCAATGAAGGGCGCTTACTTAGGTCCTGTATTTACAGACACTGAAATTGAGGCTGAACTCACCGAAAGTGGTGCAATCTTTAAGAAGCTTTCTGAAGATGATCTAATTGAAACAGTTGCGACAGCGTTAGCTGATAAAAAAGCTATCGGTTGGATGCAGGGACGCATGGAGTTTGGTCCAAGAGCGCTAGGTGGACGAAGCATAATCGCCGATCCTCGCTCCCCAAGTATGCAGAAACAATTAAACTTAAAAGTTAAATATAGAGAAAGTTTTCGCCCCTTTGCACCGAGTGTACTTCGAGAAGATGTAAGTGAGTGGTTTGAGCATGATACAGATAGTAGATACATGCTTCTTGTAGCTGACGTTATAGTAAATAAACGTCGCGCAATGACTGAAGGCGAAAAAGCACTATTTGGTATTGAAAAGCTGAATGTACCGCGCTCATCCGTCCCAGCAATTACACATGTAGATTATTCTGCTCGGATACAAACAGTGCATGCTGACACTAATTCTCGGTATCACGCAGTTATCTCTAAATTTAAAGAAAAGACTGGTTGTCCAATCGTTGTTAACACTTCATTTAACGTGCGCGGAGAACCGATTATTTGTACGCCAACTGATGCGTTTAAGTGCTTTATGGGTACGGAATTAGATGTGTTAGCTGTTGGTCACTACATATTATATAAAGAGGAACAAAACGAAGCGCTTAAAGAAAAATATGAGGACCGCTATGAGTTGGATTAAAAGAAATTGCACTCCATTACTGATGGTAATTGTTAGCTGTTTTGTAGGTGTTGCTTTAATTGAAGTAACTCTAAGGATCGTTAACTTAAATAATCAATGGACTAAGACAAGAGAGGCTAACATTTTACGAAATTTTAAATTTAACTATGATGTAAGTCAACTTTATCAATCCGATGCAACTCATGCTGATTATGCCAGAAATCAATATGGATTACGTGATGATTGTGAGAGCCCCTCTGAAATTGATATTTTAACAATTGGTGGCAGTACGACCGCCCAGAGATACACGCCATTTACTTCTACATATCAAGAAAGACTGGAACAACGCCTGAAAGATTTTAATGATAGTTTTGGATGTGTATCCAATGCCGGACTTGATGGTCATACTACATGGGGGCATCTGTTTTCCTTCGAGCATTGGTTTCCCCTTATACCAGGACTAAAGCCAAAAATAATTTTGCTTTATGTTGGTATTAATGACGCAGGTTTTCAAAGGACCTCATCACCAAATACAGGTTTTGATACCCAGAGAACAGATGGCGTCAAAGGGTTTCTAAAACGTCTTGAAATAACTAACGCTTTGCTACCAATTTACCGAATTCTCATGCAGGTATCTGGTTACGAGTCATTTGCATTTAGTAGGCATACTCCGCGTCCTTATCAGGAGGTTGATTATACAATTTCAAAGATGAATCCGAAAACTGAACAATTGTCAACTTTGAATGCTGAGGCTTTTAGGTCAAGAATGAAACAACTACTGGGAGAGATACGTGTTTTAAATTCTAAACCTATTTGTGTGACGCAGCCACACAGGTTTGTTATAAAAAATGGTGATCAAACTTATGGAATTCCAAATGTTATGGGCGATGGCTTCAGTGGTATTGATTATGACTATTCAATACGAAAACTTAATAATGTGATATACGATTTATGCGGCACAAACACTATTGATTTGTATAATCATCAATTTTTTGACTCACACTTTTATGATGGCATTCACACTACGCCCTCGGGATCAATAGAGATTGGAGACAGGTTAGCAGATTTCATCATTTCTAGGTTTTATTAATTCATAATAGCAATACTCAATTTTAACGCCAAATAGTTGTTTTAACTGAAACTTTCTAATAATTGGTGGTGAGGTGCCAGAATTTATCATAAAGTGATGCAATGAAATTGGTAAAGCTAGAAGAAGTAGCTGATAGGTAGAAGCTTAGAGAAAAACTAAAAAATTTTAGTTGCTACTGAGGATGAGCAACTTATCACAGATAATAATTGCTTCTATAACATTATTTTTTCAGTGATTTTGGTGCATTCAAGTCATTCGTTGATAAGCTTGATTCTTTTTAATAAAATTAAACAAAATTTCTTATATTGTAAAAATTGAAACTCTTTAAAATTTAGTGTTTAACCATTGGTCCTAAAGAAACTGCACTTGGCTGAAGTTAGAAAGAAATAAATAAATAGAAAAATATGCAATCACTTATAATACTAGTTGGGCAACTGATTGTGCAATTCCAAAAAATTTTCTTGAGCCTATTGAAAATGGCGAACTTCAAAAAGTACTTTTTTGCAATAATACTATAGGTAATTAGTAAATTGTAATAGTAGTTTTCTGATAATAAGTAATAAATTCGTTAAGTGATTGAGAAAGCCATTGCTTTTCTATTTGGTTTTTATAATTAACCTCGACGATGCATCAATCAAATTGGAGAAAGGTTTAGGTCTTAAATCAAAATACTCATCTAAAGCTTTTTTTTGTCCTTCCCAGTACCCATAATCATCTACTATCAGAAATCCATTATTAATTAATCTTGGATAGAGAATTTCCAGTTCAATTTTAGTAGAGTCATACCAATCAGTATCCAACCTCAAAATTGAAATTCGTTTTGGTAGACTTTTCTTATCTTTTAGAGTTTCTAGAACATCACCTTTTATAAACTTAATATTTTCTAAGTTTAACCCAGCTTTTTTAATATTATCTTTGACTTCTTCAATCGAAGAATAACACCAATCGGTATAATTATCTTTTTTGTGTAATAGGTAGTCTTTAATGGCATTATTTCCTGTCTCAATGTAAATGTCCTTATCTGAAGGCTCAGTCATTCCCTCGAATGTATCGTATAGGTATAATTTAGCCTGATGATTCATTTCATCAAAAATTAATTTAGCTGCTATTATGTTTCCACCACGCCATACACCACATTCAACAAAATCACCCCTCATTTTATTTAATGCAACATGCTTCGCGCATAAAATTGTTGTTACAACCTCCCGAGTTGATGTCATCGTTAATTTTTCATTAACAACATAATCAAAAATTTCTTTTTCTTTTTTATTAAACTCGACGGGAATAATCTGTTCCTTATTAGAAATCTTTACTAATTTTTTCCCTATTCTGTATATTAAATTTCTCATATCTTAAAGTAACCTTTACTCCAGTCTAAAGATTTATTGATACCCAACTGCGAGATTTATAGCATATTATAAATTTTTTGTAGAGTTATTTATATCCAACTTCTTCGGCAATAAAATTAAGTAGTTCAATATATCAGCAAGCTCTTACGCGAATTTCTCTTTATGGCCTGAGCTTTTTATTAACTCAAGGATTCCACTTTCACTCTTCCACAAGGTTAATTCAGCCAGTTCTGAAACTTCTATATTAATGCAACTAAAAGGTCTTTTACCGTATGAAACTGAGGCCAATCCCTCTCATCACAAAATTTTTCTAAAACATTTTCAAGTTCTTTGAAATCTGTCATAGATTGCTCATGTAAAATTGTCTCAAGAAGATTTCATTCTACATGTGAAAATATTTTTTTCTGTAGACCAAAAAAATAATTATGCTTTCCCACACAAAAAAGTGATGAATTTATGTACGATAAAATTAAGAATTTTTAAAAAATTTATCTATTAAAATTATGCCTCTTGATGCTGACATTTTTGTATTCATTAAAAGTTCCTTTGTTTCGTCATTATTCATAAATTCACTTAATAATTTTTGCACTTTTTTGAAGCATTCTTCATCTTCATATTCAAAGGTTACCCCAATTCTAAAGACATTATTAGAATTCCATATTTGAGAATGTGTTCTTCTTACTAATCCTGCATTTAGAAGTTTCTCAGAATTTGATTTATCATTTTCAATTTGTTCAATGTACCAAATATATAAATTCATTTGAGCTTTAGAGGGAAAGTCAATCAATGTGTAACTTAGTAATTTAGTTTTTTGCATTCATTGATCTTTAAAAATTAACTGATATATTTAATCAGGATTAATGACACCTATGCAACTATATAATTTGATATTCCGTACATATATAATTTCAGCAAAATACTCTTGATTATTGTAAAACAAAGAATAAAAGCTTCTAGCTTTGTCTGCTGGTCTTTTAATAGTCTTTCCATCAGTGGTAATTTTTTTGCTGGTCAATTTTATAATTTGCGCCTTTACCTCCTTGTGAGTATTAAATTTTGAGCCGTATTCCTATTGCAGAAATCTCTTCGACTAACGCTTCTATTTCATTGGGATGTTCTGATAATTCCTTGAAGGAACATTGGTTTACAAAACGTCTTAGTTGTTTATGAACATCTTGTTGGCTTCCTTTATCAGCATTCTTCTTGTGTGCGTTTAATCTAGTTTTCGGCTTTTGACCAGTAAATCCAATGTATTTTCGGCCACCCACTTTAAGTTCGTAAACATAGCATTTTCCATTCTTGAATTCTGTTTTTAGGGCATCAGCAAGGGGAAGAATCCCAACCTGGGCCATTTCTTAAGGCGCATTAATGTTCACGAAATTGAATTAAAAAAAAGTCCAAACCCAAAAACTGCTTTTTCAAAAAAAATTTGAGACCACTATCCCTTACATTAAGAAGGGCAGGAGTTTTGACCCTCAACTATCTCGGCTCCACATCTATAATGGTGTGACGAATGGGATTAATCCTTCGGTAGCAACGGTGTTGCACCAGTTTTTCCACGCCATTGCAGTGACTGCTTATTCAAAACGATCAAATCAGCGTCGCCTGAAATTATATCATTACACAATTTGACCGCATTCGCTGCTTGATTGTGGGTCAGGTTTTTATATGCGGGTCGAGGCAGATAATCGTACCAGACGCCACCGCAAACGGCGTCAAGTATTATGCGTTGAAAGCAGTGATCATAACTCACAGGCCAATGCTTGTGTGATGTTCGTGCAAGATGTGGCATGACCTCTTTTGTCAGTAAGATATATCGAGATACCAGATCGGCCGTGCTCATTGCATACCTCCATGTTCGACCAGTAGCTTAGCAAGATTAGTAACTCAAATAAATAACTAATGGATAGGTGTGGAGAAAAGATAGCAGCAGATATTCAAAAAGGCTTGCGGCTCTGTTTAAGTAGCTGCGATGTTTTACCGTGGCTTTGGGACCTTTCGCAGTGTTATGTAACTAGATGCGGTCCCTTATTAAGGTCCCACACATCTAAATCTTGCATTATTTATGAACAGATAAGCTCAAATTATTCGGCTGCATCTATGAGATTTGTGAAACCTCCAGATTGTCTTTTCCAGAAATTTGAATAAATACCATTTTGTTTCAATAAATTAGGATGTGATCCCTGTTCTACAATTTTTCCATGGTCCAATACAATTATCCTATCCATGTTTGAAAGGGTTGATAATCGATGGGCAATAGCGAGCACAGTTTTACCGTCCATCACTTGCTCAAGAGCTTTTTGTATTGTCGCTTCTACTTCGCTATCTAACGCGCTTGTTGCCTCATCAAGTACTAAAACGGGAGCATTTTTTATGATAGCGCGCGCAAGAGCAATACGTTGACGTTGGCCGCCTGAAAGTTTAACTCCACGTTCTCCTAAAAAAGCCTCGTATCCTTTACGGCCATTGTTGTCTATGAGGTCTTTAATAAACTCGTGAGCACCTGCCTTTATGGACGCTGAACTGACTTCTTCAAATGAGGCATCAGGTTTTCCATAAAGTATGTTTTCCTTTGCGGACCTGTTAAACATTGAAGTTTCCTGTGACACCATGCCGATCTGACGCCGAAGGCTGTCTTGGGTTACATGCAAAATGTTTTGCCCATCAATAAAAATCCCACCGGATTCTGGATCGTGCAACCTCAATAGTAAATTAACTAGTGTAGATTTCCCCGCCCCAGAAGCTCCAACAAGGCCGATCTTTTCTCCAGGCTCTATAGTAAACGAAATTTCATTTACACTGGCGATCTTTTGCCCGTAAGAGAATGAGACATTTTTAAATTGAATTTTTCCATGTGGTATGATCAGAGTACCTGCATTTTTTCTATCAAGCATAGTCTGAGGAACTGCCAGAGTATGCATGGCGTCTTCAACTTCACCAAGCTTAGTGTAAATGGTCATTAACGAAAAACCAACCCAGCCTGCCATCATTGTTAGACGCATTGATACTGAACCAGCAGCAACAATTTCACCAGGAGATATTTTTCCTTGAAACCAAAGAGCGATGGCAAAGGCGAAAACGGCTGCAAAAACTATGCTAGCATATATCATCATAAAAGTTCGAAACCAAACGAGCTCACTACCGTAGCTAGTGAGTTTTTCACGAAGCTTTCCAAAAGCTTTCAAGGCAGCTGAGTCCTCGTGTTTTGAGTTCGCAAATATTTTGACCACATTGATATTGCTTATAGTGTCTACAATTTGACCCGTGGCAACGGCTTGCGCGTTTGCTGTCGTAGCTGCTTTTGCTTTAATGCGCGGCATGAAAAAACGCATTACAAAAACAAAGCCAACAAACCACAAAAGTACAACTGATCCGATCCGCCAATCTATTATGCTTATTATAACTACGGCAGCTATCACTGAAATAAGAGCGAACAAAACCGTGTGTATACTTTCAACCACTACATCTGTTAACGCATTAGCTGCCTGAACCTCTTTTTGTGCCACACGCCCGGCAAAATCATTTTCAAAAAAGGTTTTTGAATGACCTAACGTCCATCGATGAATACGGGTGGCTACTAGGGTTCTAATACCTGGCGTCAGTATTACAGACTGGATGTAAGCTGAAACTGCAAAAAATAACGGCCTTGCTCCTAGCAAAAAGACAACGGCAATAATTAGCACAAACAGCTTTTCTGACAACAAAACGCTAGGGTTATTATCAAGTAATAAATCCAACATAAACCCCATCAACGCTGCTGTAAGTGTTTCTGCAATCGCAGATAATATACTTGCCACTGCAGCCAAGCCTATCACAAAATGGCTGCCGCTCAAGCACCAGTAACAAAACTTTAGAAGGCTATCAGGTGGCGTCCCCGATGACTCTTTTAGATGATCTATGGAAAGATACGGCAGTCTCAATTTTTATACTCTATTTGAACTGAATTTTCGTTAATTTTAAATACAGCATAAGCTCTGATAATTAGCTAGGCTTAAATTTAAAAATTTCTAATTGATTTTATTATAAATTATCAAAACGAAGGATATGTACATAAATTTTCTAAAATTAATTTTATACAGCTTCTTTCTAGGCTTAATGTACTTTTCTACTTTACTTATTCTTGTTTTTGACCAAACCCCTTTATCTGAATGAAGTAAGTAGATTTTAATCCTCATATTCTTCTCTCTTTATTAACCGCCCAGAACTAAAGTCATATATCTCTGCGTCCCTCCACTTTGAAACGTCACCATCCCAACCCCTCTCCCAAAGGTCTTCGAAAGTAACTTCATCAAGTTTGTACCATTCATCAATCATATCTGGTACGTAATCCTCTTCACAATTTGCTAATTCGAGTGAGTAGTTTCTGACATCCCATTCATCGAATTTGCCATACGTGATAATCGACCATCGTCTAGTAACCTCCTTCCTACCATGTCGCTTCAGCTATATATTCTGAACTTCCTGCATCAATGGAGGGCCTCTATACACAAAGCCTAGATAGAAGACTCTCTGATGTTGAGAGCCTACAGTTAGTTTTTCCCTTTCAGGTAACGTGATTACATTTGTCATGTATTTCTCCGCTTTAGTGATTTAGCGTTATGCAAGGCTCACAAGTTGAAAATTAAAGTGCCTATAAGTTGGGTTTTCAGAAGCCGCCTTCCTTTATCATTTCAAGGGCTTCTTGCAGGCTTAAGCCAGGATGGTCTTCAATTACTCCTCTCGCAATCGATATCCGAAATTCGCCGTATTCTTTGACAAGTCTTCGGCGTTCTTCCTCCTTTTCTCTTTGCTCTCGATTAAGACGAAGTTTCAACGCCATTGCATCAGCAAAGTCTTGCTCGTGTTGTGATAATTTTTTTAAGTCACAGTGTCCTCCGCTTTAGTACTTCTGGCCCAATGCCAAGGCGTACAAGTTGGTAATTAAAGGCCTTTCCACACTGGTAATATTTATTGATTTTCATTGCAAGCAAAATCTTTTTGGGGAACCAATTGGAGGACTGATATAAGTAAAAAATACTATTGCATTGATAAATATAGTGTTTTTTTGTGAAATAGCGGAGGAGGTAGAACACGAAGAACACTACTATATTTTTAATTTTCCGATATTATTAAATCCCCATAAAATTTGGATAAAATAGCATAATGAGTGACATAATGCAATTATTATATAATATTAAATACGTGGTTTAAATACGTGGTTTTTCAAAGAAATTTCTTGACAAATAGACTTCTCTGTGGTTTACTTTAGTGAGAAAGTTTACAGTTAAAACACTAAGCTTTAACACTCTGCCTCCAATATAACATTAACATTTTAAATGTAGTTATAACTAAGAAGTTAATAACACTTATAATGTTCACTATAAATGATAGTTAAAACTTATAGTCATAACTCAGAAGTCTTAACTAAATTATCATTATAACTATATAGAAAGTCTTAATATGAGGTCTTAACTGTTTAGTTATAACTGTATTACAAGGGTATCATTAATAATGTTTTTAAATATATTAACTATCTGTTTTAACTACATTATTTATGTAAGCTCCTTAAACACCTATAGTCCTGCAAATTAGCCCCACAAAGCCCCTTAGGTAGTTTGTGGAGATGTCTTACCTAGAGAGAACTAGAGCGACTCTATATGCGTAGAATTAGGAGTAAACAGTAATGACTTTTCTACAATAAGAACTAAGGAAAACAAATCCTGACTTGTACAACCATAGCTTTACACAATGGCGAATGGTACATGGCTACAAGTATTTAGGACATAACACTTTCTTTGCGATTAGGAGTAATAACAATGGCAAAGAAGAACAGTAAAAGTGGTGGCAATACCCCACACATAAATCGCGATGAGCTTGTTCTGGACATTAACCAACTGCTTGTAAATCTAATATTAGACGTAGCTAACCTGAACGATGATGACATCAAAGCCATTGATAAATATAAAAGAGGAGAAGACATTGTAATGAGTGCATATGCCAACGAACACCTACAAGCTAGTTTTGAAGTTAAAGTTAATAACAAATCTGACCGAATGGGCTTAACTGCTGTCTATGAGGCAGAGAAACAAGCTGAACGACAAGCTAGAGATAAGGAACAACAAAGCCACTTACCATATAGTTTAGACGCTGTAGCTATCGTAAAAGCTGATGGTAAAAAACCTTTATGCGTAATTGATTTCTTATCGCTAATTAAACTGTATAGAGATAGAGCTTTCTTAAACGTTGAAGATGCAACATAGGAGATTAGCATAAAGTCCCTGTTTTTTTTAATAGATGAGGCTAAGCAGAAGTATTACTCTAGCAACCCTGAGTTCCAAAATAAAGTAGATGTAATCTTATTAATGTTGCGCAGTGTTGCAGCTGTACCTCACAGGCGTAAGAAACTAAATGGGCATGTTCATAAGCTCATATCTGCAACGCTGGTACATGCTTATGAGAGTAACGAAACTATACGCATCACTACTCGTATGTTAGCGACATTCCATGATATGGGCGTTAGTACAAAGTTTATTGAATATTTGGATAAAGCTGTACACGAGAACTTGCTAAAAAGCGACTTATCAAAAGATAAGGCAGAGGGTAACTTAACCTTTACTGATACTACAACTAAGTGGCTTAATATAGCCTACTAAGTATAGGTGTGATACTAACACCTTAAACTCTAATGTCATATTGCCATTAGCGATTTTCATTAGTTGCTAGTGGATTTGTTTTATTAAGCTCTCTTACCTAAAAACCTGTTCTGGGTGGGACACCATGCATATATACGTAGCAACCCCCTATGGCTCATGCACTACGCACCAAAATAAAATAGATACATTACCAACGCTCCAAGTTGCATTGGCATTATTAATAAGAAAGGTATTACGATAAAGACTAAGTAAGTTCCTAGTTTATCTAACCTTTTCTCAACTTTGTGAGTGTAAATGTCTATTATCTCTACATCTGTTACTTTCGCCATTACTATCCCCATTCTCCAAATGTTGATAATAATACTAAAGCAAGTATAGAAAGTATTGCTACCTTGTAAATTATAGTGGTCATATATTATTCTTTTTAATTGCCATCTTGGGTAAGTTGAAAGAGAACATCCCCCTCTAAAGTTATAGTGTCTAACACTCCAACAAAGTTACTCTCTTCTCTCCATCTGTTCATTAGCTCAATAGTTTTATTTATGTCTTCTTTAGACTCAAAAATAGCTAAAACCTGAAGTGAGAGGTCACTTGGCTGCACCACTATCAATTCAGTCATAAAGGGTAGAAGCTTTGGGATATCATGCTCATACTTCTCTTTATACCTTTGTAAGTCTATACCTGTAGAAAAGTTTATCATTGCCTGTCGAAACTCTCGCTGTCCCATGGTTCTCTCCTCTGACATAAGGTTCTAAGATGTACAATACTATAAAGACATAAGAACATATACCACTCTAATGTCGTACCTATTAGCGACATCTATAGAGCGACATCAAGTAA
>CACIAQ010000005.1 GCA_902584635.1 uncultured Alphaproteobacteria bacterium
AGCAGCTATAAAAAAAGATGCAGAAGAGGGATCTGAAGGAATTGAAATTTCTTGTGGCTTCAGCTCCTGAAGTCCTTCGAGCGAGTGGTAATACCCGTATTTAGTTTTCTGGGTTTTGATTTTTCCGCCAAAAAACATTAACATTCTTTCTGTATGATCACGCGTCAAAGTTCTTTCAATATATTTCGTAGTACCCCTACTGTTTAGGCCTGCTAAAAGTACTGCAGATTTTACCTGAGCAGAATCTACCTTTGACTCGAAGTCACTAGGCATCGCGCTCGACGTTCCTTCTAGAGTTATTGGTAAGAAGGAACCTTCTCGTGCAAGACATTTGACACCTATTTCACTTAAGGGATGTATTATTCTATCCATAGGTCTTTGCGATAGACTCTTATCACCAACAAAGATGGCAGACACCGAAGTTGTGGAAATAGCACCCATTAGCAACCTGCAAGTTGTTCCTGAGTTTCCACAATCAATCACATTTTCAGGACTTGTAAAGCCCCCAACGCCAAAGCCATCGACCTCCCACTTACCATTTTTCTTTTCTACTCTTGCCCCAAGTTGTCTGACAGCTTTAATGGTTCTGAGAACATCCTCAGATTCCAATAATCCTTCTATAGTTGTTTTTCCAATACAAAGAGAGCCAAAAATTACAGCCCTATGAGAAATAGATTTGTCACCCGGTATTGAGATATATCCCGAAAGCTTTTTTGATTTATTAACTGTTATCATTTACTTAGCACTCGAATTCCCACCGAACAGTTAGCAGCGTTAAACCTTTTTGTAAACAAGATAAGAAGGTAGCAATCCTATATTAATTGCTTTCCGCTCGTATTTTGTTTTTATATCTAAAAAGAAGCTTAAGTTTTTTTCTTTGGGCGATACATGTAACCTCTCGAATTGATATAAATTTGAGAATGCGTTTTCAATTTCTAAATAATACTCCTCTACATCTGTGGCTATACAAATAGCTCCCTTCGACTTCAAAATTTTTGAAAAAATTTCGATATTTGCCAATGAAAGCAAACGTCTTGATTTGTGCCTCTTTTTTGTCCAAGGATCTGGGAACAAAATGTATAGTCGGTCAACAGCTTCAAACTCAAATGACTGCAATAATATTCTCGCGTCTCCGTGAAAAACTCTTGCATTCTCTATCTTATTCTGAAAGAGAGAAAAACATGTGGTGGCTACTCCATTTTCATAAACTTCGCTCCCTACGATAAGTTTATCAGAGTTTCTCTTTGCTAGCTCAACTAGATGAAGCCCATTCCCAAAACCAACTTCTAGCCAAACTTTTTTTTTTGTTTTAAGAGAAAAGTCATACTTTTCTTTATGCATCTTCAAGCCTAATTTTTGGTTTTTTGAAAGAGACCTCCCTTTTAATCGCCCGTACGTTTTTATTAGCCTGAGACTTGGATCGTTTTGCAACTCAACCAAAACCTTCTCTTATTAAAGATCTTTTGTTATGTGATCAGCAAGATCTGTTTTTTCCCAAGAAAAACTACCATCGCTCTCAGGTGTTCTTCCAAAATGTCCATATGCTGCAGTTTTTTCGTATATAGGCTTTCTTAAACCTAGCTTTTCTATTATTCCTTTCGGGGACAGATCTACTATTTTCGGCAAGATTTCTTCTAGTTTTTTCTCATACTTACTTCCTGTACCATAAGTATCTACGTAAATTGATAATGGTTCTGAAACTCCAATCGCATACGAAAGCTGAATAAGACACTTGGATGCTACTCCAGCAGCAACAATATTTTTAGCTAAATACCTAGCAATATAAGCCGCTGACCGATCCACCTTCGTTGGATCCTTACCAGAAAATGCACCTCCACCATGTGGCGCTGCCCCACCATACGTATCCACGATAATCTTTCTTCCCGTCAAGCCCGCGTCACCATCTGGTCCTCCGATTACAAACTTTCCTGTCGGATTTATATGCCAAACAATTTTATTAGAGATCCATTTGTCTGGAATTATTTCCAAAACATATGGTTCTACTATTTCTTTTACGTCTTGAGAAGAAAGTGATGGATCAAGATGCTGAGTCGATAATACTATTGACTCAACACTTACAGGATGTCCATTTTCATACTTTAACGTAAGTTGGGATTTGGAGTCTGGCCCAAGACTAGTGGCTATCTTGTTATGCCTTGCATCCGCCAAAGATTTTAAAATTAAATGAGAATAATGTATTGGAGCAGGCATTAGCTCCTCTGTCTCATTTACTGCATAACCAAACATTATACCCTGATCACCTGCCCCATCTTTATCAACACCCTGAGAGATATCACTTGATTGTTGATGGATAAAATTTAAGACTTTTAAGTTATTCCAGTGAAACCCTTCCTGCTCGTACCCAATTTCTTTTACTACATTTACAACAAGGGAGTTTATTTCGGAACTAAGCGCATGAGAATCTGAATCAGACTTGAACCCCACTTCACCTCCTACTACAACGGTGTTAGTCGTAGCAAAAGTTTCACATGCCACCCTGGCAAAGCTATCTTTTTCTACACAAAAATCTAAAACTGCATCAGAAATTCTATCACATATTTTGTCTGGGTGGCCTTCTGAGACTGACTCAGAAGTAAACGTGTAATCTTTTCTAGCCACTTTGGTCTCCCTTTTTTCTTTTGCTCAATATTGAATAGTATAAAAGAGGGATTAATAAAAGCACTAAATGTAAATAGGATGAAACGTTTTTCCCAATTCTTCCATAGATTGTACTTTCTCTAGCGTTGCTCAAGCCAAGCTCAATATCTAAAAACTCCCTTTTATTCAGTGCAATATATTTTTCAATTTTTCCATTCTTAGAGATTTTGGCGGAAATACCATTATTTGAAACTCTTATGAGGGGAATATTATTTTCTAAGGCTCTCATTCTTGCAATATTTAAATGTTGTTTTGGACCTCCGCCATTTCCAAACCAAGCATCATTTGTTACGTTCAAAACCCACGTTGCCTCATTAACTTTTCCTAAAATTTCATTCGAAAATAGCGCCTCATAACACACAAGCGGGAGAAAGGTTGGGAGTTCTGAATTCTTTATTAACCTCAAGCCCGTACCGCTACTAAAGCCATCAATCAATCGATAGCTATTATTGAAGATGTTAAAGTATTTTAATAATCCTCCTAGTGGCAAATATTCTCCAAAAGGAACCAAAAACGTCTTGTCATAAATACTCTGGATTTTTCCTTCTCTATCAATCAAGAAAACGGCATTAAATAATTTTTTAGTATCTCTATTGAACCTCAAAGCCCCAAATATCAAAGGAGACTTAATCTGCACAGCTATGTTTTTGAGTTTTTCTGGGTGTTCTTCTGGAAGCCAGTAGACAGAAGTTTCTGGCCAAACAACCAGATCAGGCCTTGGGCCTCTATTACTCAAGTTAATTAATATCTCCAAATGATTAAATTCATTCTCCTTTTTCCACTTATCACTCTGTTTTATATTAGGTTGCACTAACCGCACAGTTAAATATTCGCCCTCTTCCTCAAAACCACTATCTAAATATTTATCTTGTAACCCGAATAGTAACGTGACTAGAAAAATAACTTTTAAGGTACTGTTTAGAAGTGAAGAAAAGAATAAGTTGAAGCCTACGAGAATAATAATTGAATTAAAAATATAAGGTCCAAACCAAGTTACAAAAATGGTTATCGGAGTATCTAACCAAGCGTAGGAAAAAATTGCCCATGGAAACCCTGAAAACATATAACATCTCAATAACTCAGCTTTTGCAAAAAGAATCGACAAAAAAAATACTTTTTTTTGATCTTTTTGCTCATCTCTCATTAAATAGTTCGAGAGATAAAACGCTAGAGCCCAAAAAAGAGATAGTGACGAGATAAAAAGAGTATAAGCAAAGGGCGCTAGCCAAATATTCTTTTGAGGGTCTACCAAAAATGGGTTTATTATCCAAATGAACGTTAAACCAAAATAACCAATACCAAAAACAAAGCCAGCTAGTAAATACTCTCTAGAAGTCCTAAGAAATTTTATTGCCAAATAGGGAACCAATGGTAAAACCAAAAAGGTGCAATAAGGTAAGTTAAATGGCTCTTGGGTAAATGCTAATACTAAGCCAAATAAAAACAATCTAAAAAAAACAGACTTTGAAAGTGTTATTATTCTAGATATCACAAATCAACTTCTTAAATTAAGCCTCAGCCTTTTTATACTTCGAGGGTCAGCCTCTAATACTGAAAATTCATTTCCTAAAGAATCTGTTACAACTTCTCCTCGAGAAGGAATTCGATTGGTCACGTTAAATACTAATCCTCCAATAGTATCATACTCTTCGCCATTTCTTTTTTTTGTCAGATCCACACCAGCTTGTGCTTTGAAATCCTCTAGGTTTAGTCTGGCATTCACTATGAAAACATTTTCTTTTTCTTTGCTCCATAAAAGGTCTTCTTTAAGTTCATGTTCATCATTAATCTCACCGACTATTTGCTCTAGAAGATCTTCAATTGTCAATAGTCCTTCAACGCCCCCATATTCGTCTATAACCAGTGACATATGAATTCGCTCAGCTTGCATCTTTTGTAAGAGAGTACCCAAAGTCATAGAGGGGGGCACGTATATCAGAGGTCGAATTAAATCTGTAATATTAAATTTTTTCTGTTTACCAAATCCGCTTCTGAGTGCAAGATCTTTCAAATGCACAAAACCAATTGGATTGTCAAGAGTACTTTTGAATATGGGTAACCTAGTCAAGTTTGACTCTCTGAATATTTTTGTTAGCTCAGATAAAGTAATCTTATCAGGTGCAGCCACAATATCTGCCTTTGGTATAGCAACGTCATCAACTCTTTGATTATGTAAATTAAAAGATATTTCTTTTTGGACAATATGTTTGCCAGATGGCACTAGATTTTTCTTCTCAATAGAATTTCTTAGTTTTTTTGTAAATGACAATCTGTCAAAAAAATTTTTCACAATCAACTTCAACATGCAAATTAAACTCTAATTAAATATTAATAAACTTTGGTCTATTTGTCAGGACAGAATTTAAAACCCTAGTCTCCATTAACTGCATTTTCGAAGCCCTGACAGAAAAATCATGGTCGTAGCCCCACAAATGAAGTATCCCGTGAACTAACAATCTGCAGCAATAGTTGTTGAATTGAACATTTTGGAAAGATGCTTCTTTCAGACATTTTTCATAGGATATTGCTATATCTCCCAAAAACAAATAATTATTTCCATCGTACGATAAATAATCTTGGTCAAGGTAAAAAAATTTATTCATAGCCGGCCACGCTAAGACGTTCGTTGCTTTGTTTTTTTTCCTGTATTCTCTATTGAGCTCTTTAATTTTAACATCACTACAAGCTAAAACTGATACAGAAAATTTGTTCAACCTTATCTGATGAAACTGAGCAACTTTAGATAATAACAACCTTATGTAGCGAGCTAGGTTAAGGCGTTTCCATCTTGGATCGTTATAGTTAATTGATACTCTAATCGTCATCTTTTACTTTTCAGACTTTAGACTTACTATTGAGTTTTTTTCGTAAGCTCTAGCTATTTTTCTTACTAAAGAATGTCTTACGATATCAACATCATTGAATTTAATAAACTCAATTTCTTTCATATTTAACAAAACTTCAGTTGCTTCAACCAACCCACTCCTAAATCCTTTAGGCAAATCAATTTGAGTTATATCACCTGTTACGACCATTCTTGAACCTATACCAAGCCTGGTTAAAAACATTTTCATCTGTGAAGGTGATGCATTTTGGCCTTCATCTAAAACAATAAATGAATCTTTTAGTGTCCTCCCTCGCATGAAAGCTAACGGGGCTATTTCTATTGAGCCCCTTTCATACATTTTTGACACAACTTTACCAGGTAGAAAATCGTTCAGCGCGTCATATAGAGGTTGCATGTACGGATCCACTTTTTCTTTCATATCACCTGGCAAAAAACCTAATCTTTCGCCTGCCTCGACAGCAGGCCTAGTTAAAACGATTTTTTCAACTAGGCCCTGAGAAAATAAAGAAACCCCCACTGCAATTGCGAGATATGTTTTTCCTGTTCCAGCTGGACCAATACCAAAAACAAGTTCCTTATTAAGCATCGAATTTATGAAAGAATTTTGATTTTTTGATTTAGCGTGTACTAATTTTTTTTGAGTTTTAATCTCTAAATAATTTGAACTTTTATTGACGATTTTATCGCTTGTTTTTTTATTGTTTATTTGTTTGACTTTTTGATCTTCAATTTGCTGGAAATAAATATCCAACTCTCGTTCATCTAACGTTTTCCCATGCTCAAGATCTGAATATAAATCAATAATTAGCTTTCTCGTAAGATCACAATCATCCTTGGCTCCATAGATTGATAAAGCATTCCCTCTACGTATTATCTGTACCCCGGCCCAGCTTTCAATCTTAGAAAGATTTGCATCTAGCTGACCACAGAGTTCAATCAGTAACTTGTTAGAACTGAACCTGAGAGTATCTGAGCTTTCTATAAAACCCATATTATTTATACAATGACGTCATTAATTATATATTATAACCATAAGAAAATTATTCAATATTTCGGTTACAATTTATTTTAAAATACCTTTCAAGGAATGTGACATAACCGAACTAACTTTCACTTTCCGTATTTGCCCTACTAAATTCTCTTTACTCACCACAGTAACTGGAGAAAACTGCTCTGTTCTACCAACGTACTCATTTATTCCTCTCCCTTTTTTCTCGAACAAAACTTTATGTTGCCTATCTTTCTGCTTCTCAAGAAAATCTGTTTGCTGTTTATTTAATAATTCTTGTAAGGAATGCAATCTTTTCTTTTTCAATTTTTCGTCAAGCTCATGTTTTCTGGAAGCAGGCGTGCCAGGTCGGGAAGAATAATTGAAGCTGTAAGCTTGTGCAAATTTAACTTGTTCACATAAATTCATGGTTTCTTGGAAATCTTTCTCTGTTTCTCCCGGATACCCGACAATAAAATCGCTAGAGAAACAAATATCTTTTCGCACCAATCTCAGTCTTTTTATTATTTCTACGTATTGTTCAACAACATGTCCCCTGTTCATGGACTTTAAAATTTTATTACTTCCTGATTGGACTGGAAGGTGTAAAAATGGCATTAATTTAGAAACCTTTCCAAATGCATTGATCAATTCGTCGGTCATATCTTTAGGATGGGAAGTCATAAACCGAATCCTTTCGATCTCATCTATCTGAGATATTGAATAAATTAATGAAGATAAACTTGTTCCCTCAAATTTATACGCATTAACGTTTTGTCCCAAAAGAATTACCTCTTTGGTGCCCTTAGCGGCGATTTCTCTTATCTCTTTTAAAATATCGTCTTGACTTCTCGATACTTCTTTTCCTCTTGTATATGGAACTACACAAAAAGTACAAAACTTGTCACATCCTTCTTGAATTGTAACGAAGGCTGAAGGCTTAGTAATTCCTGCGAGGGTAGCAATACTATCAAATTTATCTGAAGCTTCAAAGCTTGTTTCGATTATACTTCTCTCCCCATTCTCTAGCTTAGAAATAATATCTGGGAATTTATGGTATGATTGAGGGCCAACTATAAAATCAACCGCTGGCTGTCTATCAAATATTTCTAACGACTCCGCTTGTGCGACGCAGCCAGTTACACCAATTTTCAAATCAGTTTTGTGATCTTTAAATTTTTTTATTCTACCAAGTTCTGAATAGACTTTCTCAGCAGCTTTCTCTCTAATATTACAAGTATTCAGTAAAACCATATCCGCTTCTAGGATTTCACTGGTTTTTTCATAATAATTTTTTTCTAAGTCCAACATCAACTTTTCAGTGTCATATTCGTTCATTTGACAGCCATAGGTCTTAATGAAAACTTTCTTTTTGTTAGACATCTATGTTACCTAGTTTAGAATATTGTTAAAACAGCAAGTAAGTGTTATTAAACCTTTTTTTCACAAAAGGGAAGAATTTTGGGGGGGACATGAAGACTAATTATCAGGCTATAGTAGTTGGTGGTGGCGTTGTAGGGGTAAGCATTGCATATCACCTTGCCCTTAGAGGTTTGAAGGATGTCTTGCTATTAGAAAGAGACGAGTTAACTTCAGGTTCGACCTGGCATGCAGCAGGTCTTCTTCCACTTTTCAATATGTCTTACGCTACATCACACATACACGACTATTCTCTAAAATTATACCCATTATTAGAAAAACAGATTGAAATGTCTGTGGGGTTCTCGCAAGTTGGCAATTTAAGGATGGCTCAAACGAGTGAGAGAATGGATGAATACAAGTTATACGCATCAACCGCCGAAACAGTCGGAATTCCATATGAGTGGCTAACCCCTAAGAAGATTAAAGAACGGTGGCCTTTAATCAATACATCGGACCTAGTTGGAGCGATATTTCATCCTACAGATGGTTATATCAACCCTGCTGATGTGACCCAAGTTATGGCGAAAGCATCACGAAATCTAGGAGTAGAAATTATTAGAAAAATTGAAGCTACAAATTTTAATTATGAAAAAGATGTATGGAAAGTATCCTGCAATTATATGGAAGAGAAGGGAGGAAACCTTATTCATAATGATGAAAAGATATCTTTTTCATGTGAACATTTAATTACTGCTACAGGAAACCATTCTCAAGCTACAGCAAGAAAGTTAGGTATAAAAATTCCTGCAATTCCGGTGGAGCATCAATACATCGTTACGGAAAAAGATCCTGAACTGCAAAAGTATCGGGAAAAAAATGGAGAACATCCCGTTATTCGTGATGCTGACGCAAAGTGGTATGTAAGAGAAGAACGAGCAGGTTGGATATTAGGTCCATATGAAAAAAATGCCCCTGCAAAGTTTGAATTCGGAGTACCAAAGAATTTTCGAGCCGATCTATTTCCACTGGACTTGGAGAGAATAGAAAAAGAATATATGTCGTTTATCCATAGGATTCCATCAAGCGAAAATCTTGGAATAAAAGACGATTATAATGGTCCTATATGTTACACGCCTGATGGAAATCCACTGCTTGGGCCGGCTCCTGGGCTACAAAATGCATGGATAGCTGAAGGATTTTCATTTGGCATAACAGCTGCTGGCGGAGCTGGTTATTATCTGTCACAATTGATTGTTGACGGAGAAGCTGAAATAGATATGGGATCTTTAGACCCAAGAAGATATGGGAAATGGGTGACTACTCAATACGCAATGAAAAAGAATGAGGAAGCTTATGAACATGTTTTTATCTTGCATCACCCTGATGAAGAGAGAGAGGTATGCCGACCTTTAAGAACGGCACCATCATACAATAGGTTAAAGGAATTAGGGGCACAATTCGGTCAGGTTAATGGATGGGAGCGACCTAATTATTTTGCTAAAAATGACTTTGATGATAAGCGATCAAGAAGCTTCAGAAGAGGCGGGTGGTGGGAGCATTCAAAGAATGAAGCAGAAGCAATTCGATCAGGTTTAGGCCTAATTGAATCAACCGCTTTCACAAAACATCTTGTTAGTGGGAAAAATGCAAGAAAGTTTCTGGATTGGTTTACTTGTAATAAATTGCCTAGTGAGGGGAGAATTAATCTCACCTATGCTTTATCTATTTTGGGTACTATCAGGACTGAATACACAATAGTTTGTCTTTCAGAGGAGAGCTACTATCTCATTTCAGCTGGTGCTTGGACTGAATATGATTCTGATTATTTACATAAGTCTCTAGCTGATAGCAAATTGGAAAGTGTGAACATTTATGATTGCACCAGCCAATGGGGTGTATTTTCAATTGCAGGACCAAATTCCAGAAATTTTTTAAAAAAAATAGTTGTAAGCGAAGATCCAGATAAAACTCTGTCAAACAAAGAGTTTCCCTGGCTCTCATACAGGAATATTGAAATTGGTATGTGTCCCATTCGAGCTTTAAGAGTCGCTTATACGGGTGAGCTTGGCTGGGAACTCCATCATCCTATTGAAATGCAAAATTACTTGCTGGATATTTTACTGAGTTCAGGAAAAGATTTTGATTTGAAATTGGTTGGGGCAAGAGCACAAAATTGGCTGAGACAAGAAAAATCCTACAAAGCATTTGGATCAGATCTGGGAAGAGATGCTGGTCCATTTGAGTCTAATCTCAGCAAATTTGTGGATATTAATAAAGAGTTTCTAGGAAAAGAAGCCTTACTAAAAAGGAAAAAAGAGGTGTCATGTGTAACCCTGCTTGTAGATGGTCCACAAAATATTGATCCTTGGGGAAGAGAGGCATTATACAATGAAACGGAGGATTTAATGCTTGGTAGATTAACTTCAGGCGGATACTCAGTACATTTTAAAAAGAGTATTGGTATAGGTTATGTTAAATCCTCATTTTCTGGGGTAGGCACAAAGCTTAGGGTAAAAATCGATGATGCTTTTTGGGACGCAGAGATAGTTCAAGATAGTCCATATGATCCTCAAAACAAAAGGGTAATAGACAGAACTCCTTAGCTTATAGAAACCGTTTAAAGGATTTAAATATTCTTGTTATGTGAGTGAATAGCGTTAGCACAAAAAAGATATAAGCTGCGTTAGAGTATAAATTTGGAAAAAAACAAATAAATATAAAGAAGCAGATAGTTTCAAAACCTTCAATCAATCCAGAAGAGTAAAAAAATCCCTTATCTGTTTGGTCAACTCTTAAATTATATTTTTCTGTTATTACGGCTTCAGCTAGAAAGCTTGCTCCGTTCACATAAAAAGCCGCTAGCAAAAAAGCTGTTGATAACGCGTTTTCATGAGGAGAAAAAACTGCAAAACCCAATGGGATTAGCGCATAAAATGCGAAATCTGACGTAATGTCAAAAAAAGCTCCAAACTTTCTTGGTTTATCTAGTCGTGCCAATCTGCCGTCTAAACCATCCAAAAACCTATTAATTAGTATTAATATTAATCCCAAGTAAAACAATCCGTATGATAAGACTGCGAAGCATATAAATGCCAGGACTAATCCCAAAAACGTAACCCAATTTGTGTTCACGCCAATTTTATAAAAAATATTTGCGATATTATTTAAATAGCTATCTATATATCTGTTTATTTCTCGATCAATCATTTGTAGAACTTTTTACTTTCTAGCAAGCACGTGTATTCTATTTTTTTAGACTTTGCTTACCACATGTTTATTTATAAAGAAATCAGCGAAAAATTTTAAAATATCTTTTGGGCTAACACTAAAGTTGGCTTAACTAATCTCATACAGTGTATTAACTTCCGTTAAAATTTCCTCATTCCAAATCTTTGTGTCTAGACCAAATTCAAGGCAACTCATTACATATTGAAGACACTCGCTGTGTCTTTCCTCTCTGGTTTTAAATACTACAGAGCTATCTAAATTACAGGAAATTTGAACTGTGCAGCCATTAAAAATTATAGTTTGCCCTTCTAAACGAATAAAATCATTCCAAGTCCTTTCATTTTCTTTAAATAATTTTTTCACATCCTTCAAAGTAATTTTTTTTGAGATTGATTTATATGATTCGTACATACTCATAGCTAAAAATAGAACAAAAAGTGAACATTTGTAAATAGTTTTTTGATTATCTTTCATTACGTCTATCTATTAATTCATGACCAAAAGAACATATGAAATAGACGCCGATAATATAGAAGTAGCCCGAGATTTCGAAGAGATAGTAAAAGATAAACGTGAACATTGGCGAGCAAATATAACCAAGAGCCGACAAAGACAACGTAGATATAAAAAACGCCTTACGAAGCAACTATTGAGAAAATACGCTCAATCTTCAGAATCAATTAGGTCTAAAGCTCTTGAAAAAATAATTGGATCAACATTTCCACCGGTACAGACTATAACAAGAGCATCTGAATCAATTTTTTCGTACTGATTTAATGCTGCAGCGAGTGAGATGGCACCTCCAGGCTCAGCAACTAGATTATGATGCAAGAATAGTAGGGCCATTGCCTCGAGAACCTGTCCATCGCTAGCGACTAGACCAGAAGCCGCATACTTCTCAAGGATTTCAAAAGTTAACTCCCCCGGTGTGGGTGTCAAAATAGCATCACAAATAGATCCGCCCATCGCCTTGTTTGTTACTCTGCTCTTTTGCTTCAAAGATCTAGCCATATCGTCAAAATTTTCAGGCTCACAAGTTCTAACCTTAAAATTCTCATTTAATCCCTGAAAAGCTAAAGCAATACCTGAAGCTAATCCCCCTCCTCCACAACAAACTAGTACATCTGCTGCATATAATTTCATCCTTTTTGCTTGATTAATTAGCTCAATTCCCAGAGAGCCTTGTCCAGCAATTACAAAGGGATCGTCATAGGGTTTTATAAGCTTTAAATTTTTTTCTTTTTGCAGCTTTTCCCCAATTTCTTCTCTACTTTCTTTTATTCTATCATAAAAGATTACATTGGCTCCATATGACTGCGTATTTTTTATCTTAAGTCTAGGAGCATCCTTTGGCATAATAATTGTAGCTTGAATTTTAAGTTGATTTGCAACGGCTGCTATGCCCTGAGCATGATTTCCAGAAGAGTACGCCAATACACCCTTCTTTAAGTCTTCGAAGTCATTATTTACAAAAGAAGACCAACTTCCTCTATATTTAAAAGAACCCGTTTTTTGCAAACACTCAGCTTTTATCAAGACTCGCTTATTTAGTCTGTTGCTTAAGAAAGTGGATTCTAGTAAAGGCGTTTCAACTAAATGCTGATGGATTTTATCGTAGGTATCAGAAATAAGAGAGAAATCTACCAACTCATGCCTTCTCAATATTATCTAATTTGGGCATACCCATAACATGGTAACCACCATCTACAAAGATTACTTCCCCAGAAACATGCAATCCATAATCACTCAATAAATACGCAGCCGTGCCCCCTACTGATTTTAATGTTGGGTTTGACTTTAGGGGAGAATTTTGCTCGGAAAGACGGAAAACTCTTCTCGCTCCACCTATGGCAGCTCCCGCGAGTGTTTTCATTGGTCCAGCGCTGATAGCATTCACTCTAATCCCATCTTCGCCCAAATCACTTGCAAGATATCTAACCGATGACTCCAAAGCAGCTTTTGCTACTCCCATCACATTATAATTTGGAGTAACTCTTTGCGAACCTAAATAACTTAGCGTTAAAATCGCTCCACCTTGTTTCATAAGAGCAGAGCATCGCTTTGAGACATCAATTAGGCTGAAACAAGATATATGCAGAGAATTTAAAAAATTCTGCCTCGAAGTATTGATAAACCTGCCAGAAAGTTCAGATTTGTCAGAAAAAGCAAGCGCATGTACTAAAAAATCTAGTGATCCCCACTCCTTTGATAAATGATTAAAACATTTATCTATAGAACTTTCATCTGTGACATCAACATCAAATATAAGCTTTGAACCTATACTCTCGGCCAATGGCTCTACTCTCTTTTTAAAATTTTCACCCTGATAAGTTAAAGCTAAAGATGCTCCTTCTGCACTTAATACTTCAGCTATTCCCCATGCAATGGACTTTTGGTTGGCTACACCCATAACCAGACCTTTTTTATTTTTCATAAGGCCAGCCAAGGAAGTTATCTAGTATACTTGCTTAAGGCTATTGAGGCATTGGTACCTCCAAAACCAAAGCTATTCGATAAAACAGTATCCAATTCAATACCTTCTACTAATCTAGTAGCCACTTCATAAGAATTGATTTCTTCATCCAAATTAAAAACATTGGCACTTGCAGATATAAAGTTATTTTCCATCATAATCAGTGAATAAATAGCTTCTTGGACACCTGCAGCACCAAGACTATGACCAGTAAGTGATTTCGTGGAAGCAACTAGAGGTTGTTTTTCTTCACCGAATACATTTCTCACCGCTTGTATCTCAGTAACATCTCCAGCTGGAGTTGAAGTACCATGTGCATTAATATAATTAACCTCTCTACCGTTCAAAGAAGCCAAAGCTAATCTCATCGATCTCTCAGCTCCTTCGCCCGATGGTGCGACCATGTCATAACCATCGGAGGTTGCGCCATAACCTGTGACTTCAGCATATATTTTTGCTCCTCTGGCAATAGCGTGGTTTAACTCCTCTATGACAACTACTCCACCCCCACCTGCAATAACGAAACCATCTCTATCTCTGTCGAAGGCTCTTGAAGCGTTTTCTGGAGTATCATTATACTTGCTAGACATTGCACCCATGGCATCAAAAAGACAGGAGAGTGTCCAGTCTAATTCTTCTCCTCCACCTGCAAATACTACGTCTTGCTTGTTTAGCTGTATTTGCTCAACTGCATTTCCTACACAATGAGCAGAGGTTGAACAAGCTGAAGTTATAGAATAGTTAACACCCTTTATTTTGAAAGGAGTTGCTATACAAGCAGAGTTTGTAGATGACATACCCCGTGTAACCATAAATGGCCCCATCCTTTTAGGGCTACCTTTTTCTATTACAGTTTTATGCGCAGCAAATAAGTTTTTTGTTGAAGGTCCTCCTGATCCAACAATAAGCCCTGTTCTTTCATTAGAAACTTCGTTTTCCTCTAGCCCGCTATCATCTATAGCTTGTTGCATCGCTATAAAATTAAAGGCTGCACCATCCCCCATAAATCTTAGCTGCCTTTTATCTATAAAATCCTCTATATTTATATCTGGTTTTCCATGAACCCTACTTCTGAATCCATGTTCCTCATAGTCTAAACTTTTGCTTATACCTGAAGTACCTTTTCTAAGACTCTCTTCTACTGCTTTCTTACCAATACCTATACATGAAACAATTCCTAAACCTGTAATAACTGCTCGACGCATATTCGTACTTTTCTCCTATAGAAAAAAATCAGCTCTGAAACAAACCTACCTTCATATTTTCAGCTGAATATATTTTTTCATTATCTGCATACATATTTCCATTAGCCATGCCTAGTTTTAACTTTCTATCAATAACTCTTGTAAAATTTACTTCGTATCTCACAAGCTTTATATCTGGAGTTACCATTCCTGTAAACTTTACCTCACCGACACCTAAAGCTCTACCTCGACCTTTCATTTCTCTCCATCCTAGATTAAATCCAGTTAGTTGCCATAATGCATCTAAACCCAGACACCCTGGCATTACTGGGTCTCCCTCAAAATGACATTCAAAAAACCATAATTTTGGATTTATGTCGAACTCTGCTATCACATGGCCTTTATTATGTTCACCATCATCATCTGATATCTCTGTTACCCTATCAATCATTAACATGGGGGGCATTGGAAGTTGAGGGTTACCTGTTCCAAACAGTTCACCCTTGGCGCATGATATTAGCTCATTATAATCAAACTTATTTTTTCTGGATATCATAGTGTTCTTTTTGCTATACTATTTTTAGCATCATATAAATCAAATTTTATTAATGCCTTAAAAAATATTCTTTCTTTTGATCATTATTTTTTATCACAAAATTATTAACAGAGATCCTATCAGGGTATGTTTATAAAAGATAGGTAAAATAATTTTCATATCTGCTATACGCCAAAGTACAAAATTGAGTTGGACTTTTCATTGGTTTACAATTAAAAAGAACAAAGCATGAACAAAATAAAATTAAAAAATAGATTCGCTTCCATTTGGTTTCCACAGTTACCATTAGAGACGATATTATCTAAAGAACCCCTTTTAGATTCATTACCTCTAGTTGTTTCTTTTTCTGAAAGGGAGGAAATAATATGTGCAAATGGATTAGCTAGAAGGCTAAATATATGCGCTGGAATGTCTACTAAGGAAACTCTGACATTAAATCCTCACGTGATTAATAAAAAAGTTCAACATTCGGATCTTAAAGAAAAACTAATGAAACTTTTTAGTTTCACATATCAATTCACACCTCTTATAAGATTAGATGGCTATGATAGCTTGATGCTTGATATAACAGGATGCGAGAAATTCACGGGGAAAGAGGAGGACTTTATACGCCAACTAACAACTTATTTTTCTAAAATTAATATACTCAGTATTATAGGGATTGCAGGAACTCAAGGAGCTGCTTGGGCAATAACAAGATTCCAAAATAGTTCTAATCAAAAACAACCAAGAGTAAATCTTAGAAAAATAATTAATGACCAAAGTAGAGCTACAAGGATTAAAATTCCCAGCGATAGAGATATCGAGAATTCGCAAAAGAAATTATCTATCTTTAATACAAGCTATTCTGTTAATGACCCCATATATAAACCTAGAACAATTGATAGTGATAAAACAGAAGAAGCTCTTATTTCCTTACCAGTGGAAGCGTTGAACCTAGAAAGTACCGACGTAAATCTATTAAATTTATTTGGTATCTACAAAGTTAAAGATCTAATAAACATAGATTCGACTTCTATTAACAGAAGATTTGGCAATCATATAATCAAAAGAGTACGGCAAGCTTTGGGCAAAGAAACAGAATTATTCAATAAAATTGTCTGGGAAGAAAAATATTCCTTTTCAACAGAACTGTTCTTAGAAGAAATAACTCTTCAGGGTATAAGTGGATTCATTAAAACTCTTATTAAAAAACTATGTGATGAGCTCGAGAAAGACAAGAAGCTAATTAGAAGATGTAATGTTAAATTTCCACCAAACAACGAAGTGGTTATAGAGATAAATTTTAGCAACCCCACACAAGACAAAGCCAAAATAGAGCTGGTAATGCTAGAAAAACTCAAGACTATTAAAAGTTTCAAAAATATAGAAGCAATAATCCTCGAGGGGGCACATATTGAAGAAGCAAGGGAAAGACAAATAGCTATGAATGTCCCTGGTGGAGATTACGCTTCTAAATATCCAGATAAGGAAGAAAAAATAAGTTTATTGATGGCCAGAATCGAAACTAGGTTAGGGAAAAATAAGGTAAAATCCTTCGCGCAACACCATAGTCACATACCAGAGAAAACCTTTTCTTTAGATGAATTTAAAACAAAAAAACAAACAGGTAATCAATGGCAGAAGAGTAAATTTATAAGGCCGATACTTTTATATTCACCAGATCTCATTAATGCTACTTTGTATAGAGATGACCATCTTAATCAATTTAGTTGGAGAGGAAAAAAATATAAAACCTGCTATGTACGTGGACCTGAAAGAATAGCGTCTGAATGGTGGAACAAGGATAAAGAAACAAATTTTGGATTACGCGACTATTGGGAGGTGGTAACGACATGTGGTGCAAGGTTGTGGATGTTTGAAGAAAAGAATAAAATCTCAGAAAATAAATGGTTTGTACATGGTAATTTTTGTTAGTATTTTTAGGCTGTGAATAAGGATGCAATTTCAAAAGGATAACATACTAGACACTAAAGCCCTTGGGCTTGAGTTTTCTTTGGCAATAGCAAAATTTGTTACTGGAAAAGAGAACATGCACTATGGCGTTTGGGACAACCTAGATCCTTGTCTTGAGAATTTGGGTAAGGCTCAAGAACAGTATACAAAACTACTGCTCAAATACTTTCCAAAAAAGGAAAAGCTGAAGATCCTTGATATTGGTGGAGGTGCTGGAGAAACAGCAAAGAAGTTAATCTCCTTAGGCCATAGTGTCACCGTTATTGTACCTAGCGATATACTAAACAAACGATGTTTAGAAAACACAAACAACAAAGCCAAAGTTCATAATATAAAGTTTGAAGATTATGAACCCAAAAAAAATCAGACATTTGACTTGTGTCTATTTTCAGAGAGCTTTCAATATATTCCTGCAAAAATTGCGCTAAAAAAAGCTAAGGGATTACTAAACAAAGGCGGACAAATATTGGTTGCGGATTGCTTCCGCTCTGACGTCAAGCATAGTAGTCACAACAGAAGACCAGGAGGAGGACATCCTTTATCGGAAATGCTGAAACTCATTAAAGATATAGATTTGAATATTATATCAAAAAAAGAGATAACAAAATCTGTTGCTCCATCTTTAGATATAGAGCAAAAATTTTATAATGTAGTTGGCGTTGGAATAGACAAAGTACAGCAAGGCTTAGTAGCAAGCCATCCTTGGAAAATGAAACTATTTAATCTGGTCTATAAGATTATAGTAAACCAGAGAAAGCGCAGACGTTTACACGATAGAATTTACGGAAACATAAGAAATTCTGACAATTTTATTAAATTCAATCACTATATGATCTTTCAACTGTCTTCCAATAAGGCAGGTTGAATAGCTTAATAATATAGAGCTTTTTAGTTGTCGTATTCAGAGCTTTGCATAACATCTAATTTTAGCTTCCTAGAAGGAGCCAGCCATCCTGAAGAGTATGTGGAAAGAGCAATAGAGTTTGGATTAAAATCTATTGCAATTGTCGACAAAAACTCCATTTCTGGAATAGTGAGAGGGCTTAGAACTATAAAGGAAATCGAATATGATACTAAAAGCAAATGCTCTCCTCTAAAACTAATACCAGGAGTGACTATTGTCACAACTCATAGAACTGAAATAACATGCTTAGCTCAGACACGACAAGGATGGAAAAACATATGTAAAGTTTTAACTACTGGAAAGAAGAATTCGAAGAAGGGTTATTCCCTTATTGACTATGAAAATATTCTTAAAAACCAAGATGGTATTATATTCTTAGCCCATATTTCAGAAAAAAACCATAGCCTTTCAGAGAGACTTAAGTGGTTGAGATTTATCCGAATACTTAAGAGAAATAATAGTAGATCTCTATACATAGTTATGGCGCCTAGATATGATGGCTTGGATGAAATACGTTTTTACAAAATCAATAAGTTTGCAAAAAATGCTAAGTGTGAAGTTATAGGGTCTTCTACTCCTCTAATGCATCATGGTTCCAGACGAAAAGTCAGAGATACTTTATCTGCAATAAAGATGAAATGCACCATAGATGACCTAGGGGTTGAATCAAGTATTAATGGAGAGCAAAGAATGCGGTCACCCCTTGATTTTACAACTATATTCAAAGATTATCCTGAGGCGATACACAACACTAACTTTGTAAGCGATAGATGTTCGTTTTCTTTAGACGAACTCAGCTATACATACCCTAAAGAAGTACTTAAAGGAGAAAACCCCGATACAATATTACACGAGCTAACCTTTAACGGATTGAATGAATATTATGCAAAAAATATTCCTGTGAAAATATTAAAGGGAGTAAAAAAAGAACTTCTGTTAATAAAAAAACTCAAATACGCTCCTTATTTTCTCACAGTGTATGACATAGTGAAATTTGCAAGAAGTAGAGGTATTTTGTGTCAAGGCCGTGGCTCTGCTGCTAATTCCATAGTTTGTTTTTCTTTAGGAGTAACATCTGTTAGCCCAGAGATTGGGTCGATGGTATTTGAGCGCTTCATATCAGAAGCAAGAAACGAACCCCCTGATATTGATATTGATTTTGAGCATGAACGCAGACAGGAAATAATAGACGAAATCTACAGGAAATATAGCAATAGAAGAGCTGCCTTATGCGCTACAGTAATCCACTACAGAGCGAAAGGAGCAATAAGAGATGTGGGCAAAGTAATGGGGTTAAGTAAAGAAATAATATCCTCGATGGCTGAAAATATTGTTGGATGGGATAGACATAAGATACCTCATTACAATAATACCAACTTAGAAGGCAAGAATGACCACACTAGAATACTGGAGACTTTGGCCCTCAGCGAAGAATTGATAGGCTTTCCTAGACACTTAGGTCAGCACGTAGGGGGCTTTATAATTACTGAGGATTATTTAGATGAGATTACATCTATTGAAAATACTGCCATGGAAGGCAGAAGCATAATAGCATGGGATAAAGACGACATAGACTTTTTAGGCATATTAAAGATAGATATTCTAGCTCTTGGAATACTGACATGCATAAAGAAATCTTTTGACTTAATAAAAAAACATCATAACCGAAAGGTTAGCCTAAGCAATATTCCACATCGAGATACATGTGTCTTTAATATGCTTTCCAAAGCAGACACTATAGGGGTTTTTCAGGTTGAAAGCAGAGCCCAAATGAACTTCCTTCCAAGATTAAAACCACAATGCTTTTATGATCTGGTAATACAAGTTGCCATCGTCAGACCTGGGCCAATTCAGGGAGACATGGTTCATCCCTATATAAAAAGAAGAAATGGAAAAGAAAAAGTTACTTATCCTTCCGAAAAACTAAAAGAAATTCTTGGTAAGACTCTTGGTGTGCCGCTATTTCAAGAACAAGCAATACAAATTGCAATGAAAGGTGCAGGATTTTCATTGAAAGACACTGATAGGCTGAGAAAATCATTAGCGACGTTTAAGAGAAACGGTACTGTTAGTAAGTTTAAAAAAAGATTTATTGATGGTATGCAAAAAAATGGATACGACAAGGATTTTGCTACAAAGTGCTTTTCTCAGATATCGGGGTTTGGTGAATACGGATTTCCTGAAAGTCATGCTGCAAGCTTCGCTATTCTTGTATATGCATCGGCTTGGATAAAATATCATTATCCTGATGTTTTTGCCTGCGCTTTACTAAACTCTCAACCGATGGGATTCTACTCTGCTTCCCAAATAATACGTGATGCAAAAAATCATGGGGTAAAAGTTAAAGAAATATGCATAAACAAAAGCGAATGGAACCATTCTCTAGAAAATCACAGCGACCCTTGTCTTAGTTTACGACTGGGGTTCAGGCAGATCAAAGGACTGTCAAAAAATGATGCCGATAAAATCATTAAGGAGAGAGGTAATGGTTATAATGACCCTCAAGACTTATGGCATCGTATTAGACTGAGCCGAAGTATTATAAAGCTGCTGATTAAAGCAAATTGCTTTCACTCTCTTAATAAAAACAGAAGACTATTACTTTGGGATGCTCAAGCTATAAAAAAAACAAATTCTTTAGCCCTTTTTGAAGGTTATTCTGAGAAAGAATACTTACCAGAGAAAAGCGTCAATCTTCCTAATATGACTTTAGGTGAAGAATTGATTTTAGATTATCAATCCCTACGGTTAAGTCTATCTACACACCCCGTAAAACTACTAAGACCCTTTCTTAAGAAGAGCTTCATAGAAGAATATTGTAGTCGTAGTGTCTAAAGGGTTTACCCACAATAGACGCTAACTATCTTCTTTTGACTGCCGACGATAATACTCAATCTTCTAGGGTCGGTATTCCCGATACTTTCGTTCCTGTCTAAGAATATGATTCTAGTATTAGCCGGATACTCCATAGCGCCGAGTGCAGATTCAGGCTGCCCAACTAAAAAGCTCAAATTACGTGCTATACACTGACCATCATCGGTAAGCTTAACCTCATTCCCAATTGTTGGGCCAGCGTAGTTTCCTGTAATATTGGGTTGGTCAATGCTGGTTTGGTTTGTTTGACAAGCAACTGCCAGTAAACAAAAAAATATAATAAAAAAAATTTTAACCACAGATATCCTCATTAATTTAATTCACTTTAAAGTTTCTTACGATTAGTAATCAGATCATCAACCACTGCAGGTTCTGCTAAAGTAGATGTATCACCCAAATTGCTAAAATCATCCTCAGCGATTTTTCGCAGAATTCTTCTCATTATTTTACCTGATCTAGTTTTTGGAAGGCCTGGAGAAAATTGAATAATGTCAGGCTTGGCAATAGGACCAATCTCCTTTCTAACCCAATTCTGAAGCTCCTTCAAAAGTTCGTCCGAGCTTTTCTCTCCGGACATTAAAGATACATATGCGTATATCCCTTGGCCTTTAATTGGGTGAGGAAAACCGACTACTGCACTCTCGTTGACTTTTGGATGAGCAACTAAAGCACTTTCAATTTCCGCGGTTCCCATTCTATGACCTGACACATTTAAAACGTCATCGACCCTCCCGGTAATCCAGTAATACCCGTCTTTATCCCTTCTACACCCATCACCTGAAAAGTAATAACCTTTATAATCATTAAAATACGTCGAAACAAACCTATCATGATCTCCAAAGACAGTACGCATTTGTCCTGGCCAACTATCCTTAATAACCAATACGCCTTCACACTCCTCATCAGATATCTCTTCTCCAGAGTTTGGATCAAGAATTGCGGGCTCAATACCAAAAAAAGGTAAAGTAGCAGAACCAGGCTTAGTTGTTGTGGCTCCTGGTAAAGGTGTAATAAGAATTCCACCTGTCTCGGTTTGCCACCAAGTATCGACTATTGGACAATTGTTTTTACCTACTACCCGATTATACCATTCCCATGCTTCAGGATTAATAGGCTCTCCTACAGTGCCTAGAATTCGAATGCTAGACAAATCATTTTTGTTAACGAACTCGTCTCCTAACCCCATTAAGGCTCTTATAGCTGTTGGAGCAGTATAGAATTGATTTACGTTATATTTTTCACATATTTGCCAAAATCGTGATGGGTCTGGATAGGTCGGAACGCCCTCAAACATTAGGGTCTTTGCTCCATTTGCTAAAGGTCCATAAACAATGTAGCTGTGCCCAGTTACCCAGCCTACGTCAGCAGTACACCAGTAAACATCTCCATCATTATAATCAAAAACAAATTTATGTGTCATTGAAGCGTATAAAATGTATCCTGCCGTTGAATGTAAAACACCCTTAGGTTTGCCTGTTGATCCAGAGGTATAAAGGATAAAAAGCGGGTCCTCTGCATTCATAGGTTCAGGAGGGCAAACAGTGCTCGCTTTATCCATCAAATCATTTAACCAGAAATCACGTCCTTCTTTCATGCTAACTTCTGTTGTAGTTCTTTTCAGAACAAAAGAGGTTATATCTCCAGATATATCCAAAGCCTCATCAACATTCTTCTTTAAAGGTGTTTGTTTTCCACCTCTTGGTGCTTCATTGGCGGTAATTACCGCTTTTGCTCCACAATCAATAATTCGACTTGCAAGCGCTTCTGGAGAAAAACCTGCAAAAACAACAGAATGAATGGCGCCCACTCTGGCACATGCTAACATGGCGTAAGCCGCTTCTGGAACCATTGGCATATACAGAATTACTCTATCCCCTTTCTTTATGCCTCGATCCTTTAAAACGTTTCCAAACTTACACACATTTTCGTAGAGTTCTCTGTACGTAATCTTTTTAGAAACCCCTGGCTCATCACCCTCCCATAAGATTGCCACTTCTTCGCTTCTGTTTTCTAAGTGCCTATCTACACAGTTTTCAGACACATTGAGCACACCATCGTCAAACCACTTTATGGAAATATCAGGATGAGAATATGAAACGTTTTTGACTTTAGTAAATTCTTTTTGCCACTGCAGTCGATTACGGGCCTGTTCCTCCCAAAACGCTTCAGGACATTCAACTGACCTTTTATACATTTCCTGATATTTGGTCCTATCTATTAGCGCTTTTTTGGAAAACTCTTCCTTAGGCTGATATCCTTCTACAGTTTTCATTTCTTTAATCCTAATTATAATTGTCCTTGAACAAATCTTCGTTAGCTTTAAATAATATTCGCAATTGCACTTGCTAGATAATTTATCACGTCTTTACGCAAACCCGCTACATTTATTCTACTATCGGAGACCATATAAATTCCATGATCTTTTCTTAGACCCTCAACTTGGTTAGAAGTTAGGCCTAACTTAGAAAACATTCCCCTATGCTTATTCACAAAGCTAAATCGCTCTGATTTGGTTTCTCGTTGTAACTCCGAAGCAAGTCTCTCTCTCAAATCCAACATATTTTCACGCATTTCTTCTAGTTCATCTTTCCACAGAACCTTAAGCATATCATCCTGCAAAATTTGATTGACTACTGCGGCTCCGTGATCCGGAGGGAAAGAAAAAGTAAGACGGTTTAATGATTTAAGGTTATCTTGAACTACATGTTTTTTTGCTGGCTCTGAAACTACGATAGCTACACCTACTCTATCTCTGTAAACGCCAAAATTTTTCGAGCAAGAGACAGCAATCATTGCCTCTGGTACATTTTTTACAAGAGAATTGAGCCCCTCAACATCTTTAGCTAAGCCGTCTCCGAAGCCTTGATATGCAAGATCTATAAAAGGTAAAACATTTTTTTCCTGTATCAGTTGTGTTATCTCTACCCATTGTTCCAAGCTTAAATTTGCTCCAGTAGGGTTGTGACAACATCCATGCAATAACAATATATCGTTTTCACGCATATCATTAAGATCTTCATACATTTTATCAAAATTCACTTCACATGTGATCTCATCAAAATAATAATATGAGCTCATATTCATGCCCAAGTGTTTCAAAATAGCTTGGTGATTGGGCCAGCTTGGATTTGAAATCCAAACATTACCGACGCTCTTAGTAGCTCTTGCTAAAAGTAGAAGTTGGTGTAAGGCCCCGGTTCCTCCAGGTGCTTGAGCATATGAGAGCCTTTTGTTATCCACAGAATTATTTAAGACTAATCCTCCTATATTTTTGGAAAATTCAATTGAGCCTATTAAGCCAACATAACTTTTACTATCCTGTAATCTGTACAGTATCTCTTCACTTTTTTTCACTGCTTTCATTATTGGTGTTGCTCCTTCGGCATTCTTGTAAACCCCCACACCCAAATCTAACTTATTTGTTCTTGTATCCTCAGCGTACTGAGCCATTAACTCCATTATTTTATCTGATGGTTGACTATTTAAATGCTCGAACATTTATAGATACTCCTTATTTTGCAATTGAGGCGACGCACTTCTCTTATGAACCTCTGTTTTATATATATTAAATCCAGCTTTTTGGTAAAGAGGAAGGGCGCTTTTATGGTCCAGTGTATTTGTGTTGACAGTTAATGTTTTTGCATCACCTGTCTCTGCTACTTCCTCAAAAACTCTGTTCATCATAGATTTACCTAGGCCTTTGCCAATTACGTCATCAAATATTCCAAAATAAGCTAAGTCACAAACAGGTAAATGCCTATAATCGAGAACAAAAAAGCCCTTAGGTACACCCTGAAGAATAAGAGAATATAGAATAACATTTTCGTCAGTCAAAAAGCTTTCCAACTCGCTTTTTTCGCATTGTAACCAATCGGTCCACTCATATTTTCGACCAACCTCCTTATAAAGATATAAAAAATACGATGGATTTGGTGATATTGCTTTTAGAAAGCTAATAGCAGGATTACCCGAAACATTTTTAAAAAACTTAATTTTCTCCATTTCTAAAGACAAATATGACACGGTGTAGTTTAATATTCTGCTTGCTTCTTGATGTTGCATTTGAAACTTCTAATCAATTTTTCCCCACTCTGCCCAGGAACCATCATATAATGAAATTTTTGAACAGCCAATTTCGTCTAACGCCAAATATAATACCGCTGCGGTTACCCCTGACCCGCACGTTGTAATAATATAATTATTAAAATTGAAACCCTTTTTAGAAAAAATATCTAAGATGTCTTTCTTTTTTTTAAACGTAAAATCTTCATTCAGTAAAGTTTCATAAGGAACATTTATTGAATTTTCTATTGATCCAGATCGCAAACCACTTCTCGGTTCAGGCGCCGTTCCCATAAAACGCCCCTCAGAGCGCGCATCAATTATCGAACAATGATTTAATTTAGTTGCCCTCAGAACATCATCCCTATCAACTACTATACTCTTATCTTCATAGATCGTCAGGTGTCTAATTTCTTTTTCGGTTATATCAGCAGTAGTCGATCTATTTTCTTTAACCCACTTTGGAAATCCTCCATCAAGTACAACTACATCAGAGTATCCAAACACTTTAAACATCCACCACAGTCGAGCAGCAGACCTCATTCCTAATCCATCGTATATGACGACTTTATATCCATCGCCTATACCGAGTTTCCGGACAGTGGAATTGAACATCTCCGAGGGTGGCAGCATGTGAGGTAAGTCACTGTCGTTATCTTTTATTTTGTCAATATCAAAGAAAGATGCCCCCGGAATGTGACATTCTAAAAATTCTTGTTCTGCGTTTCGCTTCTCTTGTGGAAAATACCAGCTAGAATCTATTATTCTTATATCAGGAGCCTTTAAATGTTCTTCCAGCCAATCTGTAGAAACTATATTTTTGAAATCATCTTTCATAAAAACCTCAGTTAATTAACTCTTCTGCGCGAGTGAGATCGACCCCAACTAATTGGCTTACCCCTGGTTCCATCATGGTAACACCAAACAATCTATCCATTCTAGTAATAGTTATTATGTTATGAGTAATTACAATAAATCTTGTTTCAGTTTCGTTAATCATAAAGTCGAGAATATCACAGTATTTTTCAATGTTTGCATCATCCAAAGGCGCATCAACCTCATCCATTAGGCATATGGGACTTGGGTTTGATAGAAATACCGCAAAAATCAACGCTAGAGCTGTAAGTGTTTGTTCACCTCCTGACAGGAGTGAAATTGTCGTAACTTTTTTTCCTGGTGGTTGACACATTATTTCTAAACCCGCCTCTAGTGGATCTGTGCTATCTACCAATGCGAGCTCTGCCTTTCCACCTTGAAAGAGTCTAGTGAAAAGCGTTTGAAACGTTTTATTCACTTCAGTAAAGGCCTCAGTCAATTTCTGTCTGCCATCCTTATTGATACTTCTTACCGCCGTGTTTAACTTCTCAATTGCTTGAACTATATCGTTTTTCTCAGTTAGGATTGTTTCGAGCTCATCTCTAATCTCTTTTGCGTCTTGCTCAGCTCGTAGGTTAACAGACCCAAGATTATCTCTAAATCTGATCTGTCTTTCTAATCTCGTCTCTATTTCTGCTTGAGAAAAATCCTTGATTTGATTATTTGAAAACTCATCCTGAAATTTATAAAAATTTACATTATATTCGTTATTTATTCTACTATCCAACTCAGCAATATTATCAGCCAAACCCTCTTTTTTTGTGGTTAATCTTACTTGATTTTCTTTCTCTAATCCAAGCTCTGTTATGAGTTCCTTATTTCTGGATTGTAACTTTCTTAGATTACCTTCTGATGAAGCTAACGTATCCCGAGCGTCCACAAGCTCTTTACTAGTAACTTCCATTTTTCTATCAATAACCTCTTTACTATTTTCTAGATCTCCTGGACGTGATGAGGTTTTTTCAATCTCCAACTTTAGACTCTCTATTCTTGCTTGAATACTTGATTTTCTTTCAATAGCAATTTCTGACTGAGCCTTCCATTTTGATCGATTGATCTCGATTTCTTCTTTTCTTTCTCCTAAAGAGTTTTTATCGCCAGTAAGTTTATCAAAATTTGCCCTTTCATCTCTTAACTCTTCTCTTTGTTTATCCAATTCCTCTAAACTACTAATGAGTAATTGGTGCTCATTGTTATCAGAATCTGGGTCAACGGGATCCCTTTTTTCACTATCACGCTCCTGATATTTTTTGAGTTGGGCAGTCTCTTCCTCGATTTTCTTCTCCAGTGAAATGATATTGTCGCTAGCGATAGCTCGCTGGTTCTTATGTCGTGCAATTTCACCTTCCAAGGCCTGAAGATCAGACGCTCCTTTAGATATATTCAATCTTTCTGCTTCTAAGTTTCCGAGTGAAGACGCTTTTTTTTCCAGTACTGTCTTTTTATTTTGAAAAGAATCTAATTGGGACTCTATTTCTTTAAGGCTGTCTTGTATATCGACCACTTTTTTTTGATTCCTCACCTTTAATGCATTTTTTGAGATTTCACCTGTTGAATATCTTAAAAACCCATCCCATCGCCATAAATCCCCCTCTTTTGTAATAAGCTGTTGACCAGGAAGAAGCATTTTACTGAGTTTATCTCCTTCTTCGGTTGAAGAGACTATCCCAACATGCTCAAAGAGATAATTTAAAACATCGGGACCCTTAATACGCGAAGATAAATTTTCTAAATCAGAAAAGTTCTTTTTTATTTTATTACCGATTTTATCAACAACATTTTGCCAACCAGATATTTTTCTTTTTGTTATTTCTGGGTATTCTAACTCTGAAAAGAATAGTGCATCTAGACAACGTTCAAATCCATTTTCAATTTCTAGTTTATCAAAAACAGTTTTTTGATCGCTATTTTTACTTAGAAGACCTTTTGATACCTCGAGCTCAGAAATATTTACAGCCTTTCTTGCATTGAGCCTATTGATTTCGTTATCAACGATTGCAATCTTCTCCTGATTTTTTTGAAAATCTTTTTCTTTTTGAGAGAAATTATTGGCGTCAATTTGGTATGTAGAGTTAAGGTTATCTTGCTCCTTCATAAGGTCTTCAAGTTTCTTTATTTCATGTTGTTCAGCACTCTTTAATTTTTCTAATGCGTCATTTAGCTTTTCGACATTTCTATTTAAGTCTAGAAGAGTAGATGAACGTTCTTCTTTTCTTTTTTCATTAAGAATTTTTTCAGCTCTCAACTCATTCAATTTATCTCTTAATAAATTATAGCTCTCGTCTACTGCTTGCATCCGTTCGTTGTTTTGTTTTATTGCTTTCTTTTCATTCTCAATTTTTTCATCAATTTCATGCAGTTTTTCGTCTACTTCCCGTAATAGGTTGTTTTGATCTACCATATTACTCTCTGCATCTGCCATCAACTGATCTTCTCTTCGCAAATCAGCTTCGCTTTGAGTCAATTGACTTTGTAATTCGTTAGCTTTTCTCTCTGATAAGTTTATTTCATTCAACACAACTTGTCGTTCTAATAGAGTATTTTGGTGGGTTTCTGATTTTTCCTCGACATCTAATTTTTGTTTTGAGATATTTCCATTTTCAATATCGATTTTTTTTTCAAGTTCACGGTCTTCAGTCTCTAGACGGGACAGTATTTTCAAATTTTCAGTATAAGATGTATCTACAGAGTTAATATCGGATCTCAAACTTAAATACTGTTTTAGTAACAACAGGCCTTTAAGTGTTCTAATTTCTTTAGATAACTTTGCATACCTTTCAGCCTCTCGCGCTTGCTTTTCAATGGTTTTTAACTGTACCTCAAGTTGAGAAATTAAATCTTGAAGTCTGTCAAGATTTCTCTCCGCTCCGTTAAGTTTTAATTGGGCTTCATGACGACGATGGTAAAGCCCTGAAATTCCAGCTGCCTCTTCTAAAATCTTTTTTCGGTCTTTAGGCTTCATGTTCAAAAGCTCTGCAATTTGCCCCTGTTTAATGAGGCTAGAAGAATTAGACCCTGATGAAAAATCTGCAAATAGGGTCTGTATATCACGTGCTCTCACTTCTTTCCCATTGAGTCGGTAGGATGAACCTATTTCTCTTGTAATCTTTCTCGATATCTCAATTTCTTTGTGTCGGTTGAATTCACTAGCAGCTTTTTGCTCGGAGTTATCAATTTCTAAGGTGACTTCAGCGAAGTTCCTTGGGCTTCTTCCTTCTACGCCGGCAAAGATCACGTCTTCCATTCCAGATGCCCTCATTGAAGATGGTCTACTCTCACCCATCAACCATTGGAATGCATCTATAATATTCGATTTTCCACAACCGTTAGGCCCTACTATTCCTGTGAGCCCTGGCAATATTTCCACCTCGGTAGAATCTACAAAGCTCTTGAAGCCTAGAAGTCGAAGTTTTGTAATATCCAAAAAAACTCTTCCTTTTTATTTGAAAAAATTGATTATCAAACTTATAACCTTCAGTTATAAATAAATCACTATAAAAAATACAACCCAATACTTGTAACACTACTGCAAGACTCACATTCAAAGTAGCCGGAAAATAACATGATAAAATCTACGATAATAGTTGGGCTTTCTGGCTCACTCAGAAAAGCGTCCTCAAACACGAAACTGCTAAAATATATAGACAAAAAAATTAGATCAAAAGATGGTGATATGCATTTTTCATTCGGTAATATTAATCTTCCCCTTTACAACGACGATTTGGAAAAGGAAGCTGGTATTCCAGAGACTGTTATAAAACTTGGAGATACTCTTAGCCGGGCCTCAGGAATAATCATATCAACACCAGAATACAATAAAGGTATTTCTGGTGCGTTAAAAAATTCCTTTGATTGGATGTCTAGATTAAAGCCTAATCCGTTTACGTCAAAAACCATAGCTATAGTTTCTGCTACCGATGGCCGGTCTGGTGGAGAAAGAAGTCAATACATGCTAAGAATGTGCCTAACTCCCTTTGACTGCAAAATCATACAGACTCCTGAAGTTTTAATTGGTCATTCAAGCAGAGCCTTTAATAAGGCTGGAGACCTTACTGATGAAAAATCTAATGAGTTGCTAGATAAATTGTTAGAAAAATTTCTTGCACAATCCTCAATATAAAGCTTATGGAATGCCGAAAGGCAATCTCATTTTGGTCAAATAAAATGCTCACACAAGAAGATATTAGAAAAAATTTAGAAAAACAAAAAGTAATTAAAGATAAAGTTGATATAGCGAGATCACGCGTTGCTAAGGACTTTTTCCAAGTAAATAAACTTGAATTAAAGTCAGGCGACCCGCTACCTAAATACTGGCATTGGTTTTTCTGTTGGGAAACTGCTGAAGATACGCTTCTTGGGTTAGATGGCCACATTAAGCCAGGAAACAACATAATTCCAGATACTGGATTTCCTAGAAGAATGTGGGGAGGAAGTGAAATAAACTTTTTTGAGCCACTATTGATCGGAATGGAAATAACAAGGGTTATTACGCTTGAAAGTATAAATTACAAAAAAGGTAATTCAGGTGACTTCTGTGTAATTGAAATAAAAAATGAATTGAAAAATAACGATACGACACTTCTGATCGAACGGCAAAGCCTCATATATCTTCCCGTCCGTATTGGATTTGATCAGAGGGTGCACAAGCCGCACAGCAAACCTTCTAAAGATTGTTTGAAAAGGAAGTATACAGAAAATCAACTTTTTAAATATTCTGCATTAACCATGAATAGTCATAGAATTCACTATGATCTGGATTATTGCAAAACTGTTGAATACTACCCTTCACTAGTCGTTCATGGCCCCTTACTAGCTCAGAATTTAATTGATGCTGCGGATCAAAGGTTTGAGGGAAGGTTACAATTTTTTAAATATAGAGCACTAAATCCAATCTTTGTCTCCGATGAATTTTCCATAAACACTTCAAATACTGGAGAGTTTTGGATTGCCGATAAGTCTGGGGTTTTGTCTATGTCAGCGGTGGCATCATAATTGACCAGTCAGAACGTTAGATTAGGCATTGCTCTCATGCTTATTGCTACTCTAGTTTTTGCTACACAAGATGGCCTCTCAAGATATCTCGCTGAAAAATACTCTGTTACATTGACGATTATACTAAGATTTTGGGCATTAGCTGCAGGAATTTCGTTATACTTTTTTTTATTTAAAAAATCGCGCATCCTTATATTTAGCAAAAGACCACTCTTGCAGATTTTAAGAAGTAGTATTTTAGTAGCCGAAATATTTGTTACCGTATACTCCTTCACTATTGTGGGCTTAGTTGCTACATCAGCAATATTTTCAAGCTATCCTTTATTGGTCTTAATCTTCTCATTCTTTATTTTAAAAGAAGAGTTTACAAATTTAAAATTTGCTATAGTGCTTGTAGGATTTTTAGGGGTATTAATCATAGTCAAACCCGGTGGTCATGTATTTCAAATGCACTCAGTTATTCCATTCATTGGAGCGGTCTTATTTGCCCTTTATGGAGTTTTAACAAGGATGGCAAGTTTTAGTGACAGTAGTTATACAAGTTTAATTTGGACAGGATTGATTGGAGCTTTCTTCTCAACACTTATAGCTCCATTTTATATTATACCTATTGAAAAATCAGATATTCTCTTAATGTCAATATTATGTATTTTGGGCATCGTTGGTCATTTCGTACTTATTAAAGCATTCGAGTTCGCTGAAGCAGCCGTTATACAACCATTTGCCTATTTCCATTTGGTCTTCGCTGGAATTATTGGAGTTCTAATATTTAATGAGAGTATAACATGGCCTATCATACTAGGCACTTCGATAGTTATATTTGCAGGTATTTTCTCTTACTTACTCGACAACATTGCCAAAAACCTAAATAACTGAAAATTTTTCAAATAAAATAGCTGTTTGGTCAACTTGGTTTTTATTCAAATTTAAAAACGATGGCCAAAATATTTTTTTGCCAAGTTTGGCTTTTCAACTGAACCGGAGATCTTACTATCGTAAATCCAAATTGCCTCCAATACACGCTTTACATAATTTCTTGTTTCTGGGTATGGTATCAATTCAATCCATACTAGGGGGTCAATACCCTTTTTTCTTGGATCTCCCATATTAGATAGCCATTTTTTCAAATTTGCAGGACCAGCATTATAAGCTGCTAATGTAAGAACTTTACTACCTTCATATCTTTTTAATAAATACTTCAAATAATATGACCCCAAGCGAATATTATAATTCTCATTAGTAATGAGCTTTGATTTTTGGTATTTAATTTTTAGTTTTCTAGCCACTTCTTTTGCCGTGTTGGGCATTAATTGCATTAAACCAAGTGCTCCCGTTCTAGACTTTGCGGCTCTAAAAAACTCGCTTTCTTGCCTTATAACCGATAAAACCAATGACTTATCGACATTCTGGTCAAATGCAAAATCTTTACTGGTTGGGAACAATTCGCTATGTAGGGGAGTTCCTTTTTCTGTTGACTTTTTCGCTACTGTCAGCGAACCCTTTATAAATCCAGATTCTTGAAGTATATGACAAAGCTTATATCTTTCTTGCTCTGATAGTCCCTTGGCCAAATGTCCAAATATATAATCAGACAAAACCCCTCTTTCCGCGAAATATAGACTGGCAGCTACCTCGACTAGATCTTTTTGATTATTTATCTTAAAACCTTTACTATCTTTTTTTATTATGTAACGTGGACTAGGATTTATCTTCAATCGCTCGAGAGATAGCTGGCCATAGAAAGAGTAATCATAGTTCGCCGATATCTTAAAAAATTCCTGAGCACTCTCTTTGTCGCCCAATTGTACAAAGGTTTTTCCAAGCCAATAACCAATTCTAGCGCTAGCGATGTCAAATGAAATTATATCGTTGTGATAACCAATTTCATTTAAATAGTAAGATTTTTCTTCCCACTCTTTTATTAATGTAAAGAAATTTAAGAAATGTTTTTTCGCTAATTTAGGCTCATTGAAGAATTCTAACGCAATAAAACCTGCCAACCATTCAAGATAAAGAAAATCGCCTAGAGCGTTTGGATTGTCGGAAAAATTATATTTGGTGCTTGCTATTTCATAAGCTCTCTTAGCATATCCTCCTCTCAGCGCTCTGAGAGAGTAGATTTGCTTAATTCGAAGCCATCTTTCATCTTCAATAATATCAAAATGCCTTGATGAGTTTTTCCTAATAAACTTTTGAGCCAAATCAAATTGGCCAGATCTCCTTAAAAGAGAAATGTAATCATATGCCACCCCTACATCATTGAAGTCTCGGGATTTATACGTGAAATTTTTAGACAGTTTCGTTATTTTTTTATACTTTTTTACATTCTTTAAAATTTTCAATTCCTTTTCATCTAAAAAAATTGAAATTCTATCCAACTCATTTAGGTCAGATTTTTTCTTAAAGTGTTTAAATCGCTGTGTAGCCATCTCAGCTAATTTACTTTTGTGATAGGTATTCAGATAGTTCCATTGTTTATCTGTCACTATTTGTCTTACAACTAGCTTTTCCAAAACCTCATTAAACAATTCAGCATGAGTATTTGCGTTTAGTATCTGCAAGAGAGCTATTGAGCCTTGGGCTGTCTGGGGAAGGCAGTCGTCTTCATATAGACGAGATGAAACCTTTTTTAGTTTTTTGCAATCTGCACCAACTTTGAAAAATGTTTGTATGTCTCTTCTCTTAACACTTTCGTCAATAGAGAGCTCTCCAAATTTTTTTAATAAGCGCCTTTGTGGCCAATGATCATAATATTTCAAAAACTCGGAATATTCCGAGAAACTTCCTTTACCCTCTCGTAATTTTAGCCATTTGATAAACAACTGCAAATTTTCATTATTGGTATCTTTTATCTCATTTGTCGCCTCATCAAACATCCTTGCATCAGAATACTTAAGTGCTTCTACTAGAACTTCTACATGCGCTTTATTAACGTAATCTTTCAAATCCTCAGCCATGATCGCCTTAAAAAGAACAAGGATTGAAGTGAGAATTAGCAAAAACAGTTTTTTCATAATAAGGATTTTACCTATCTTGATTTGGTTATCTGAAAAAAAGCAGAATTGTAAACTCAAAGTTTCGGGAACTAGATTATGAATCTTGCGAATTTTTGTTTCCTATATATTATGTTACAATTGTAATTATTGAAAAGGTTAAAATAATGTTTAAAGGTTCCATCCCTGCGCTGATTACTCCGTTTAAAAATGGAGAGGTTGACTTTTCTGCACTTGAGAATTTAGTTGAGTGGCATATCAGTGAGGGTAGTTCTGCAATAGTGGCCGTTGGAACAACGGGTGAGTCTCCGACACTGAGTCATCAAGAACATAAGGAAGTTGTGAAAGCAATAATAAACTTCTCAGGAAAGAGGATACCAATAATAGCTGGTGCTGGATCCAATAGTACTGCCGAGTCTATAGAACTTATGGAATTTTCTGAAAAAGTAGGAGCTGATGCTGCGTTAGTAGTTACTCCATACTACAACAAACCAAACCAAAAAGGTCTTCTAAATCATTATACAAAACTGCATAATAACTCAAATTTGCCTATTATAATTTATAATATTCCGGGTCGATCAGTCATTGATATGAGCCCTGATACTATGGGTCAGTTATCTAAATTACCAAGAGTTATTGGGGTCAAAGATGCAACTGGTGATGTCTCTAGGGTTTCTGATACCAGAGAAACTTGTGGAACGGATTTTCTCCAATTATCTGGTGAAGATGCCACCGCGCTAGGGTTTAATGCTCATGGTGGTGTCGGTTGCATTTCGGTAATTGCAAATATTGCTCCAAAACTTTCAGCACTCTTTCAAGATGCGATGCTGGCTGGTAATTATAAAAAAGCACTTGAATATCAGGATAAACTACTACCCCTTCACCGTGCCGCCTTCGCAGAGCCAAGCCCAGCGCCGACTAAATACGCTCTAAGCCTGCTTAGCAAATGTGAAAATGAAGTGAGAGCACCTCTTTGTACAATATCTACTGCGACAGAGAGCCAGATAAAATCAGCTATGCATACCGCAGGTTTAATCTCCGCTTCCGATGAGTAAAAAAAAAGTATCCTCCAAATCACTAGCCGAAAATCGTAAAGCTAGATACAACTATGAGATTGGTGAGACACTTGAGTGCGGTCTGGTTTTGGTGGGTTCAGAAGTGAAGTCTCTGAGAGATAGTGGGGGTCTTATTGCTGAAAGTTATGCAAGTATCGAGGAAGGAGAGTTGTGGCTGATTAATTGTTATATACCTCTCCATAGCAATTCAAAAACATTTGGTCATGAAGAAAGAAGAAGGCGCAAACTACTTATCAATAAAAAGCAACTGAAAAAACTGTGGGTAAATTTAAGTAGGGAAAGAATGACACTTATTCCGCTAAAACTTTACTTAAACGAAAAAGGAAAAGTTAAACTTTTAATTGGTATTGCCAAAGGAAAAAGAGTCGTCGACAAGAGACAAACCGAGAAAAAGAGAGATTGGCAAAGGGAAAAATCAAGACTATTGAAGCAAAGCTAGTGTCATGCATTTATTTGACGAGCTGATGAAACTATCCTTCTAAATGGCATCAAGAACAAGGATGCCAGAATTAATTTTACCATGAAATCAGCTACAGCCATACTTACCCAAAAAGGTGTGTCTATGGGAAAAAAGTTCAACAGCGCTGATGCCTCGTTCGCCCACGCTACATCATTTTGTGGTTCAATAAATACGAATGTTGCTGAAAACGCTATAGAGAAGAATATCAACGTATCGAGAGCTGAACCTATTGTTGATGATATCAAAGGGGGAACCCACCATCTTAGTTTTCTAAAAAAATGAAAGACATAAGTATCACTAAAATGTGCTATCAAGAATGCAAGACCTGAGCCCACAGCAATCCTTAAGGTAACCAAAGGACCAAACTCGCCTTCAATTTGACTACCAATTAAAGAACATATAACGCCGACGACAAAACCCCAAAAAATCACTTGCCTTGCTCTTCTTGGACCTTCTAATTTATTAACTACGTCATTAATCAGAAAAGCTATTGGATAGGTAAACGCTCCATAAGTTAAAAAAGCACCTAAATAAAACTGGACCAATACATTGGAAAGTATAACTACTAGGGCCATCATTATAATTGCTAAAAATGTGGTCTTATTATCTATTGCTCGCTCTTCCATTTTTTCTCAATACCTTCCCAAATTGTTTGCGCATAATTCTTTTTTTCGAAGCGCTCTAGTTCTTGTAAACCCGTGGGAGAAGTAACATTTATTTCTGTTAAATGCTGACCAATTACATCAATTCCCACGAAAAATAAATTTTTCTTTTTCAATACCGGTGAGAGCCTTTTACATATTTCAGTATCTCTCGCAGTCAAGTTTGATTTTGCAGGCGTACCACCAACATGCATATTTGATCGAATATCGTCATGAGGGGGAATACGATTGATTGCACCAATCGGCTCTCCATCAACCAAAATAATTCTCTTATCTCCATTAGACACATCTGGCAAAAATTGTTGAACGATGATTGGCTCTCTTGAGTTATTTACAAATGTTTCAAAGAAAACATTTAAGTTTTTGTCACCTTCGACCAATCTAAATACACCTGTCCCTCCATTTCCATAAAGAGGCTTAAGTATTATATCTTTGTATCTATTTCGAAAATCAATAATTGACCTTAGGCTTCTTGTAATAACGGTTGGTGGCATTAAGTCTATAAAATTCAAAACTAACAGTTTTTCTGGAGAGTTTCTCACCCAATATGGGTCATTGAGAACTAAAGTTTTACCCTTGAGTCTTTCTAACAAGAAAGTCGTTGTAATATATAGCATATCGAAAGGAGGGTCTTGTCTTAAGAAGACTATATCTATCTCCTCCGACAAATCTATTTTCTCCTCTTTTTGCAGAGAGATAATGGGTGTACCTTCCCGGTCTATATCTACTTTCTGGCCATACGCAATAATTTTCCCATTTTCATAGACTAAGCTTTCAGGATTAAAATAGTATATTTGATGACCCATTTTTTGGCCTTCTTCTGCCAATCTAAATGAAGTGTCTCCGTTAGTGTCAACATCAGATATTGGATCCATCTGAAATGCTATCTTGAGTTTCATAAATACATACCGATCTAAGTTAATTGTTATCTTTAAATATTGTTAGGGCTTTTTCATATATAATTTTTTTTTGAATATTTAGCTTTTCCGCCAAAAAATCCACTGAACCTTTCATGCTCATCGATTTTTTTAATTTTCTAAGCTGTTCATCTAGATTTTTCAAGTCAAAATCTCCAGTCTCATTTTTTCCTACGATAATTACAAACTCTCCTTTTAAGGATCTCATTTTTTTTGTTACCTTTATACCCTCGTGTGCTTTAAACCTAGTAATCTCTTCATTTAACTTTGTTAGCTCCCTACAGATACATATTTCAGTGGAGGGTCTGCAAGTTTCTGCTAACAGTTCCAACGTTTTTTGCAGTCGCTTGCCACTCTCGAAAATAATCAAAGAGGAAGGTAGATTTAAATACGTTTCTAATAATTTTTTCTTCTTGCTTTTGGTATTCGGTAAAAACCCCAAAAAACTAAACGTATCAGTTGGCAAGCCTGATACTGTTAATGCGGCTATAACAGAGGAGGGCCCAGGAACGCTAAAAACCTCAATACCATCTTCAATTGCAGTCTTTACCAGTTTATAGCCAGGATCTGAAATCAATGGTGTGCCCGCGTCACTGACTAAAGCCACACTTTTGCCTTGTTTAATTAATTCTATTATTTTCCCTCTTGCATGAGATGAGCTGTGATCGTGATATGAAATTATAGACTTTATTGATTTGCTAATTTTCAACAATTTAAATAGTGATCTTACATTACGAGTGTCTTCGCCAGCTACGTAATCAGAATTACATAACATATGTAGTGCTCTAAAACTGATATCGCTTAAACAGCCCACTGGAAGTGAAACAAGATATAAGCCGGATTTAATTTCTGGATATACAAATTCGTTCATACTTATTAATAAAATCTTGCATTTTAATATAACTTCTCAGTCTAAAGCTTTCTAGACCTTGTAAATTTTTTAATAATTCTCTCGTGTCGTCTAACTAAATATAATATTACTCTACTTTATGCAGACATCAAAGAAGACCATAATCGAATTGGATATTTGCGAAGAAAAGTTAAATAAAGAACTTTTAGATCTAGCTATTCCCAATAACCCAGATTTAAAGACAAGAGCAAAGATAACATCCATCCTCAGAGCTTCTAATGAGCTTATGACTCAAATTGCTTTTGATTTTCTAAACAAATACCCATTTTTAGGCAACGAAGCGAAAAGTCTTTTTTGTAAAAAAACAGATATATTGGTTTCTACTGTTTTTAATCTCGTTCATAAAAAATTTCACCCATTAACTCACACTTCTGAAAGTCAAAGCTTATCGTTAGTTGCCATAGGAGGTTTCGGAAGGGGTGAAATGGCTCCTTATTCTGATATAGATTTATTATTCCTGTCTACTAAACGTCAGACAGGTTTGGTTAAGCGGGTAGTGGAGTCTGTATTGTATATACTTTGGGATTTAAAATTTAAAGTCGGTCACTCCTCTAGAACTATACCTGATTGTGTTCAACTAGGTTTGAATGACTTAACAATTCGAACCTCAATGCTAGAAAAGAGATACTTATGTGGGAGTAGAGATTTATTTGAAGAATTAGATACTACCCTAAAGAAAAGAGTTTTTTCCAAAAAAGCATCAAATTTTGTGGAAGGGAAACTTTCGGAAAGAGCAGAAAGACACCGAAAGCATGCAAATGCTCGTTATATGCTGGAGCCGAATATTAAAGAAGGTAAGGGAGGACTACGAGATCTCCATACCTTATACTGGATATCAAAGTATATTTATAAAACCGATAACATCCATTCCCTTATTGAGAAAAAGATCTTTAAGAAGAGCGAGCTGCAGATATTTACAGAAGCAGAAAATTTTCTTTGGTTTATAAGGTGTAAAATTCACCAAATATCAGGTTACGCTAACGAGAAATTATATTTTAACATTCAAGCCGATTTAGCAAAAAGCCTAAATATTGAAGATGATAACTCGAGAAGAGGCGTAGAGATATTTATGCAAAAATATTTTCTACAGGCAAAAAATGTTGGAGATCTAACAAGAATATTCTTAACTGCGATAGAAGAGAACTATTTAGCAAAGAAAAAGGGGTTTAAGAGGAACCTCTCAGAACTGCTAGGACTTTCCGGAAGATCATTAAAGCCATTACAAGCAGGGTTAGTTATCGAAAAAGGAAGACTTAGTATCAGAGATAAAAATTTTTTAACAAAAAAACCCATAAATATTTTAAAGCTATTCATTTGTGCCCTCGACTCTAAAATACTTATTCACCCACAAGCATTACGACTAGTTTCACAAAATTTAGATTTAGTAGACTCTGAACTCAAAAATAGTTTTGAGGCAAATGACCTTTTTTTAAGCTTATTGATTGATTACGGCAATCCTGAAAGAGTTTTAAGAAGAATGAATGAAGTTGGATTTTTGGGGGCATTTATCCCTGACTTTGGCAGAATCGTAGCGTTAATGCAGTTTAATATGTACCATTGGTTCACTGTCGACGAACATACGATCCAATGCTTAAAAGTTTTATCCGAGATCGAAAAATTACCTAAAAATTATGGTACTGCTGTTGAGGAAATATTCTCGAAAAAATCACTTAATAGAAAAGTACTGTATCTCTCAATACTCTTTCATGATATTGGAAAGGGCCTAGAAAATGACCATTCAGTCGAGGGTGAGAAAATTGCCACCAAATTATGCAAACGATTTTCTCTGAAAGATCGCGAGCGAAAGAAAATTTGTTGGTTAGTAAGAAATCATTTAATGATGTCTGATTTTGCTCAAAAACGAGATTTATCAGACCAAAAAACAATCATCGATTTTCAACAGTACGTCAAAGATAGAGAAACACTAGACCTATTATTTATACTCACAGTATGTGATATTAAAGGAGTATCTTCCGATTCATGGAACAATTGGAAAAGCTCTCTACTTGAGAGCCTTTACTTTCAAACACTTCAATTAGTTTCAAATGATATAAAGGTGGAAACCAGGTCAGAGCGAATAGATGCAGCAAAGAAAAAACTTAAGGGATATCTTCAAGGGTTTAAAAATGATGACATTAAAAAGGAAACTTCGCGCCATTTTGATGCTTATTGGTTAGTTTTAGATACACAAACCCAAAAGCTTATAGCCGAAATGATAAAAAGGCTTGAGCAAGATCCTTTGCAGGTTGAACCTTCATATGACAACGAGCGCGATATAACGAAGATAATTTTTGTCATGGAAGACCATCCTGGCATTTTTTCAAGATTGGCAGGAGCACTAGCAATTGCGTCTGCTAATGTTATTGATGCAAAAACATTTACAACTAAAGACGGAATAGCAAATTTCATTTTTTGGATACAAGATAATCTTGGGAAAAAATATGATGAAAGAAAAACTAAAAAGTTGTTAGAAACAGTCAAGAGAACTCTTTCAGGGGAGATTATCACTAAGTCAATTTTAGAGAAACAAGACAAAATAAAAGACCGTGAAAAGTACTTTGAAGTTCCAACAAAGATTTCTTTTGATAACAAGGGGTCACATAAACAAACTATGATTGAAGTTGATACTCGAGATAGATTAGGCCTTCTATATGACATAACCAATACGCTATTTCGAAACCAAATTACAATAAGGTCTGCAGTGATTGCAACGTATGGAGAGCAAGCTGTAGACACATTTTACGTAAATGATTTATTTGGCGAAAAAATTACATCCTTACAAAAGCTAGAGCAAGTGAGGAAGGAGCTATTGTTTTATCTTGAGAAACATTTTAAAAAGGCTTTAAAAGATTAATGAAAAAGAAAAACTCTCTAATTAATAACTTCTCTATTGTTAGTCTTTGGACGCTCTTAAGCCGAACATTAGGTTTTTTGCGCGATATTTTTTTGGCTCTTTATCTTGGTTCAGGTCCAGTTGCACAAGCATTTTTACTCGCTTTTACGATTCCGAATATGCTCAGGAGAATATTTGCCGAAGGTTCATTCAACAAAGTGTTTATACCGATTTTTGTGGGTGTAAAAGGTAACAAAAAAAATGCTAACGAGTTGGTGACAATAGTGTTTTTTTCTCTTTTTACAATCTTAGGTTTAATTTCAATTCTAGGTATAATTTTTATGCCTGTTTTAATAAGAGCACTTGCGTTTGGTTTTTTAGATGACGAAAGGTTCGAATTGGCAGTATTATATGGAAGGATATTATTTCCATACATTCTACTTATCTCCCTGGTACAATTGTTCAGTTCAGTACTAAATGCTTTCAACCTTTATCACATCAGTACTGCAACACAGAGTGTTTTAAATTTTTTTCTCATTGGTTCTCTGATTTTTTCTGCACTCTACTCTGGTGATTTTGGGTATAATCTTTGCATAGCTGTTTTGATTTCAGGCCTTATAAATTTAGTATTGGTTTTCAGAGCATGTAGGCTGAACGGAATTTCCCTTACTTCAGTAAATTTATCTGGATTGAACCCGAATCTAAGTATCTCAAAAGAACTATTTTTAAAATCAATACCCATTAGTTTAGCAAGCGGCGTATCACAAATAAATCTTGTAGTGGGCAGACAAATATCATCACTTTTTGATGGAGCGATAGTGTGGCTTATTTATGCCGATAGGCTTGCACAGCTTCCAATTGCGCTCATTGGGGTTGCTTTAAATGTTGTTACTCTGCCAAAACTTAGTTCACTCAAAAAAAGTGGTCGACAAGTCGAAGGCAACCTATATTTAAACCAATCTATGCGACTATCCCTTGTTTTTGCACTGCCTGCCTCTGTAGGCTTAATGTATTTAAACTCTGAAATCATATCGTCTCTGTTTCAAAGAGGAAATTTTTTAGTGAGTGATGCTATTCAAACTAGTAAAGCTTTATCGATTTATAGCTTGAGTATAATTCCGATAAGCTTACAAATGCTATTACTAAACTTTTATTTTGCAGAGAAAAATATAAGAATACCTTTCTACTACTCTCTGGCGTCTGTTTTCTTAAACGTAAGTCTTGCTTATACCCTACTAGATACATTCGAGTTTTTAGCGCCTCCAATAGCATACGCAATAACAAATTGGTTGGTTTTTATATCACTAGTATATCATACCTACAAATTTGGTTTTTATTTTAATAGTGCTTTTAAACAGGCCCTATCAAGGATTGTACTAAGTAGCTGTTTTATGCTTGTTTTATTAATATTGATGAAGTCTGTTACAATTTGGTATTTTTCTAATCAAAACCTTACAATCCTTTGGTTAAGTATGGTCATACTGATATCAGGAATTAGTTATTTTGCATGCCTAAGGTTTTTAGGTATATTAGATAAAAATTTTAGGTTCAATGACTTTGGCAAATAATTAAGAGACATTATTTATGGATAGTAAGATAGTTTTTTCAGGTGTGCAGCCTACTGGAAATCTTCACTTAGGAAATTATCTTGGAGCCGTTAAACGATTTGTAGAGCTTCAAGAAACTAAAGCTATGTGCATTTATTGTCTAGTAGATCTCCATGCAATAACAAGTTGGCAAGATCCAAAAGAATTACGCCAAAATACTATCGAGGTAACAGCTGCTTTTTTAGCTTGTGGTTTACGCAAGGAAAATTCAATTATATTCAATCAAAGTCAGGTCTCGACACATACTGAGCTTGCATGGATCTTCAATTGTGTAGCTAGAATTGGGTGGCTGAATCGTATGACACAATTTAAAGAGAAAGCTGGGAAAAATAGAGAAAATGCCTCTCTTGGACTTTATTGTTACCCAACTCTAATGGCGGCAGACATTCTTGCTTACCACGCCACTCATGTACCGGTGGGTGAAGACCAAAAACAACATCTTGAATTAACTCGCGATATAGCTACAAAATTTAATAATGACTTCAACACTCCAGGATTTTTCCCAATACCAGAGCCGATTATAGAAGGGACAGCTACTAGAGTAATGTCTTTAAGAGATGGAAACAAAAAAATGTCTAAGTCAGAAGCATCAGAGATGTCTCGTATAAATCTAAATGATGATAGCGATTCAATAAGAAGAAAAATCCAAAAAGCAAAAACTGATCCCTTTGAAATACCTAGCGTACAAGAAGAGCTTGTTAACCGTCCAGAAGCAGAAAATTTGCTTGGAATATATGCAACCTTAGCCAATCAATCTGTTGAAAAAACATTGGAGCAATTTTCAGGATCAGATTTTAAAAAATTGAAAGACGAACTATCAGATATCCTTATTTCTGAACTTGAACCAATAAATAAAGAGATAAAAAAGCTTTTAAATGAAGAAACATATATAGTAGAAATTTTGCGAAAAGGATCTGAAAAAGCTGATGATATTTCACAACCGATATTAAAAAAGACACGTGAGATAGTCGGTTTCTTGAAATAAATATCTAAGATTTCTTAAATTTTAGGTTAAAATATATTGTGGTCTTTATGATAGGGGAGTTGTGAGAAAGTTTTTAGTAATAATGGACAATAGTCCCGAGTTCTTAAATGCGCTTCACTATGCGGCAACTAGGGCTGCTAAAACCGGTGGTGGTGTCGAAGTACTTGCGATTATCACACCTCAAGATCAAACACATTGGCTTGGTGTTGCTGAAAAAATGAGAGAAGAAGCAAGGGAAACGATTGAAGAAAATTTTAAGATATATTCAAACTGGATGAAAGACGAGCTGAAGCTCGAGGCCGAATTAGTTATTCGAGAAGGAGAAAAAGCTACTGAGGTACTTAATCAGATCTCAGAAGATAAGGAGGTTGGGGTACTTGTTTTAGGGGCGAACAATTCGAGTGAAGGTCCTGGGCCATTAATTAGCCAATTAGTTTCACGAGATGGTGGAAAATTGCCTATACCTGTTACTATCGTTCCAGGTTCAATGACAAAGGAAAGAATTGAAGCTGTATCTTAACCTTGAAAAATGATATAAGAGTACCTATCTTATCGTTATATTAGAGAACTGGAGAAAGTAAATGTTTATCCAAACAGAAGAGACACCCAACCCGGCAACACTAAAGTTTTTACCTGGTCAAACCGTTTTGGGTACTGGAACCGCCAACTTTAATGAGGGCGACAATATTGGGAGATCGCCTTTGGCAAAAATGCTGTTTGGTATCGAAGGTGTAGTTGGTGTGTTTCTAGGAAGCGACTTTATCACGATTACAAAGAGAGAAGAATTCCTATGGGAACATATAAAGCCTGCTTTACTGGGAACAATTATGGACTTTTTACAGTCTGGTGAGCAAATTTTAAATGAAGAGTCTAGAGACTCCTTGCACAATATTCATGAAGGACCTGACAGCGAAATAGTAAAGAGAATAACAGACCTTTTAGATACCAGGGTTAGACCCGCAGTTGCTCAAGATGGGGGAGATATAACTTTCCAGAGTTTTCAGGAAGGAGTAGTTTACTTGCATATGCAAGGAGCTTGCGCTGGATGCCCTTCATCAACTATGACATTAAAAATGGGCATTGAAAATCTTCTTAAGCACTACATTCCTGAAGTGACTGAGGTTAGACCTGTAGCTTGATAAAAAGGTTATGAATACGCTCGCTATCGACCTTACAACCTCAGATATAAAATTTGGGATTGATACCAACGGTGTATTTTCTGATTACAAAAATGTAGACCAACCAAATTTTGATGAAATTTTTTTTTTCTCTCAGATTTTCTAAATAAAAATAAGTTAGAAATACACGAAGTTGATAGAATTGTGGTCTGTACTGGACCTGGAAATTTCAATGGGATTAGGGCATCAATATCTGCTGTGAAGGGTGTTTGTTGTTCCCTACCTATTCAACTAATAGGTGTAAACAAATTTCAAGCTCTATCGAGAATATATAAGACCGCTCTAATTTCCCTCAAATATAAAGGCAATAAGATATTTTGGTGCATATTAAAAGATAAAAAACCTATTTTTATGTCCTCCTTAGACATAAAAGATATTAAACCTTCAGTCGATTACTCCGACTTAATGGTTGTTGGATATAGAGCAGAGGAAATTGCAACAACTATTAAAATAAAAAAATTTATCGAACAACCTGAGATATTTATGCAAGATTTTCTAAAATTCTCAAGAAAAGTTGTAAAACCGGAAAAATTTTTACCAAAGCCTTTATATATATCAACAGGTAAGTCTTTATTCACTAAATATAAAGGACCTAAAATACTCGACAAATCATTAGATGTCAGCTGAGGAAAATTTTAATCTCTATAAGAAGTGTGTAGACGTTCAGTCAATTCAATTTTCTTTGGAAGATTTTAAACGATTTCAGAAGTCTACAAATGTCAAGATCAAAAAGGACCGGAATTGCATCGCTATACTAAGTCTTACAGATCATGAAGTAGAGATATACTTTATTGGCGTTTTAGAGGATCTCCGAGGTAGGGGTTTAGGGAAAAAGTTACTGAAGAGTATTGTAAGCTTTTCCAAAAATTATGGAGCTAACTTTATAACCCTTGAAGTAGGGATTAACAACATCCAAGCGAGAAATATGTATTTTTCGTTTAAGTTTATAGAATACGGCATACGAAAAAATTATTACAAAAACAGTTCAGGTATACGAGAAGATGCAATAATAATGAAACTGAATTTAAAAACTTAACCTTCTTTGCTGTAAGGGACGCCTATGGCTCCTGGTGCCCTTGCTTTTCCAATAAAACCCGCCAACAAGACTACAGTTAGAACATAAGGTAATGCTTGCATCACTTGCACTGGAACTTCCCCGATCCACATTAATTCGACACCCTCTAGCCTTACCCCTAATGCCTCTAAAAATCCGAATAAAAGGCATGCGAATAAAGATGGAATTGGGTTCCATTTACCAAATATCATTGCCGCTAACGCGATATAACCTTTACCGGCGGACATCTCTCTTCCAAATCCTGCACCATGAGCAATCGATAAATAAGCTCCTGCAAGTCCACATAACATTCCGGCAATTAAAATTGATTGATATCGCATTTTAATTACGGAAATACCAGCAGTATCAACTGCTTCAGGTTTCTCCCCTACAGCCCTTAGTCGAAGACCAAATCTAGTTTTAAAAATTACATAGTAAGTGAAAAAAACGGCCAAGACAGATAGATAAACAAGAATGTTATGGCCTGCAATTACTTCAACAAATAAATCCCCCAAAAATGGAACAATACTCATCTGATCAAGAAAAGAAAACTCAATAGGCATAAATCGTTGTTCTGATGTTAAAGGCGGCGTTTGACCACCTCTAGAAAATAAAGCTATTCCTAAGGTTATTGTTAAGCCTGATGCTAGAATATTTATAGCTAAACCACTTATAACCTGATCACCTTTATTTGTAATACAGGCGAACCCATGTATCAAAGACGCACTACATGACGCGAAAATAGCAGCAAATAATCCTAAAATCGGAGACCCTGTCAAGAATGTCGCCGTTGCAGCTACAAAAGCAGATAGCAGCATCTTGCCCTCTAATCCAATATCTATGATACCACTTCTCTCAGAAAAAATACCTGCCATTGCACAAAATATTAGCGGTGTTGCAATCCTAATAGTTGAGTCAAGTAAGGAGATTATAAGTTGGAAACTTTCAAGCATTACTATAATTCCCGTAATACTTTAGGTAAGCTCTCTCCACCAAAGGGTTTAACATATAAGCAAGCGCTCCAGAAAAAAGTATTATTAAACCTTGAATGAGCAAGACCATTTCCCTTGTTATTGACGAAAACTCAAAGTCTAATTCCGTTCCACCTTGGTATAAAGCTCCAAATAAAAGACTAGCCAGAAATATACCAAAAGGATGATTTCTTCCCATCAAGGCAACTGCTATACCAGTAAAGCCATATCCCGCCGTAAAACCCAAAAGCAGCTTATTGTGCACTCCTAACAGTTCATTAATCGCAACCAGACCGGCAAGACCTCCGGAAATAGCCATAACAATTATAATTGTAGACGATACTTTAATGCCAGCATATACGGCTGCTGTTTCTGAGTGACCGAGAGATCTCACTTCATAACCAAACTTTGTTCTCCATACTAAAAACCAAAAACCAACCGAGACAGTTAAAGCGGCTATAAAAGAAAGATTTAAGGGGGACATAGCCATATCTAAGCCCACATATTTTGCCAATATATGTATTTGGGCTAACCCTACACCCGATGCAAAGTCTCTTGTCTCAGGAGACATCTGTCCAGGTTCTATTATTACATTAACCAATAAATACACCATCAGTGCTGCTGCAATAAAGTTGAACATAATTGTTGTTATCACAATATGACTACCTCTTTTCGCTTGAAGATATCCCGGAATTATACCCCAAATTGCCCCGAAAACTACTGATCCCAAAATAGCTAATATCGTAACTAAAAAACCCACAAAATGCTGATCAAAAATCAGGCATACTAGACCTACCCCAAGTCCACCTACATATGCCTGTCCTTCGCCACCGATATTGAATAGCCGAGCATGGAATGCTAGAGCAACTGCTAGTCCGGTGAAAATAAAGTTTGTGGTATAATAGAGCGTGTACCCTATAGCTCCAGGGTAATAGAAAGCGCCTTTTATCATGACGGAGATTGCTCTAAAAGGATTCTCTCCAATAAAAAAAATAAATAATCCGGACACACAAAACGCTAGAAACAAATTTATCAGTGGTATCACGCCTACCGAGAGCCACTTAGGAATAATATTACTATCACTCATTCTAACCACTTAAACCTTTTCGAGACCTGACATCATTTTTCCAAGGTCTAACTCAGTTGCATCTGAACTATTAGTTTCTCCGACGATACTGCCTTGATTCATCACTATAATTCTATCAGATAAAGACATAATTTCGTCCAGCTCAACTGAAACAAGCAAGATAGCGGTACCTTTACTTTTCAACTTCATCAAATCTTCATATATCCTTTCAATTGCTCCTATATCAACTCCTCTAGTCGGTTGGCCAACTAAAAGGATTTTTGGATTACATTCTATCTCTCTTGCCAAGACCAACTTTTGCTGATTTCCACCAGATAATTTACCTGAAGAAATTGAGGAGCTTCTAGGTCTTACATCAAAATTTTCAACAAGGTCATCCACAAAATTAAATATTTTCCTTTTATCCATGAGAAAACCACTATAATACTCTTTATTGCGGTGGTACCCCAAAATGCTATTTTCATAATTATAAAAAGGTAATACCAAACCTCGTTTATGCCTATCCTCGGGCACATGAGCAACACCAAAATCTCTTGCCTTTTTTGAATTCCAATCTTGGTATGGCAAGATTGTTTTATCATTAAAAGTAATTTGTCCTCTCTGAAGAGTCTCTATACCCGAAAGAATATCCAAAAGTTCAGATTGTCCATTGCCAGCTACTCCTGCAATTCCTAATATTTCTCCTTCTTTTAAATCGAATGAAATATCTTTCAGCACATTGACACCGTCTTTGCTTTCGTGGCAGACGTTTTTTACTTTAAGAACCGGATTCCCTACCTTTAAGGTAGGTTTGTTAATCGATAATAGCACCTTTCTGCCAACCATATTTTCAGCCAATTCTTCAGGTGATGTTTTTTCTGTGGAAAAATTTGCAACAACCTTTCCCCCTCGCATTACTGATACTGTATCAGTAATACTCATTATCTCTTTAAGTTTATGTGTTATTAAAACTATGGTAACCCCTTGTTCCCTTAAAGATGTGAGAATATCAAATAAACGAATAGTCTCTTGCGGAGTTAGAACACCCGTTGGCTCGTCTAAAATAAGAATTTTAGCTCCTCTGTTGAGAGCTTTTAAAATTTCTACCCGCTGCTGCATTCCGACCGGGGTATCTGATATTATCGCTTCAAAGTCAACATCAAGCCCATAGTTTTCTGATAAAACTTTCAATCTATCAAGAACTAACTCTTCCCCACTTTTCAAAAGCATGCTCCCTTCATTACCAAGCATTGCATTTTCTAAAACAGTAAAGGTTGGAACCAACATGAAATGCTGATGCACCATACCAATTCCTAGAGCGATAGATTTTTCTGGAGAATTAACGTCAACTGCTTGACCATTTAAAAAAATCATACCAGTATCTGGCTTGTATAAACCGAATAAAATGTTCATTAAAGTCGATTTGCCAGCACCATTCTCTCCAACAATTCCATGGATGGTACCTTTGCGAACTTTAAGGTTTACGTGACTGTTAGCTACAACATGACCAAATCTTTTAGTGATATTTTTTAACTCAATTGCTGGTCTATTAGAGGAAGGCAATGGATCGGGTGTCTCATTGCCTTCCTTGTTTTCAATAGTTTTCATTAGAAGTTAATTCTATGATGGGCAGTTATTATCGCTCATATAGTCGTGAACTTTTATTGATCCACTTTTAACTTTGTCTGACAAACCGTTTATTGTTGACTTCATTACATCAGTAATGAGGGGCTTGTTATATTCATCAAAAGCCCAACCAACCCCATCTTCAGCTAGTCCAAGTACCGTTACCCCACTTGTGAAGTTGCCTGACTTAACATCCATAAAGGTTTCATAAGTGGCTAAATCAACCCTTTTTAGCATTGAAGTTAACATGGTACCTGGATGCATATAGTTTTGATTACTATCAACACCTATTGCCAGTTTGCCTGAGTCAGCAGCAGCTTGATATACTCCTGCTCCAGTACCACCAGCAGCGGCATAAACGACATCGGCTCCACGATCAAATTGAGATTTCGCAAGCTCTGATCCCTTTGCTGGATCATTCCATGCTGCAGGTGTTGTTCCTGTCATATTTTGATATACTTCTACTTTGGAATTAACTGTTTTCGCTCCCTGAACATAGCCACAAGCAAACTTTCTAATCAAAGGAATATCCATTCCTCCTATGAAACCAACTTTACCAGTTTTAGAAGCCATAGCAGCTAATGCACCGACCAAAAAAGATCCTTCATGTTCCTTAAAAACATATTGGCGCATATTAGCATTGTCTAACCAACCAACATCGATGATTGAAAATTTTGTGTTTGGAAACTCTTTTGCAACTTTATCACAAGCATCAGCTTGTGCAAAACCAACGCAAACAATAACGTTTGCTCCTCTCTGTGCCATTTTTCGCATACCCTGCTCACGCTGAGCTTCATTGGTAACCTCAAACTCCATAACTTTGATGCCGGTTTCTTTTGTGAAACGTTGAGCTCCATTGTAAACACTTTCATTGAACGATTTATCAAATTTTCCACCCATATCATATATCACTGCAGGCTTTATATCTGCAGAAAGTATAGAGGCAGAGAACGCAATAATCGCTACAGTAAACAGCTGAATAAATTTACGCATCTAATTCTCCCTAATAATTTTTTAAAAAAAGTAATGACTTGTATTATAACTATAATATAACACTCATACGGTATACCATTAACTTAAAGTTTTAAACAGTAAATGTTAAATAAAACTACCATCAAATTGATAAGCTAAATAGTTATTCTAATGCAGATTTTTCTACCAATAGCTGATGTGCCTGTAGATTTGTTTGTTCTTCTTATACTTGGCGCAGCCGTAGGTTTTCTATCCGGTGTCTTTGGTATTGGTGGAGGATTTCTTATGACCCCGCTCTTAATACTTCTTGGAATTCCGGCTGCAGTCGCTGTTGCAACCGAAGCGAACCAAATAGCAGCATCTTCTTTTTCTGGCGTCTTAGCGCATCTAAAGAGAAGAGCAGTAGATTTCAAGATGGGAAATATTCTAGTAATTGGTGGTCTTCTTGGTTCTGCCGTAGGTGTCGAAGTTTTTAGAATAATCAAAAGTTTTGGGCAAATAGAATTGTTTGTTTCTCTTTGCTACATTTTATTTCTTGGTAGCATAGGAACTCTTATGTTTCTTGAGAGCTTATCTACGATTCAACGAAGTCGAAAGTCGGTAAACACTATCAAGCATAAGAAAAAGCATAATTGGATTCACGGGCTACCGTTTAAAACCAAATTTAAAAGTTCCAACTTATACATCAGTGCTATCCCCCCTGTTGTTATTGGATTCATTATAGGTATTTTAGCGTCAATAATGGGAGTAGGCGGAGGTTTCATTCTGATACCTGCAATGATTTACGTTTTAGGCATGCCGACCAAAGTCGTGATCGGTACCTCACTCTATCAGATAATGTTCATTACAGCCTTTACAACCTTCATGCATGCTACACAAAATAAAACTGTCGATCTTTTACTTGCTTTGATTTTAATTGTTGGTGGTGTTTTAGGCGCACAGTTAGGAGCAAGAGTTACCGTAAAACTGAAGGCTGAAGAAATTAGAATTCTATTGGCAATAATCGTTCTTTTGGTCTGTCTAAAGCTTGCCTTGGGTTTAATGATGACTCCCAACGATTTATTTTCAATAACGTATGGTAGTGGGTCATGAAAGCACTGTTTTTTGCAATAATTATATTATTTTCAGCGTCTCCATTCTCTTCGAGTTCAGTCATATCTGATATCGATAAGTCTGATATAGAATTGTCAACACGGTTTGATGGAACAAGTCTCTTAGTTTTTGGGGCTCTTACACTGGAAAATGATAGCACATCCTTGTTAGTGGAAGTTGTTGGTCCTTCAACATCAATCTATATAAGAAAAAAAGTTCAAGTATGGGGGATATGGGTAAACAGGAAAGTCGCCCAGTTTCAAGATATACCTAGTTTTTACCAAATAAGTATTTCTAATCCTGAACATCCGGTTTTGATGAAAATCAAAAACCAGAAATTGAAATCACTGTTTTATGACTTTCTAGAAACAAACTCTACACCCGTAGACGGCAATGGAGTGGAGCAATATTACGATGAACTTACTAGATTAAAGAAAAAGCTTGGGAAGTTGAGTACTTTCGAAGAACAAGTAGATATAATCGATAAAAAATTATTCTCATACAAAGTGAACCTTCCCAAAAAAATTCACCCTGGTATATATAAAATCAAAATGACATTAATTGATCAACAAGGCATCGAATTAAGCAAGTCTGAGCAAAGCGTCAAAGTTTCAAAAGTGGGGGTACAAGAATTTCTGTCATATAATTCAAAGAAAAATCCAGTTTTTTACGGATTATTTTCAGTAATAATCGCTCTAATTCTGGGGTTTTCTGCAGCTCAATTATTTCGTTGGTTGTACAGGTAGTTTTACTAAGTGCTAATGCTAGCATCTCTAGCATCCTCGATAGTTCTCAGACCTGTTTTCGGAGCACCAACCAAAACAGCCATATTTCCTGGTTTATGCAGATTATTCATCATTTTGGTATGCGCATTTGGTATCTTATGCCAAGGGAATACTTCTGACATACAAGGGTCTATACGCCTATCTAACATCAGTTGATTAGCTGCACTTGCTTGAAAAAGATTGGCAAAATGGCTACCCTGAACTCTTTTTTGATTCATCCACAAATATCTTGCGTCAAAAGTAAGATTATAACCTGTAGTTCCAGCGCATATCACAACTATTCCCCCTTTTTTTACCACAAAAACAGATACAGGAAACGTACTTTCACCAGGATGTTCAAACACCATGTCAACATTTACACCTTTACCGAGAATGTCCCAAATTGCTTTTCCAAACTTTCTGGCTTCTCCCATCCATTTACGGAATTCTGTACTATTGACAGTCGGCATTTGACCCCAACAATTAAAATCTTTTCTATTGATCACTCCTTTTGCGCCTAAACCCAATATAAAGTCTCTTTTATCCTCGTCAGATATAACCCCTATAGCATTAGCGCCCGCAGTGTTTATCAATTGAATTGCATATGAACCTAACCCTCCAGACGCCCCCCAAACCAATACATTTTGACCGGGCCTTAACTCATGGGGCGCATGACCAAAAAGCATTCTATACGCAGTGGCAAGGGTTAAAGTATAGCACGCCGCTTCCTCCCAAGTTAGATGCTTAGGCCGTAACATGAGTTGTTGCGATTGTACAGCTGTGAATTGACTAAATGATCCATCAGGTGTTTCATATCCCCAAATGCGTTGGCTTGGAGAATACATAGGATCACCACCATTGCACTGCTCATCATCTCCATCATCTTGATTGCAATGAATTACTACTTCTTCGCCAACCTTCCAGCGATTTACTTTCTCGCCGACAGCCCAAACTATTCCAGATGCATCTGAACCGGCAATATGATAATCAGCTTTATGGACGTCGAAGGGAGAAATAGGTTCACCTAGACCAGCCCAAATTCCGTTATAATTTACACCAGCAGCCATAACGAAAACTAACACCTCATTACTATCAACCTTGGGGGTATCTACCTGCTCAATTTGGAAACTTTTTTCTGGAACACCATGCCTTTCTCGTCTTATAGTCCATGCGTACATTTTTTCTGGAACTTGGCCTAGTTGGGGTATCTCACCCACTTCATAAATATTTTTTGCTTTTACTTCAGACATTGCATTATCCATTTTTTGATGTTTTATGAATGATTCTTGGGTCTATTTCAACTCAAATTTACTCCCCGTTATTAGATCCCTACATTTTCAAAAATCCAAGTATTAAATCTAATCAGTGTTTAAAAAAAAAGATTTGACTTGAAAAAATGTTTTTCTTCAATAAAAGACAGTAATATGAATTCTAAGCCTTGGATATTCAGAACTTATGCGGGTCACAGTTCGGCTTCAGCAAGTAATAAGCTTTTCAGAGATAATCTAAGTAAAGGTCAAACGGGCCTTTCAGTCGCTTTTGATCTACCAACTCAAACTGGTTATGATAGTGATCACCAACTAGCTAGAGGAGAAGTTGGAAAAGTTGGCGTCCCAATCAATCACCTGGGCGATATGCGAACGCTTTTCAAAGATATTCCTCTTGATAAAATGAATACTTCCATGACAATAAATTCGACGGCTCCTTGGCTTTTAGCGCTCTATGTAGCCTTAGCAGAGGAGCAAGACCTCAAAGTTAATGCATTGCAGGGCACCGTCCAAAATGACATCATTAAAGAATATTTGAGTAGAGGAACCTACATATTCCCACCAGAGGATAGCTTAAATTTAATCGCCGATGTTACTGAATATTGCTACAGAAATATTCCAAAGTGGAACCCTATTAACATTTGTTCGTATCATCTCCAGGAAGCTGGCGCGACGATTGAAGAGGAGGTTGCCTTTGCAATTTCGACTGCAACCGCAGTATTGGATAAAATTCGCCTGCGAGTGTCCGCTAAAGAGTTTCCCTTTGTGGTAGGAAGGGTATCCTTTTTTGTAAATGCAGGAATAAAGTTCATTAGTGAAATCTGTAAAATGCGTGCCTTTGTGGAGTTATGGAATGAAATCTGTCTCACCAAATATGGTGTGAAAGAAGAAAAGCTCAGACGGTTTAGGTATGGTGTACAGGTGAACAGTTTAGGACTAACCGAACAACAGCCTGAAAATAATGTTTACCGGATATTGCTTGAATTATTAGCTGTAACCCTCTCAAAAAATGCGAGAGCAAGAGCAATACAGCTTCCTGCTTGGAATGAAGCGATGGGACTTCCTAGACCATGGGATCAGCAGTGGTCTCTGAGAATGCAGCAAGTCTTAGCCTATGAAACAGATCTTTTAGAGTATGAAGATATATTTGACCAAAACCCAATTATAGATCAAAAAGTTAAAAAGATACTTGGAGAAGTTAATTTAAAGGTAGAAAAAATTGACAAAATGGGCGGGACGGTAGCGGCCTTAGATTACATGAAAAGGACTCTAGTTTCATCTAATGCGAAAAGATTATCTAGAATTGAAAGTGGTGAAACAATTGTTGTTGGAGTAAATAAATTTACTACTTCTGAAGAAAGTGGCCTTTCTTCAGGAGACGGCGATAGTGTGCAAGTGGTTGATAAAAAAATTGAGAAAATTCAAATTTCCTCTCTTATAGATTGGAGATCGAAAAGAAATAATAATGTGGTTGAAAAGGCTAAAAACAACCTAAAAGATGCCGCCAGAAAAAAAATAAATATAATGACAGCCTCTATCGAAGCAGCGAAAGCAGGGGTCACCACTGGTGAATGGGCAGATACGATGAGAGAAGTTTTTGGTGAATTTAGAGCACCAACAGGGGTGACTGTTTCAAAATCTTCAGACAGCGAAAGCCTGCCTATGCTACAAAAGAAAGTAAAAGAAGTAAGTAAAAAGCTTAAAAGAAATATTAAACTCTTAATAGGAAAGCCCGGTCTTGATGGGCATTCAAATGGAGCTGAGCAAATTGCAATGAGGGCAAAGGAAGCTGGATTTGATGTTGTTTATCAAGGAATCCGACTTACACCAAACCAAATAGTCAACTCTGCTTTAGAAGAGTCCGTTCATATTATTGGGTTATCAATACTGTCAGGGAGCCATCTAGAAATTTTAGAAGATCTTACAAAATTATTGAAAACAAAAAACATGACAAAAATACCAGTAATAGTAGGAGGCATTATTCCCGAGAAAGATTTCGAAATAATTCGAAAGATGGGTGTGAAAAAAGTCTACACGCCAAAAGATTATGATCTTAATACGATAATATCAGATATGTCGGATTTTGTTGAGCAGAGTGCTGCTTAGTCTACAATCTGTCTCAACTGTTCTGCAGCTGTAACTTTTTTATCTCCGCTATAGCTTTTGCAGGATTTAAGCCCTTTGGACATGCCTTCGCACAATTCATTATTGTATGGCACCTATACAGTTTAAAAGAGTCATTTAGTTCATTTAGCCTAGCTTTTCTATCCTGATCTCTGCTGTCGATAATCCATCGATATGCGTGCAACAATGCAGCTGGACCTAAATATTTATCACCGTTCCACCAGTAGCTTGGGCAAGAAGTTGAACAGCAAGCGCACATTACACATTCATATAGTCCGTCGAGCTCTTTTCTGTCTGCCTCAGATTGCAGCCATTCCTCATTTGGCTCATCTGTAAAAGTCTCCAACCAAGGCTTTATGCTTGCATGCTGCTTGTAAAACTGCTTTAAGTCCGGGACCAGATCTTTGATCACTGGCAAATGAGGTAAAGGGTAAATATTAATTGGCCCCTTGAATTCCTTAATTCCTTTAAGGCATGCAAGAGTATTGACGCCTCCAATATTCATTGAGCAAGACCCACATATACCTTCTCTACAAGAGCGCCTAAAAGTTAAAGTTGGATCTATCTCATTTTTTATTTTTATAAGCGCATCTAATATCATCGGCCCGCACTTATCTAAATCCACGAAAAAGGTATCTAAACGGGGGTTTTCGCTATCTTCGGGGTTATAGCGATAAATTCTGACTTCCTGCACATTTTCGGCGTCTAACGGCTTTTCCCATGTAATACCCTGCATTACCCTGGAGTTCTTGGGTAATTTTAATTCAACCATTTTTTAATAAACCCTTGCTTTAGGCTTTATCTTTGCCGTATCTATCCCGCCGTCCTTTATGTCACTCAGAGGTTTGGTAATTACATCTCTGTAACTAAGGCTCACGAATCCATTTTCTGATATCTTGGCAAGTGAGTGTACACGCCAATTTTCATCATCCCTGTCAGGATAATCTTCCTGTGCATGAGCTCCTCTACTTTCTTTACGGGCCTCAGCAGAAACAATCGTTGCCAGAGCATTGGGCATTAAATTTGTAAGTTCCAATGTCTCCATTAAATCCGTGTTCCAAATCATAGACTTATCGGTAACATTTACATAGTCTATGCCGGCTGCTATATCAGCCATTTTTTCACAACCGTCTGATAAAGTCTTGTCCGACCGGAAGACTGCTGCGTCAGACTGCATCGTTTTTTGCATTTTCAATCTCAACTCAGCTGTAGGAGTTGTCCCCTTGGAAAATCTGAGTCCATCTAACCTCCCAATCGCTTGATCAACAGAGTTCTTATTTAAGGGTCTATTGCTTTCGTTCTTGTCTACGACTTCAGCAGCCTTAATTGCGGCTGCTCTTCCAAAAACAACTAGGTCTATTAAGCTGTTTGATCCTAAGCGATTAGCTCCATGGACCGAAGCGCATCCAGCTTCACCAACAGCCATCAGCCCAGGCAATATTTTGTTCTGATCTTCTCCATCGGGACTTATTACTTCGCCCCAATAGTTTGTCGGAATACCACCCATATTGTAATGCACGGTTGGTAGAACTGGTATTGGGTCTTTGTTTAAATCGACCCCCGCAAAAACTCTTGCACTTTCTGATATACCTGGAAGTCTTTCTGCTAATGTTTCAGGGGGAAGATGGTTTAGGTGTAGGAAGATGTGATCCTTTTCCGATCCAACTCCACGACCATCTCTTATCTCCATTGTCATACACCTCGATACGACATCCCTACTAGCCAAGTCCTTATAGGTTGGGGCATATCGCTCCATAAATCTTTCGCCATCAGAGTTAGTAAGGTAACCTCCCTCACCTCTTGCGCCCTCTGTTATAAGACATCCAGCTCCATAAATACCAGTTGGATGAAATTGTACAAATTCCATATCTTGAAGAGGTAACCCCTGTCTTGCAACCATCCCATTACCATCACCAGTGCAGGAATGCGCGGATGTTGCAGAAAAATAGGCTCTTCCATAACCCCCCGTTGCTAAAACTACCATCTTTGCGTTAAATCTATGCAGTGTTCCATCATCCAAATTCCACGCGATGATACCCTGACAAATACCATCTTCTGTCATTATTAAATCGATAGCAAAATACTCTATAAAAAACTCAGCATTGTTTTTTAGTGATTGCCCATAAAGCGTGTGTAGAATTGCGTGCCCCGTACGATCAGCAGCTGCACAAGTTCGTTGCACAGGAGGTCCTTCACCAAATTCTGTGGTGTGTCCACCAAAAGGTCTTTGATAAATTTTGCCTTCTTCCGTTCTGGAAAATGGCACCCCATAATGTTCTAGTTCGTAAACAGCTTTTGGAGCCTCTTTTGCAAGATATTCCATCGCATCACTGTCTCCCAGCCAATCCGAACCTTTTACAGTGTCGTACATATGCCAATGCCAATGGTCAGGTCCCATATTTGATAATGATGCGGCAATTCCTCCCTGGGCAGCCACTGTGTGGCTTCTAGTAGGAAATAACTTTGTAACGCAGGCAGTTTTAAGCCCTTGCTCAGCCATCCCTAGAGTTGCTCTCAACCCGGCACCGCCTGCTCCTACCACTACGACGTCATAGACGTGGTCTGTCATTTCATATGAATTCATAGAACACCTACTAATACCAATTTTCCAAGACTGATTACGCTCACAATAAAAAGTGAGCTGCAGGATACTATATTTAAATTAATCCACAGTCTCTTATAAACATAGTCTTCAATAATAACTTGTAAACCCTGTTGAAGATGAAAAATTGTCGCTGTAATAAATGTCAACATCAGTAAAGAATTTAAGGGTGTAGATAATGAACTAGCAACTTGTTCAAACGGCATTCCGAAATTTTTACTAAAAAATGCAATAAACCAGATTGTAAGCGGGATTAGTAGTATGGAGCTAACCCTCGAATATTTCCAATGTTTAATACCGTCCGACATTCAACTGATGAAAAATAAAAGTGTTAGAAATGTAAGTACAAATGAGAAAATCACTGCCACCCACCCGCTGATGGTAACAGACTTTAAATCATACCCATAACCCATATCCCAATAAAGATGGCGTAGGCCTGTACAAAAATGATACCAAAGCGCCCATAGTGAGGAAACTAAAACTATTATAATAAATGGATTATTTAAAAAATTGTTAAAACCTTTGAAAGTAACTTCACCAAGAGCTAAAGATGCCAGCCAAAATACGACTAGTACTGTTGAGACTGCGAGACCAGCGCCTGTAATACGATGAAAGATTGATAACACCGATGTTATTTGGGGTTTGTAAACCGTTAAGTGAGGAGATAGAGGTCTATTGTCCATGGTTTTAATCCTTACTGTCAGTTAACTTCAATATATATATAAAAATTGTTTGTGCAAGTGGGCTACCCAGTTACAGTTCTTTAGGCACTAATACCCAGTAATCAAAATCTAAAACTATAGTTGGTAAGTATTTCCCATCATCACTCTTCAGTCTCATATTGTGGTTTTTTTCTTTTGTACCCAAACTTCTCAGTCTTAAAGCTGCTATGTTACGAACATTTAGATCTATCTTATCCAAAACTTCTGACCAGCAATATATCGTATCCTCCGCAAACACTGGATTCGCGTGGGTACCACCGTTTATCCCCACGATCAATTGTGCGTTTTCCAGACCGTTAAAACTTAATGATCTAACTAAAGATATTATATGGCCTCCATAAATTAGTCTCTTTTTATCCTCACGAGCATTGATATCAAAATGCACTTTCGAATTATTTTGCCATAATCGGGTTGCAAAAAGATGATCCGCCTCACATATGGTACTGCCATCTATGTGATCAATTAGTTCACCTACTTGATAATCATTAAAGCTCTTTTTTGATCCTGCTGCGCTGGTATCGTATTTTGTAAAATCAAGCTGCTCAGGGATATTTAGCTCGCTTCCATCTAATGAAGTCTTCAGATGGGGTAAATTCGAAGCGGTGTCTTCGACACCAACAAATCTCTTCTTTACCATAACCCATCTTTTGTATTCTAAAATCGTTTCTCCAGATGAGTTTTGTCCTTTTGTTTTCACATAAACTATCCCTGTTTTTCCGCTTGAGTTTTGCTTGAGACCGATAATCTCGGATTTACTTGATAAGGTTTCTCCTGAAAAAACCATTTTAGAAAATTTACCCTCTGCATACCCAAGATTAGCCACAGCATTAATAGATATGTCTGGTACCGTTTTGCCAAAGACAGTATGGAAAACGATTAAATCATCTAGAGGACGATCTTTTAATCCACAATTTCTTGCAAATTCTGCTGAGGACTGAAGAGCAAACCTTGTTGGATATATTGAAATATACAGAGACGCATCTGCCGCGGTCAGAGTCCTAGGCGTGGCGTGCGAAATAATATCTCCTACAGCATAATCCTCAAAAAAACGGCCTAAATTATTGTTATGATCACTCAAATTCAACTCATACTCTGGATCATTTTCATTTTACTTATTAATGCAAGTGACTGCTTTACATGTAATTCTTCAACCAGAACACCGTCAACAGTTGTTACACCACTTTTTTCTTCTTTTGCTTTTTCATAAGCCTCGATTATTTTTTTTGCCAGATCAATTTCTTTTTCGGTGGGAGAAAAAACGGCATTTGTTATACCAATTTGATTTGGATGAATAAGTGTTTTACCATCATATCCCATATTTTTGCCTTCTTCAGCCTCTGAACGCAAACCCTCTTCATCTGATATCCCATTAAAGACGCCATCCAACGTAATAACATTGAATGCCTTTGCTGTTAATATAATTGAACCGAGAGCATACAACAGCCCTGCTCGACCAGTTTGTTTAGGAAGGACGAGCTCTTTTGCGAGGTCATTAGTTCCTACAACTATCCCACCGATGTTAGAAAATTCTTCCAAAACCTTACCCAAGTTCAACACGCATTTTGGGGTTTCAGCCATTATCCAAATTTCAGGAGGCTTTTTAAAATTCAACTCTTCGAGTCTTTTCTGAATCAACAACATATCAGAAACCTCTGAAACTTTTGGGAATAGAATACCGTCCGTCTCACTTTTTTGAAGACACTCCAAATCCACATTCGCCCAGACTGTATCCATTGAATTAATTCTGGTAATAATCTTTTTTCCCCTGTAATCAGCTTTTTCATTCGATAATACATTTAAAATCAAATCCCTTGCTCGCTCCTTATTATCAGGCGAAACAGCATCCTCCATATCGAATATAAAAAGGTCTGCCGGTAGAGACTTCGCCTTTTCAAGAGCTCTCTCGTTTGAGCCCGGCATATATAAGGCAGATCGATGTGGATAAAATTCTGACATAACTTTAGGTCCTCTCAAATATTTCAAAAATATATAATCTAATTTTTCAATAAATAAGTTTGAAATTCATAAAAAATTATTTTACTTTTTGACTCAAGCTTTATCTACAAATATTTCGAAAAAATTTTCCATTAGATCAAAGATAACTGCGTTACAAAGTGAAAGGTATAAACCATATGGCAAAAGCAAAGATATCACTTATAGGAGCAGGCCAAATTGGTGGTACATTAGCCCATTTAGTTGCTTTAAAAAACCTCGGTGATGTTGTCATATTTGATATCGCAGAGGGAACCCCTCAAGGAAAATCTTTGGATCTTGCAGAAAGCGGGCCTGTAGAGTCATTTAATATGCAATTAAAGGGAACAAACGATTACAGCGATATAGCTGGATCTGACGTATGCATTGTTACTGCTGGTGTCCCTAGAAAACCAGGTATGAGCAGAGATGATCTGCTTGGTATAAACTTAAAAGTAATGAAATCAGTGGGGGAGGGAATCTCCACCCACGCACCTAATGCATTTGTAATTTGTATTACTAATCCTCTGGATGCAATGGTTTGGGCACTAAAAGAATTCTCTGGTCTCCCTCATGAAAAAGTTGTTGGAATGGCTGGAGTGCTTGATAGCTCAAGATTTAGATATTTTATTTCCGAAGCAACGGGCGTATCAGTTCAAGATATTTCGGCGTTTGTTTTGGGAGGACACGGCGACACTATGGTTCCACTAGTAAGATATTCAACCGTTGGGGGTATCCCTCTTCCTGACATAGTGAAAATGGGGATTTTGTCTCAAGATGCTTTAGATAATATTGTGCAAAGGACGAGGGATGGTGGAGCAGAAATAGTAGGCCTTCTTAAAACTGGGTCAGCGTATTACGCCCCTGCATCCTCTGCAATACAGATGGCTGAGTCATATTTATATGACTCGAAAAGATTACTGCCTTGTGCCGCATTTATTGACGGACAATATAATCTTAATGGCATATATGTTGGGGTACCAGTGGTGATAGGGGGTCAAGGAATAGAAAGGGTACTTGAGATATCTCTCTCTAAGCAAGAGCAAATTGAATTTTCTAATTCTGTTGACTCGGTCAAAGGTCTAATTGACGCATGTATAAAAATTGATCCGTCACTAGGAAAAAAATAGATTGTAAAGAAGGGGGGCGAATGAATATACACGAATTTCAGGGAAAATCATTGCTTAGTCAATTCGATATTCCAGTTCAGCCTGGAATAGTTCTAGATTTACAGAGCAATTTAGCTTCTCTCAAAACACTTGCCGAACAAGCAGGTGAAGAACCTGTATTTGCGGTAAAAGCACAGATCCATGCTGGTGGGCGCGGAAAGGGAAAATTTAAAGAAAATGATGCCGGTGATGGTGGGGGTGTTAGAATTTCAAAAAATGCTAATGATGCGCTTGAGGAAGCGCATAAAATGTTGGGTAAAACACTAGTTACAAAACAAACTGGGGATGGTGGTAAGACTGTCAACAAAGTCTACGTCGAACTAGGATGTAGTATAGTTAAAGAATTTTACCTGGCGCTTTTGGTTGATCGGTCTTCCAGTTCTGTATCATTTGTATGCTCTAGGAAGGGCGGCATGGATATTGAAAAGGTAGCAGAGGAAAATCCTACTGATATTGTGACAATTATTGTTGATCCCGCTGAAAGATTTTCTGACCACCATGGGAGAAAAATAGCTTTTGCATTGGGCTTAAAGGATGCAGCTTTCAAGCAATGCGTTCAAATGACACGAAACCTCTACAACCTATTTATTGAGAAAAATTGTGACATGATTGAAATTAATCCTTTAATCATGACCAAAAATAATTCCTTAATTTGTCTCGATTGTAAGATGAGTTTCGATAGTAATGCTCTTTTTAAAAACAAAGATTTAGAAACTTTAAGGGATATTACTGAGGAAGACCCAAAAGAATTAGAAGCATCTAAGTTTGATCTCAATTATATATCTTTAGATGGAGAAATTGGTTGCATGGTTAATGGTGCTGGATTAGCCATGGCAACGATGGATATAATAAAGCTCAACGGTTCTGAGCCAGCTAACTTTCTAGACGTCGGTGGTGGAGCAACAAAGGAAAAGGTTACGGAAGCTTTCAAAATAATTACATCAGATAAAAATGTGAAAGGAATATTAGTTAACATATTTGGTGGAATAATGCGTTGCGATGTGATTGCTGAAGGAGTGGTTCAAGCCACCAAAGAAGTTGGATTAAAAGTGCCACTAGTAGTAAGGCTTGAAGGAACAAATGTCGAGGAAGGAAAAGAGATTATAGAGCAAAGTGGCTTAAATGTAATCACTGCGGACAATTTAAATGATGCCGCGGCTAAAATAGTTGCGCAGATAAAGTGAGCTAAATATGAGTATATATATAAATTCAGATACTAGAGTTATTTGTCAAGGCCTTACAGGAAGCCAAGGTTCCTTTCATACAGAGCAGGCTATAAAATATGGAACAAAAATGGTAGGAGGTGTAACCCCTGGAAAAGGTGGAGGAACTCACCTAGACCTCCCCATTTTTAATTCTGTGGAGGAAGCAAAGATAACTACCGGGGCCAACGCAAGCGCAATCTATGTACCACCGCCATTTGCCGCTGACGCAATATTAGAAGCAGTTGATGCCGAAATCGATTTTATAGTTTGCATCACAGAGGGCATACCTATTTTAGACATGATGAGAGTAAAGGCAGTTTTATCACGATCAAAATCAATTCTAATAGGGCCAAATTGCCCAGGCGTGATAACACCGGGGCAATGCAAGATTGGGATAATGCCGGGGCATATTCATAAAAAGGGAACAGTAGGTGTTGTCTCACGATCTGGAACACTAACTTATGAAGCCGTTGATCAAACTACTAAAATTGGATTAGGTCAATCATCTTGTATTGGTATAGGAGGTGACCCTATTAAGGGCACAGAATTCATCGATGTAATTGATAAGTTTTTAAGTGATAATGAAACACAATCCATAATTATGATAGGAGAGATCGGTGGTAGCGCTGAGGAAGAAACTTGTGAATATTTAATAAACGAGCGCAAAAAGGGAAGATCAAAACCGATTGCAGGTTTCATTGCTGGAAGAACAGCTCCCAAAGGAAGAAGAATGGGGCATGCCGGAGCTATTGTAGCGGGAGGTATGGGAGCTGCTGAAGATAAAATAGATGCAATGAAAAAAGCTGGAGTTGTCGTTTCAGAAAGCCCAGCTACTTTGGGGGAAGCTGTACGAGAGGCGATTCAAAAAAATTAGCCAAACATACTAGAAAATGAATGTAAGTACTGTAGTATTTGTAAATAAAAAGTAGAAAATAACCATGAATAAAATGGATCCTAAAAACTCTAAAAAACCGGAAGACATCCTTAATGGAGGAAACTCTAGCTATCTTGAGTATCTACAAAATATGTACCTTAAGGACCCTAAATCAGTAGATCAATCATGGTCATCTTTTTTTGAAACGAGCGATACTTCAGCTGAAAAAGCATCATGGTCAAGAAGTGATTGGCCCGTAGATCACAAGCAAGATTTCGGAATACAAGATAATAGCTTTTGGAGTTCACAATCTACAGAAGCATTAGAAGAAAAAATTTTAGCGTATTCGGAAAAATCTGATTCCTTTGCAAGCACAGATAACTTGAAAGAAAAAGTTTTAGATAGTTTGAGAGCTCTTATGATTATTAGAGCTTTCAGAATAAGAGGCCACTTGAAAGCAAAGCTTGATCCTCTTGAAATCAATAGCCTGTCATATCATCCTGAACTGGATCCAAAAAATTATGGCTTTTCTGAAAAAGATATGGATAGAGAAATATATATTGATAATGTATTGGGATTGGAAGTTGCTTCAATGAGCGAGATCATGTCTCTACTTGAAAGAACCTACTGTGGAACCTTTGCACTTCAGTATATGCATATTTCGAACCCAGAACAATCAGCTTGGCTTAAAGAACGGATTGAAGGACTCGGCAAAGAAATACAATTCACAGAAGAGGGACGAAAAGCTATATTAAACAAGCTCATAGAAGCTGAAGGCTTTGAAAAATTCCTTCATGTAAAATATACAGGAACAAAAAGGTTTGGCTTGGATGGAGGAGAATCGCTAATTCCCGCAATGGAACAAATAATAAAGAGAGGAGGAAATTTAGGGGTTCAAGAGATTGTTATAGGTATGCCTCATAGGGGAAGATTATCAATACTAGCTAATGTGATGAGCAAGCCTTTTAAAGCGATTTTTAATGAGTTTCAAGGTGGAAGCTATAAACCCGAAGATGTTGATGGCTCTGGCGATGTAAAATATCATTTGGGTGCCTCGTCTGACCGAGAGTTTGATGGAAATAAGGTACATTTATCTTTAACGGCAAATCCTTCTCACTTAGAGGCCGTTAACCCAGTGGTATTAGGAAAGGTAAGAGCAAAACAAGAGCAGCTCAACGATAAAGAAAGAGAAAAAGTTTTACCTGTTTTGCTCCATGGTGACGCAGCTTTCGCAGGTCAAGGCATAGTTGCTGAATGCTTTGGCTTATCCGGTCTGAAAGGACATCGCACAGGTGGAACCATCCATATTGTAGTAAATAATCAAATTGGCTTCACAACTGCGCCTCTCTATTCGAGATCATCACCTTACCCTACTGATATTGCACTAATGGTAGAAGCACCAATTTTTCATGTTAATGGAGATGATCCAGAAGCAGTGGTTCATGCCGCAAAAGTAGCTACAGAGTTTAGGCAAAAATTTAAAAAAGATGTTGTGATTGATATTTTTTGCTACCGACGTTTTGGGCATAATGAAGGTGATGAACCTATGTTTACCCAACCTAACATGTACAAAAAAATTAAAACTCATCCCACTGCTCTTGAATTATATTCCAAAAAGCTAGAGGCAGAAGGAATAATAAGAAATGGTGAGTTGAACACGCTGAAGTCTAATTTTCAAGGCTTCCTGAATGACGAGTTTGAGGCAGGAAAAAGCTATAAACCGAATAAAGCTGACTGGCTTGATGGAAAATGGTCTGGGTTTACAAAGCGGCCGGATAACTACGAGAGGGGAAAAACATCAATAAATAACGATATGTTTAAAAAAATATCAAAGGTACTTACAACTGTCCCAAATAATTTCAAGGTACACAAAACGGTTTCAAGAATGATTGAAAATAAAAGGGATACTTTGAGCAGGGGTGAAGGTATTGATTGGGCAACAGCTGAAGCGCTTGCATTTGGTTCTTTGTTGAATGAGGGCTTTTCGGTAAGACTGTCTGGCCAAGATTCCAAAAGAGGAACTTTTTCTCAAAGGCATTCCGCAATTATAGATCAAGAAACAGAAGAACGCTTCTATCCCCTTTACAATATAACTCAAAATTCTGTTGATTTTGGTGTTTCCAAAATAGGTGGCAAGTTGGATATTAGTCAAAAAACCCAATTTGAGGTAATTGACTCTATGTTATCTGAGTACGCAGTCTTGGGTTATGAGTATGGGTACTCTCTTGCGGAACCGAATTGCTTAACTCTATGGGAGGCACAGTTTGGAGATTTTGTAAATGGGGCGCAGATTATGATAGATCAATTTATATCCTCGGGAGAAAAAAAATGGTTGAGAATGTCTGGGCTTGTAATGCTACTTCCTCACGGTTATGAAGGTCAGGGACCAGAGCACTCTTCTGCTAGATTAGAAAGATTTCTTCAAGCATGTGCAGAGGAAAATTGGATAGTTGCTAATGTTTCGACCCCGGCAAATTATTTCCATATACTGAGACGACAAATGCTAAGGCACTTTCGAAAACCACTGGTAATAATGACACCAAAGTCATTGTTAAGAAATAAACTAGCAGTAAGTACTTTGAAAGATTTCACAAATGGATCAAGTTTTCATAGAATACTTAATGATGATGCAGAAATATCAAGTAAATTTAAGCTATCTCAAGATAGTAAAATTAAAAAAGTAGTTATTTGCTCAGGAAAAATTTATTATGAGCTCTTTACCGAAAGAAACAAAAGAAATTTGAAAGAAGTTTATCTTCTTAGACTTGAACAGTTGTATCCTTTTCCCTCACAATCAATGATCAAGGAATTGTCGCGTTTTAAAAACGCGAAAATCACTTGGTGTCAGGAAGAACCACGGAACCAGGGAGGATGGTCTTTCGTAGAACCAATTCTAGAGATGATTTTAAGTCATACGGGCCATAACTTTGCGAGGGCAGATTATGCTGGACGACAGTCTGCTGCCTCGCCAGCGACCGGTTTAGCTAAGCAGCACATTGAGCAGCAGGTAAAACTAATTAATCAAGCTTTAGAAGTTTAAGACGTTATCAGGGGGTTGTAATGATAGAGTTGAAAGTTCCTACATTAGGTGAAAGTGTAACTGAGGCAACTGTCGGCACTTGGTTCAAGAAGGCAGGTGACAACATAACTGTTGATGAAATGATCTGCGAACTTGAAACAGATAAAGTCACTATCGAAGTACCAAGTACTATTGAAGGTGTTGTCTCAAAAATTGTAGTTAAGGAAGGAGAGACAGTAGAGTTAGATGCTGTTCTAGCTTTATTAGAGGAAGGAGTAGCGGCAGTAGAAAAGAATGATATGTCAAATATTAAAACTGCCGATAAAAATATTACTGAAACCCCAAAAAACTATAAAAACGCGCCCTCGGCTGAAAAGATAATGAAAGAGAAAAATATTGAACCAAGCTCCTTGAAAGGATCTGGCAGAGAGGGTCGGATCATGAAAGAAGATGTTATGAACTTGCCAAATAATCAAAATACATTGATAAGCCCTACTACTTCTATGAAATCGGAAGAAAAAGTAAAAATGACAAGATTGAGACAAACAATAGCTAGAAGGCTTAAGGAGTCTCAAAACACCGCAGCGATGCTGACAACATACAATGAAGCTGACATGACCGCTATTCTGAAATTAAGAAGTGAGTTTAAAGATCAATTCTTCTCAAAACACGGCGTAAAGCTTGGATTTATGTCATTTTTTGTGAAAGCTTGCTGTAAGGCGCTAGAAGAGATACCCGAAGTTAACTCTCAGATAGATGAGGACCATATAATTTATAAGCACTATGTCAATATGGGCGTAGCAGTGGGCACAGATAATGGTTTAGTGGTGCCTGTATTAAAAAATGCTGATATCATGAGCTTCTCTGACATAGAAAAGGAAATTAATAAGGTGGGTCTACTAGCAAGAGATGGTAAACTATCTATGGACGATATGACAGGTGGTACTTTCACTATATCTAACGGTGGAATATATGGATCCCTAATGTCCTCTCCAATTTTAAATTCACCAGAGTCAGGCATACTTGGAATGCATAAAATTCAAGAAAGACCGATGGCCATTGATGGGAAAATTGAGATACGGCCTATGATGTATCTTGCTCTGAGTTATGACCATCGTATTGTAGACGGGAAAGGAGCTGTTACATTTTTAGTCAGAGTAAAAGAAAACCTGGAAGATCCTCGTCGATTATTAATTGATCTGTAAATTTTAAATTAAGGGTTTCAAATGGAAAAATTCGATGCAATAGTTATTGGGAGTGGGCCGGGTGGATATGTTTGTGCAATAAAATTGGCTCAGCTCGGTATAAAGGTTGCTTGTGTTGAAGGCAATTCGGCTCTTGGAGGCACCTGTTTAAATATAGGGTGCATTCCTTCCAAAGCACTTTTAAACGCTTCCCATAACTATCATAATGCAACAGAAAATTTCTCTAAAATGGGAATAGAGGTAGACAAGCCTGTTGTGAATTGGAATAAAATGCTCAAGTATAAAGAAAGTATGATAAAAGATAACACAAAGGGAATAGAGTACCTATTTAAAAAAAATAAAATTTCCCTTATTAATGGTTGGGCCAGCTTCATAGATCAAAATACAATCTGTGTTGATAATAAAAATTATGAAGCAGAATACTTTGTTGTTGCTACTGGCTCTGAAGCTACAGTCTTCAACGACATTGATTTTGATGAAAAGGTCATATTATCTTCTACAGGTGCATTGGAGTTAGAGAAAATTCCAGAAAAAATGATAGTTGTTGGTGCAGGTGTTATAGGTTTAGAGATGGGCTCAATATATAGTCGTCTTGGTACTAAAGTAACTGTATTAGAATATTTTGATAAGGTTCTCAATGGCATGGACCATGATATATCAAAGAACTTTAAAGCTATATTGCAAAAACAGGGCTTTCAGTTTCACTTAAATTGTTCTGTTTCAATGATAGCTAAAGAAAAAAAAGGAGTGAAAGTTACTTTTCAGACCAGAGAATCTGATGAAATTAATGTTTTATCTGCCGACGTTGTTTTAGTTGCAACCGGGAGAAAACCTTTAACGAAAGGTCTCAATCTCGAAAACATCGGCGTAGAGCTTAACCCTAAAGGGCAAATTGAAACCGATAGCAATTGGAGAACAATAGCAAAAAATATTTTTGCTATAGGAGATGTAACTGCAGGACCGATGCTAGCTCACAAAGCAGAGGAGGAGGGTATCGCAGTAGCTGAGATAATTGCAGGACAAGCTGGGCATGTAAATTTTGAAGTAATACCAAGCGTTGTTTATACTGACCCTGAAGTCGCTGCTGTTGGTAAAACAGAAAATGAGTTGAGAGAAGCTGGTATAGGCATAAAGGTTGGAAAATTTTCGTTTATGGGTAATGGCCGAGCAAAAACGGTTTTCTCCCATAACGGTTTTGTAAAAATTATAGCCGACTCTTATAGCGATAAAATATTAGGAGCTCACATCATTGGGCCTGCCGCAGGAGATCTAGTTCATGAAGTATGTGTTGCGATGGAATTTGGTGCAAGCACCGAAGATTTAGCAAGAACTTGTCACGCTCATCCAACTTTTTCAGAGGCAGTACGCGAAGCAGCATTAGCTTGTGGGTTAGGTGCGATTCATTCATAAAATTTCGAGCCTTACAAGTTTAATTACTTGCAAATTAATTAACAAACAATTATCAACATTCAATGCAACTAACAGCTAGGAGATAGGGTAATGGCAAAAGAAGAATGGGGAACAAAAAGAATTTGTCCTGAGACTGGAAAACGCTTTTATGATCTTAATAATATTCCCGTGATAAGCCCATATACTGGAAAAGAAATTACACTTGATAAGTCTGTATCTGAGAAAATTAAAACAACCCGAAAAAGCGAAGAAAATCCAAATAATACAAAGTTCGATGAGTCAGATGAGTTGCTGACAATCGATGATGATCTTATATTAGACGAAGAAGAAGATTCATCTGAATTAGATGATGAGCTTTTAGAGGAAGATGATCAGGATACAGTTCCATTGGAAGAAATTACCGATGTAGCTTCTAATGATGGTGAAGAAAACTAATTTAAAATATCTGTTTTAGTGTTAGACTTTATCAAAAATAAATAGGGGCCATAGCTCAGCTGGGAGAGCGCTTGCATGGCATGCAAGAGGTCAGGGGTTCGATCCCCCTTGGCTCCACCAAGAAGAAAATGAAACAAGCACGTTTTGATAAAATAGAGCTCAATCAGATTTTACAGCTATATGGTGTAATGGTATCGCATGGCCTGTGGAAGGATTATAGCGTATCTTTTTTAAAAGATTTTGCTGTGTTTTCTGTTTACCGGAAATATTCTGATTGGGCTCTATTTAGTATCAAGAAGACACCCAAAAACTCAAAATATGGTAGACTGTATTCGTTAGTGGCAATGGATGGCAGAATACTCAAGTGTTCTAATGATTTAAAGTCGACTCTGAGAGTTTTAAAACATAAAGAACTCAAACTGAACACAATATAAGAAAAAATCATATGCGAGACTTTCAAAAACCTGAACGCTCTGAGATCTTTTCATCGAATGGAATGATTGCTACTTCTCACCCACTAGCTGCAAAAATA
>CACIAQ010000006.1 GCA_902584635.1 uncultured Alphaproteobacteria bacterium
TGCTTTAGCTTAAAAACCAAATCCATTAATACTGCTAGATGACTTTCAAGATCAATTGAGCAGAAGCTGGAAGATTATTGGTAGGGTTTTAGACTTGAGAATTTAGATATTCCTCAAGTAAGATTATCATCTAGGCCAAGCGATACACTAGATCAGGCTGGCGTAGGCTTATCTGATGCTCTTGATCTTTACCTAAAATTGAAAGGATAGGGGAAAGATTATGTATTCTTTAGGACAGCAAAAAAATCTAAGATATGTTATAGCACGTTTGATAAATAGGAGTTATATTTCTATCTAATGACTCAATTATAGGTTTTGTTTACTCTTGACTTGATAGAAACGAGATTTTAAGAGAATTTATGGTGATACTCACAAATGAAATGTTGGTCGTTGATTTGGATGGTACGCTACTCAAGTCTGATATTCTACATGAGTCTTTTTGGTGTGCGTTTCGCAAAAACTGGCAAACGCCTTTTTTGTCAGCTAAAGCGCTATTGCGAGGGAAAGCTGCCTTAAAATCATATCTGCAATCTGAAGCCGATATTGATGTAGTTTCCTTGCCTTACGATAAGTTGGTGATTGAGTTTATCCGTAGGCATAGAGAACAAGGCGGGCGGACTGCATTGGTGACGGCCTCTAATCAGATATTCGCAAAAGAAATCGCCGAACATCTTCAGATTTTTGACGAGGTGCATGGTTCTGGTGTCGCACATAACCTCAAAGGCTCCAATAAAGCCTCGTTCCTTACGCAGCGCTTTGGATCCGGTGGCTTTTGCTACATGGGTGATGCAGCCGCAGATTTGGCAGTCTGGCGAGTGTCTAACAAGGTTGTGACTGTAAATTCGACACCATCTGTGCGCCTCCAAGCTGAGGCTCTTGGTAAACCATTTGAGCACTTGGAAACAACCGAAAAATCCTTGCACCCCTACATCAAAGTGTTGCGCCCACATCAGTGGCTAAAGAACGTATTAATATTCCTACCCATGTTGGCAGCACATCAGCTCAATGTGTCAACGACAATGAGCAGTTTATTAGCATTTTTTGCTTTTAGCCTTGTCGCGTCCAGCGTCTATGTTCTGAACGACTTGCTTGATTTGGATGCGGACAGAGCACACCCACGTAAACGATTGCGTCCTTTTGCTTCTGGTAATTTACCCATCAGGTTTGGCGGTTTTTTAGCATTGGCTCTACTGTTAGCAGGTATGTCACTAGCAGCTTTGCTAAGCTGGATGTCCCTACTGACACTCGCTACTTATTATTTCCTCACCAAATTGTATTCGCTATATTTGAAACGCAAGATTATTTTGGACATTTGTGTTTTAGCATTACTTTACACAATGCGTATTGTCGCTGGGGGTGTGGCAACAAGTATTGAACTGTCATTATGGCTACTGGCATTCTTAATTTTCTTCTTTTTCTCACTCGCTGCTGTGAAGCGCCAAACCGAACTAGTGGACATGGCTGAGCGTGGTATATTGATAGCGAAAGGACGGGGCTATCAGGTAGAGGATTTACCCATCATCAGCACTGTGGGGCTTGCTGCAGGCTATATCTCTGTGCTTGTGATGGCGCTCTATCTGAACTCTACAGCTGTACGAGAACTCTATGCCACACCAAACGCTCTTTGGGGCATTTGTTGCGTATTGCTCTACTGGTTAACACGAATGGTATTGCTCACACACCGCGGGTTAATGCATGATGACCCCATTGTTTTTGCACTTAAAGACAGGGTTAGCCAGGGGTCCTTTTTGCTAATGTCTGGGTTTGCAATAGCAGGTGTTCTAATATGAAGCTATCGGTATTGGTTATTCGCTACGCTTTATTTGCTATTCTGGCGACTCTTGCCAACCTCGCTACCCAACGTGTCGCGTTACGGTTTGGCGACAGTGGCATACTTTTCGTATTAGCGGTTGGTGCGGGAACTACAGTGGGATTGGTCATAAAATATATTTTAGACAAACGTTGGATATTTAGGGACATGAGCGTGGGTGTGAAAGCACACAGCAAGCGGTTTTCGCTTTACTCAGCTATGGGTCTTGTAACCACAGCGATATTTTGGGGCTTGGAAACTGTTTTTTGGTTTGTTTGGCAAACACATGCCATGCGTGAAATTGGCGCCGTGCTAGGGTTAGGCATTGGCTATGTAGTCAAATACAACTTAGATCGCCGTTATGTATTTATAGATACAGAAAAGGTGCAGGCCCAATGATACTGTCGGGATGGGGACGATATCCACGCATTGACGCAAAGCTTAGCGCCCCTCGCAACGAGAAAGACCTGCGAGCGCTCGTTTTGAAAGGAAATGCCATTGCACGCGGTAATGGAAGAGCCTATGGCGACAGTGCGGTGAGTACCCAAAACACTCTCCACATGAAGTATTTTAATCGCATGTTGGCATTCGATGCTGAACATGGACAGTTGGTGGCTCAGGCAGGTGTGCTGCTGGCAGATATTATTGATGTGTTCTTGCCGCTTGGTTGGTTTCCTTACGTCACTCCCGGCACTAAGTTTGTAACATTAGGTGGAATGATTGCGGCGGATGTTCATGGTAAGAACCATCATAAGGAAGGTAGTTTTGCTAAATATGTTGAATGGATAGACTTACTCACTAGTGACGGTAGTATTAAACGCTGCTCAGCTATTGAAAACTCCGATCTTTTTAAATGGACTTTGGGTGGCATGGGTCTTACAGGAATTGTGCTTCGCGCGGCTATTCGTTTGCGCCCCGTACAATCTGCATGGATTGAACAGCGTACCTTGGTAGCGGACAATATCGGTCATGCCATTGAACTTTTCGAACAGTCACATGATGTGACATATTCTGTAGCATGGATTGATTGCCTTCAAAAGGGTAAATCCATCGGGCGTTCACTTATTATGCTGGGTGAGCACGCAGATGCTCTCATAGTTCCGTCAAAATATCGCAAAACACCGCTACAAATACCCCGCAAGCGCAAGCTCAGAGTCCCTCTAGAGTTTCCAAGTTGGTCATTGAACAGTCTAAGTGTTCGAGCCTTTAATGAGCTCTACTACTGGAATGGCAAACGAAAACGAGACCAGCAGTTGGTTGATTGGGACAGTTATTTCTATCCATTAGACTCCATACTGGGCTGGAACAAAATCTATGGACGGCGAGGTTTTGCTCAGTTCCAATGCGTTTTGCCACTCAAAACTGCGGATGATGGCCTGCGAGCCCTCCTTTCTGCTATTGCAAGTACAAGAGTAGGTTCGTTTTTAGCTGTTTTAAAGCGCTTTGGTGCACAGGACAGTAATTTCTCATTCCCGATGGAAGGCTATTCACTGGCGTTAGATTTCCCCGTTAATAAGGGATCTTTGGATTTGATGAAACGATTGGACAGTATCACTCTGGAATATGGTGGTAGGTTTTATCTTGCCAAAGACAGTCGCATGTCACGCAACGTTTTTCAGCATTCCGAACCTCGAGCAAAAGATTATTTATCATACAGGAATAAAGGGGCTATTCCTGCCGTTTTTGGTTCGGCTCAATCAGAAAGGTTGGGACTATGAGCAAAGGCATCGCTTTGATTTTGGGCGCACGTAGCGCTATCGCAATGGCAATAGCCCATCTTTTTGCCAAAAATGGGTATGACATACAACTTGCCGCTCGAAATCCGGATAGTTTGGCAGCGGATAAATCTGACATTGAGCTACGCTATAAGGTGACTGTGACATGGCATGATTTTGACGCTTTAAACATTGCATCACACGAGCAGTTTGTAGAACAACTTCCATTGCTACCAGACATTGCTGTATGCGCCGTAGGTTATATGGGCGATCAGACAGAAAACGAGCGAGATATGAAAGTCACCTCAATGGTTATGCGTAGCAACTACGAAGGTCCTGCGAGTATTCTGGCTGTGCTCGCCAATAGTTTTGAGGCGAGAGGCTCAGGTTGTTTGGTTGGTATAAGCTCTGTTGCTGGCGAGCGTGGACGAGCAACAAATTATATATACGGTTCGGCCAAGGCCGGCTTCACCGTCTTTCTTTCAGGATTGCGTAACCGGCTTTCAAAAAAAAACGTCCACGTGGTAACGGTCCTGCCAGGTTTCGTTGCGACAAAGATGATTGATGGCATGGATTTGCCTTCTAAACTCATAGGACAACCCGAAGAAGTGGCAGTTGGTGTGCTCAAAGCCGTGCAAAAGAAACAAAACGTCATTTATGTCAAGCCTATATGGCAGCTCATCATGGTGATTATAAGAAATATCCCAGAGCGCTTTTTTAAAAGGATGAATATATGATTATTAGAAAAAAGCAACTCTCATCGCTCGTTATTATTTTCTTTATGGCAACAACCTATTCTTTTTTTATAATTAATAGGTGGATGGTCACGGACTTGGGCATAATGTCTTATGGAAGGGTTTGGCCGCTTTATGTTTCATGGTTTGATTTTGGGTTTTTTCGGCGCGGACTGGTGGGCACAATTTTTTCAGGGACAAATCTAAATACGATTTTTGAAAATGAATACGTTTTTGCAATTGTAGTGCATCACTTCATAGTTACAATCTTGGTTATATTACTTGTCGTATATTGCTTCCAAAGATCAATAACTAATAGACTTTTTTTGCTAGGGCTCGCCTTTTCACCGGCTTTAATAATTCATTCCGGCTACAACACTGGCACATTAGATGTGTTCGTGTTGAGTGTTGCAGTTCTGAATATTTTATTCGTGCGTGGCACGTTGTTGTTTTGTTTCTTGCTGTTTATCGGTGTGTTGATACACGAACTATTTATTTTTACTATTCCTGCCCAACTTTATGCGTTTTATTTTTTAGATTCTTGCAAAAAAAAACCATTTCGCTTAACTCTTTTTAATATTGCGCCAGTTATTACTGTGCTTTTAGCCGTTGCTGTGATTGCTTTGTTTGGAAAAACTGATTTTTCAGAGGTATCTTACAATGCAATTATGAAACAGAATATCCCCAATGCGTTTAACCAACATGGGCTATGGAGTGGCTATATTGAAATTAATGGTGATACATTTAAGGAAAATTTGAAGCACTGCACAAATAACCTAATCTCTCTCTTCGTAGATAATGGTTATCATGCCCACAAATATGGTTATCTTTTTTTTATACCAGGTGTTTTATATATAATTATTTTGACAGCTCGGGCACTACAGTTGATATCCAGTCGATTAGATATGTTTATAATTGTTTTTGCAGTGTTATTTCCTTTATTGGCTGCTTTTGTTGCAGCAGACTTGCATAGGTGGGTGTCGTTAAGCGCAAACATGGCGCTTTTGCTTACATTGCGCTTGATTCGTGATAACGGTTCAGAAAATTCAAAGTGGAATGCTGTCATATGCATTTTTTGCTTTCTAGCCCCTTTTGGCTCTACAGACTATGACAAGCCTTTTCCAGTTCACCGATTTGCTTTGGAAAAGCTTCAAAACTAAGGTGTACCGTGCAAATCTATATGTGGACCTGTTTTTCTGAAACCAACACATTAACAAAATTATATGTGATCAACGATTCCATGCACAAAGTCATAGATATTATATGCCCAATTTTTTTTCATTCGTTTAGGCATAGTTTTATAAAAAAATTACGTAATTTAGACTGTCCTTTTGACATTATTGGTAGGTTAGGGGAGTGGATTGCCTCTGGGGAAGGGCAGATATATGGCAAAGGTTATGATTTAAATGTACTTAGTAGGTGGATGTTAAAAGTAGATAGCAAGGTACTGAACAAAATTGAGTAGTCCAACTAACCCGAGTGCCATCATTGTTAGAAATATACCTCCCCCTCGGAGAATAATACTTTTTCTCAACATGAAAGAAAACAATATGCCGTGCATTAATCTTCCAATCATAAACATAATAGCTAGACTATGAAGCATATGATTATGTGTTCCAGCTTCTTCGGCAAGATAAAGTAAAATAAAAAATAAGGGGGCATACTCAATAAAGTTTGCATGACCTCTCACAACCCTATGAACTATCTCTTCATTATCTTTTCCGTAACTAATGAAGTTGAAAAGAGGGTTTCCTCTAATAGCAAATATTCTAACTGTCAAAAGAAGAAAGAAACCAGTCGCCAAAGATGTATAAAGTTGAGTTATCATTTTTTTTTATTACCTAATTGCATAAACACCTTTAAATGATAATAAATCAGTGCTTTAGGTCAAATAAGTTATGACAGAGGGGATTAGATTTAGATGCTCCAAAACCTGACAGAAAAGAAAAGTTTTTGAGAAAATAAAACCACATTTAGTTTTTTATGCTGGTCTAGTGAATTTTATTCTCTTAATATTGGTCTGGTTAAACAGGTGGGCCCACCTTCACATCCAATACACAAAGAATTGCCCTCAAACGTATGCACATATATGCCATTTCTTTGTAGAGCTTTCTTTGTTTCAGGAAAACCAGAGATCATCACACATTCACCAGGTTTAATAGCAAGGACATTAATGTTTAGACCTTCACTAGAAATAAACTCATCCTCTGGCGCTCTAATAAAGGTGTAATCTTTTTTTTCCAATAATTCTACTAAGCCAATGGGCAGAAGAGGCTTAAATGCTAGAGCTTTTTTATCATCCACTACGCTTATAAGTGACATCATATGAAGACAAGCCTCTGATCCCTTAAAAAAAGGCAGATCAAAAGAAATAACCGTTACATCAAACGCATTCAAAATAAGTTTTATTTGTTCTATTCCTTCTTGATTTGTTCTAAAGCCTTTCCCCATCGCAACTGTCTTTTTATCTACCCAAAAAATATCTCCGCCCTCTGCGATAGCTGCTCCTGACAATCTCCCTATTATTGGGATATTATTTTTTTTGTAGAAAGCCTCATGTATTTCCTCTTCCCCTTTTCTGAGCGGTTTTCCAGGAGACAAAAGAATTGCACCTTCTGGTGTCATAAATGATGCATCATATGTGAAAATAGAATCTGCAATTCTGTTATTTTTGGGCTTCATCCATAAAATCTTTACACCGAGGTCAGTTAAAATTTTTGTAAATGATGAATAGTTATTATCTATTTTTGCAGGGTCAAAAGAGTTGCCATAGTGCCATTTTTTGGGGTTAGCAGTCTTTAAGGCCTCCATCGGTTTCAACATCCCAACGGTTACCAGTCTATTTGTCATAGATGAAACTCCAAAAAAAGATTGTTCACCTACATCATTTATTTTTGTATTTTTTTTTCCATACTCCATTTAAATCATTCTAATTTTTTACTTATTTTTCTAAAGTATGTGCTGTTAAAGCCTAGCATATGTACAACTTACTTCCGCCGCGAGTTTATCGGATTCAATATCTTTAATTGTAATACGACCTACAACAAGAAGCCGGCCGAGTTTCAATATCTCTGTTTGCAATGAACCTCCTTTTTTCATTAAGGGGCGTAAGTACTTACAAGTAATATCAACTGTTGTTATCTCTTGATATTTACCAATTGAGCTGATAACAGCGACAATCATTGCTGTATCGGCTGCACTTACTATAGCCTGCCCGCAAATAATATCGCCTGATCTAACAAGTTTTTCGCTGTAATTTAGTGTAAATTTACATTTCCATTTTGAAACACTGTCGACTTGAAGTTTTAAATCCTGTATCCACGGAGCGGTAACGTTTTTCAAAAACTCATGAGCCTCTTTTACTCCAAATATCTTTTCGTTATGCATCTTTTATGTCCTTTTTCGATAGAAGTTATGTTTGTGATTTTAAAATTATCACTCCAATTTATTTTTCGATATCCCTGATAAAATGATCTTTTGGATGGTCATCAAATCATATTCAATTTTTTTTGAAAATCTATTGCAAAAACACTTGTAATCTTGCATAAAGCGGTATTGAATTTGCAAATCATGCAGGCATAAGTACCTAAAAATTTTGTCTGTACAACAGCTTGAGGCAAAAATGAAATTCAAAGAAATTTTAAAAGATAAACTAAAAAGAAAATATGAATTTACGCTCAAAGCGTCTGAATTAAATAGAGATGTTGATCAGCAGCTAGAGAAAGAGCAACCATCTATTCAGATGAAAGGTTTCAGAAAAGGAAAGGTTCCTGTAAGCTTATTGAAAAAAATGCATGGCGAGACCTTGTTATCAGAAGCCATGAAACGTGCTACAGACACTGCTGTAAAAAATCACTTCGATAAAGAGAAAGATAAGCCAGCCTACGAACCAAAAATAGAACTGTTAAATAAAGAGTGGAAAGTAGGGGATGACGTGCAGCTCTCGATAGAATATGAGTGTATGCCAGTTATACCAAAGTTTGATCTTTCAAAATTAGTTCTGGAGAAACAAATTGCTGAACCTGATAAAAAATCGTTAGATGACGCTATGAACAATGTTCGAGAGAGTAGTCTTGACTATAGGCCTGTAAAAGATGGTAATAAATCTAAGAAAAAAGATCAGGTTACACTAGATTTTGAAGGTTTCAAGGACGGTAAGCCCTTTGAAAACGGTTCTAGCAAAGACTTTCCGCTTGTCTTAGGCTCAAATAATTTCATTCCAGGTTTTGAGGATCAATTAATTGGTCTTAAAAAAAATGAGGAAAAAGTGGTAAAGGTTACATTTCCCGAAAACTATGGGAACCAAGAGCTTTCAGGTAAAGACGTGGAGTTCAAATGTAAAATAAAAGAAGTATTAAGCCCTGTTTTACCAAAAGTTGATGATGAATTAGCAAAGAAGTTTGGTTTGGAGGGCCTTAAGCAACTTAAAGAAAATCTCGAGAAACAAGTAGAAACTGAATTCGAACAAGCTGCAAGAGTTTTACTCAAAAAGCAATTAATGGATAAGCTCGAGAAAGAACTCAAATTCGAATTGCCAGAGTCTTTAGTAACAACTGAGGCAAACTCAATAGCTATGAAAAAGGATAAAATAGATAGCAATAGTGCTTCTCCAGATCAAACAGCCAATGTCACAAACGAAGATAGAAAGATTGCTGAGCGTCGTGTAAGGGTAGGATTGTTTTTTGCTGAGTTTGGAATAGAGAATAAGTTAGATTTAAACGAGGCTGAGTTGAACACTGCGTTTGAAGATGAGTCCAAAAAATATCCTGGGCAGGAACAAGACTATCTTAAGTTCATTAAGTCTAATCCCCAAGCCCAGCAAGCTATAAGAGGTCCGCTGTTTGAAGAAAAAGTGGTAAATAGTATACTTGAAACGGTTACTCTCAAAGAAAAAAAGCTTTCTGTAGAGAAATTCAAAGAGCAGATGGAAAAACTTAACTAAATTGTAGAGAAAAAAATAAAGGGAGTTATGATGAAAGATATTAATGATGCTTACATGAATACATTGGTTCCAATGGTTGTGGAACAAAGCGCAAGAGGTGAACGGGCATATGATATTTTCTCAAGGCTCTTAAAGGAGAGAATTATATTTATTTCAGGACCTATACATGATGGAATGTCGACTTTAGTTGTAGCTCAGTTGCTATTTTTAGAAGCAGAAAATCCAAAAAAAGAAATTTCTATGTACATTAATTCTCCCGGTGGTGTAGTTTCATCCGGTTTGTCTATCTATGACACAATGCAGTACATTAGACCAAAAATAGCTACCATGTGTGTGGGTCAAGCAGCTTCAATGGGATCTCTTTTGCTAGCTGCTGGCGAACAAGGTATGCGATTTTGTTTACCAAATAGTAGGGTAATGGTTCATCAACCTTCAGGAGGCTTTCAAGGTCAAGCGTCAGATATTGCTCTTCATGCTCAAGAGATTCTTGATCTTAAGAAGAGATTAAATATGATTTATGTGAAGCACACTGAACAAAAGATAAGTGCAGTAGAAAAGGCTTTAGATCGAGATAACTTTATGACGCCAGAACAATCACTTGAATGGGGCATCATAGATAAAATTATTGACCGCAGAGAGAGTGCTGAATCAGAAAAAGTGGAATAAATATTGCATTTTGATAAAAAAACTTGGCAGAATTTATAAACCTACTAATATAGGAAACTATGAGTAAGTCTGGATCGACATCTAATAAAAATACGCTCTTTTGTTCTTTTTGTGGTAAAAGCCAGCATGAAGTGAAGAAGCTTATAGCTGGACCAACAGTGTTTATATGTGATGAGTGTGTTGAATTATGCATGGATATTATTAAAGAAGAGGTTAAGACAAGCGAAGGGAAGGATGCAAAATCCCTAATTCCTGCTCCTAAAGAAATTTTTGAGGTATTGAATGACTATGTAATCGGGCAGACTTCTGCTAAGAAAATTTTATCTGTAGCAGTTCATAATCATTATAAGCGAATAGGGTACTCTCCCAAAAAGGGAGATGTAGAACTACAGAAATCAAATATTATGCTTATAGGGCCGACTGGCTGTGGCAAAACTCTTCTTGCTCAAACACTAGCGCGTATTTTGGATGTTCCATTTACTATGGCAGATGCTACTACTCTTACAGAAGCAGGTTACGTAGGAGAAGATGTTGAAAATATTATACTCAAATTATTACAACAGGCTGACTATAATGTAGAAAAGGCACAGAGAGGGATTGTCTACATAGATGAAATCGATAAGATCAGTCGAAAGACTGATAACCCATCAATTACGAGAGATGTATCTGGTGAAGGCGTTCAGCAAGCTCTTTTGAAGATCATGGAGGGTACTGTTGCTTCTGTGCCGCCTCAAGGCGGACGAAAACATCCTCAGCAAGAGTTTCTACAAGTTGATACAACTAATATTCTCTTTATTTGTGGAGGTGCCTTCGCCGGTCTTGAAAAAGTAATTTCTTCGAGAGGTGAATCTAAGAGTATAGGTTTTGGAGCTGATGTTAGTGGCCCAGATAGTAGAAAAATTGGAGATATAATTAGCGATGTTGAGCCTCAGGATCTTTTAAAGTTTGGACTTATCCCTGAATTCGTTGGTAGGTTGCCTGTTGTAGCAACCTTAAATGATTTGAATATCGAAGCTATGATCAAAATATTGTCAGAACCAAAGAATGCACTTGTCAAACAATTCAAAAAATTATTTGAACTAGAGGGTGTAAAGCTCACAATCACTGAGGAGGCGCTGAAAAGTATCGCAAATAAGGCAATAAAGCGTAAAACAGGTGCTAGAGCTTTACGTTCTATATTAGAGAAGCTTTTATTGGATTCAATGTTTGAATTGCCTTCATTACAATCGGTTGAGGAAATAGTAGTAAACGAAGACGCGGTCGATAAAGATACCGAGCCATTGTTGATATATAGCGAAAGTTCTGAGGAACCCGCTTCTGCGTCTTAGGGTAAGCATAAAATGGTTATTAAAAAGGTATTAAAGTTTTTATTCACTTGGTGGAATGGGAATACTGTAGGTACCATGGTATACACTTATTTAAATGGTAAAAAAGTGGGAGAGGATTACTTCGGTAATCATTTTTATGAAAGTAGAAATAAAAGAAATCGGTGGTGTACCTATTCTTATCAATCTGATGCCTCAAAAATTAGTCCTGAATGGAATAGTTGGCTAAGGTTTATTACTAATTCATGTCCGACCAAAAACGAAACTACATATGAGTGGCAAAAACCTTTTATTGGTAATTTAACTGGTCTAGACGGTGCCTATAAACCCGAAATAGTAAGATCTGGAGATAAAAATGAAGATTTAAATGGGTACCAATCTGACTATAAAGCTTGGAAACCAGAGAAAATAAAGAATGAAAGTTAATACTCTTGATGCTTTGCTTGGTTTCGTAATATTATTGATTACTGGTTTATTTGTTTTTTATGTTTATGTAACAGTCGATAATAAATTTTTCAATGCCGAACTTTTTATCTTGAAAGCCCGTTTTGAGAATATAGATGGGATAGTAGTAGGAAGCAAAATAAAGATGTCCGGGGTAAATATTGGGTCAGTTAAAAGTATTTCAATAGATCCAGAGAGCTTCTATGCAATAGTAACGATGGGTTTTGATAAGGAATTTAATTTTCCAGACGACACTGAAGCCTCTGTCCAACTGGAGGGTCTATTAGGAGGTAGCTATATATCGATCCTACCTGGGGGCTCAGATGTTATGTTATTAAATGATCAAGAGATTTTGTATACACAGGGCTCTACAAGTCTTTTAAACTTGATGCTTAAATTCGCGAATACCAGTAACTAACGACTTCGCTTCGGCAATGTTGATTAGATTTTTGTCGATTACGCATGAGCTTAACAACGCGAACTTTGTTTTACTGGCGTTTGTTTTTTTAACAAGAGACACAAACAAACCTCTTGATATTTCCTTCGCTCCCATTGTTTTAAGATGATTAGTCATAAATTGAATATCTAACAATGAAAATTTATGTAATGCCAAAATACCCATTAAAGCTATTAACGCTATTTTTGATCCATTTGGACTTTTAGAATACATACTTTCTGCAAAAAATACGTTTCCAATGGCTACACCATACAACCCACCTATTAATTTTTTTTCCTCCCAAACTTCTATTGAGTGAGCGTACCCTAAATCGTGCAAGTTGTTATAAATGCTCACAATTGACTTATTTATCCATGTCTCTTCCCTATTAGCACAGTTAGAGATAATTGTCGGGAAATCATGATTAATTGAAAACTCAAAGTTCTTTTTGAAGCACAGCTTTTTTAAGCTCCTTGAGATGTGCAATTTTGAAATAGGAATTACTGCTCTTATTATAGGATTGCACCAAAAAACCTGATCATCATCGTTGTGGTCTCCCATTGGGAAAATACCATTTCTATAAAGATTTATTATTGTCTTTGGGTTTATTGGTTTATGAGAGTGTGAAATCAATTACTTTACCTGATCCGCAAGCCAGTGCTCCAGCCAATGGATATTATATTCTCCGCTATTAAAGTCCTCTTCATCTAATATTTTTTTAAAAAGATCTACAGTGGTATGAACTCCATCTATAATTAGTTCATCAAGAGCTCGAGATAGCCTGCTAAGAGCCATCGATCTGCTATCTGCATGTACAATTAATTTTCCTATTAGGCTATCGTAGTGAGAGGGAACCAAAAACCCATTATAAATGGCACTATCCATCCTAATTCCTATACCACCTGGTGAATGGAATTCTTTTATATTTCCTGGCGAAGGCAAAAAATTTGGAAGGCATTCGGCGTTAATTCGGCATTCTATTGCATGACCTTTAGGACTAAGAGTTTCCTGAGAAAGTGACATACCCTTTCCAAAAGCTATTCTTATTTGTTCCCTTACCAAATCTATTCCATAAATAGCTTCTGTTATAGGATGCTCAACTTGTAGTCTTGTATTCATTTCAATGAAAAAAAATTCTTTGTTTTCATATAAAAACTCTATAGTTCCTGCTCCCTCGTATTTCATTTTACTAATAGCATTTGAACAAATACTTCCTATTTTTGCAATCTCCTTTGAGTTAACTCCGGGGCTAGGTGTCTCTTCCAGTACTTTTTGGTGTCTTCGTTGAAGGGAACAATCTCTTTCTCCCAAATGGACTGCTTTACCCTTGCCATCTCCAAAAACTTGAATTTCAATGTGTCTAGGTTTTTCCAAGTATTTTTCTATGTATATTGTATCATCGTTAAAGCTCTTTTTTGCTTCTGACTTTGCTTGCAAAAACAATGTCTCTAATTGATCATCGCTAGATACTATTTTCATACCTATACCTCCACCTCCAGAGGCAGCTTTTAATAGTACAGGGTAGCCTATTTTTTTTGCAATAATATAGGCATCATGAATACCTTTGACTTCACCATCGGAGCCTGGAACACAAGGAACGTTAAATGTTTCCATTTGGACTTTCGCATTTATTTTGTCACCCATTATATTGATATGAGAAACAGAAGGACCGATAAACTTTATGCCATGGTCTCCCAATATTTCAGCAAATTTTGCATTTTCAGATAGAAAACCATAGCCTGGATGCACGGCCTCGCTTCCAGTAATTTCACAAGCAGATATAATTGAAGGAATTGAAAGGTAACTTTTTGCACTTTCAGCTGGACCAATGCACACGCTTTCATCTGCCATCCTTACGTGCATTGCGTCTACATCAGCTTGAGAATATACTGCAACAGTTTTAATTCCCATTTCCTTACACGTCCTGATGACTCGAAGTGCAATTTCACCTCTGTTAGCTATCAATATTTTTTTAAACATTTACGTTTCTATGACTACAAGTGGTGTATCGAACTCTACAGGGCTCTCATTGCTAACTAATATTTCTTTAACAGTTCCATCTAATGTTGAAGGGATCTGATTCATTGTTTTCATGGCCTCAATTATTAAGATTGTATCGCCCTTTTTTACCTTTTTCCCGACATGGATAAATGTTGCCTCTTCTGGCGAGGGTGACAAATAAATCGTCCCAACCATTGGAGATTTTATAATGTTACTGTCTGATAACGATTTCTGGGAGGTCTCTTTTGAAATAAATTCTTTCTTTTCAGCAGAGCCATAATCAACCCTTATTGACCCTGTTTCTTGATATGCTGGAACAGAAATAGAATTGTTAATCTTTATTTTAAGTTTGTGTTTATCGGCTAACTTACGTGTAATTTCTAAAGAAGACAATTTTTTATCTTTTAACATTTTCACTAGGTAATCAATAAAAGATTTTTCGATTTCCAATTCATTTTTTTTCATAGCTAAAGTCCACAGTGGTGTAATATCGGAGAGAAATAAGATGGATCGTTACATTATCAACACAATCTTTGCAAGTGAAATTTTGTAGGTCGTTGGAAGCTAGCGGTCCCACCAACCTTTTTTACCCATTTTGGAATCTCGACTGCTTTCGTTATTTTCTGTCGGCTTGTCATCGTCAGTATTTAGCCCCTCTATTGTTTTTTTTGCACTAGCTTTAGTTCGAGTTTTTGAAGTCTTTTCTTTGTTTTCTTTTTGTCCAGAATGATCAATTTTTTTGTGACTTATTTTACTACCGCTAATTAAATTAGTATTAGTTGAACTGTCGCTTTCTATCGGAGGTAGCGGTTCATTATGGGTCACTACTTTCTTTTCAGTTTGAGTAGGTATGTCCAATTCTTTCTGATGCTTTCTTTTCCTTCTCCTTTTCTTCTTTTTTTGTTCCTCAGCATCTTCTAATTGGCTTTCGTTAATAGTATTAGCAGACATCTTCTGATTATATTTCAACTCGGGATCTTCCTTTTTATTCTCACTATCTTTCTTTTTGGATCTCGATTTATTCCTATCCGTGTTTTTTTTGAATCGCTTTTCACTAAACGCATCCTCTATTAAATAATGTGGAGAAATTAAATTTGTTTCAGCATGTAATTCTATTTTAATTTGATATCGTTGCTCAATAACAAGGATGTGATCTCTTTTGCTATTTATTAAATAGTTTGTTGTCTGGACTGGAGCCTTTACCAATAGAGTATCTTTTATTTTTGCTCTAGATCCCTCCTTGTCTAAATCCCTTAATATTTGAAGAGCTAATGACTCATCGGAGCGAGTGACACCTGTTCCATGACAAAATGAGCAAGGCATAGTTGTTGACTCTAGCATCCCTGGTCTCAATCTTTGCCTTGACATCTCAAGTAGGCCAAAAGACGAAATTCTTCCTATTTGCATTCTTGCTCTATCTAGATTAATGCAATCTCTCATCATTTTTTCGACGGCAATATTGTTTTTCTTTTCCTCCATATCTATGAAGTCAATAACTATAAGACCAGCTAAATCCCTTAATTTTAATTGTCGGGCTATTTCAGAAGCTGCTTCGAGATTAGTTTTAAGTGCAGTTTCCTCTATGCTTCTTTCTTTTGTGGCTCTTCCAGAATTTACATCAATGGCTACCAAAGCCTCCGTAATCCCAATCACAATATAGCCTCCTGACTTTAGTTGGACGATAGGATTAAACATTTCCTGAAGATAGTTTTCAACTTCATAGAATGAGAATATAGGTACCTTCCCATTGTATTTTTTTACATATTTTGCATGTGATGGCATTAGAAGCTTAAGATAGGCTTTAGCTTCCTTATAAGCATTCTCTCCTTCTACTATTATTTCCTTAATATCTCTATCATATAGATCTCTAATAGCTCTTTTTATAAGGTTTCCTTCAGCATGAATTAAAGTTGGAGCTAGAGAGCTTAATGTTTGTTCTTTTATTGCCTCCCAAGCTTTGAGCAGGAATTCATAGTCTCTCTTAATTTCTGTTTTTGTGCGTTTTCCACCAGCCGTTCGAATAATTAAACCGCTATTGGGTTTTAACACTAAGTCTTCAATAATTTTTTTTAACTTTAATCTATCCTTAAGAGCAGTTATCTTTTTTGATATTCCTCCACCCCTCGAGGAATTAGGCATCAAAACGCAATATCTTCCAGCTATCGAAAGATAAGTAGTCAAAGCTGCACCTTTATTTCCCCTTTCCTCTTTAGTTACCTGAACCAAAAGTATCTGACGAACTTTTATTACTTCTTGAATTTTATATTTTCTTTGTAGAGGTCTTTTTTCCGGGAAAGGGTCCTCTTCTACTATTTCAGCTGAATTATCCCTATCCCCAACATCAACTGTTTGATTATTGTTTAGACCTAATTCACTACTAGCGTTGAGCCCATAAGCCCCTTCAAGACTTTTAATTCCATCTCCTAGATAGTCTTTATCTTCGTTTGTAATTATTTCGAGCTCTTTATTTTGAGCACTTTCTTCAGCTTTAAACTGTTCTGCTATCAAGGCCTCCTTGTCAGCTAAGGGTATCTGGTAATAGTCAGGATGAATCTCTGAAAATGCCAAAAAGCCATGCCTATTACCTCCATAATCAAGAAAGGCAGCTTGTAAAGAAGGCTCTACTCTGGTCACCTTAGCAAGGTATATGTTTCCTGTAATTTGGTTTTTTTCATTATTCTCAAAGTCAAAATCGTGAGTTTGAGAAGACTCTGCGACAACAACCCTCGTCTCTTCAGGATGCGCTGCATCAATAAGTAGTTTCTTTTCCATAGTGAAATCTCGCCTTTAGAGGAAAGAAAATAAATTTTAATTTTTTCCTGTCCAAACAATTATTTATCCTCATATCTATTTTTATCAGTCTTAAAAGACAGTTTGTAAAAAAGACACATTTTAATTCTTAGTAAATGCCAGATTTTTTCCACTGGCTCGCTTCGTTAAAGTAAACAATCAAGACACAATATACAAGCTATTTAGTTATATTTTTATTTCCATTTTGATATTTACAAAGCACAAATACTAGATTTTATTCTCTATACATTGTATTTAATATATTAAAGGCTCCATCAATTCTATAACTAGTTTCTTGCGGAGATATTTTATGAGTGCAGAAATACAAAAATATATTTCTGAGATTTCCAGCTCCCTTAATTTAATTTCAAGGAGGATTGAGTTTGGGACTCTCAATGACAGAATATCTAGAAAGACCTCGGAGTGTGAAAATCCTGAAATATGGAAAGATCAAACTGTGGCCAAGGGTTTAATGAGAGAGAGGCAAGCATTATTGGAACAATTTGAGACCTTTAGTAAACTCAGAAATGAGTTTAATGATATTAAAACATTGTTTGAAATTGGGTCAGATGAAAAAGATGAGTCTCTTTTGATCGAGTTAGAAAGTTCCTTTGTAAGGCTAAAAAATGAGGTTACAGAGGTACAGGTTCTATCCTTATTGGATGGAGAAGCAGATTCAAATGATGCATTTTTAGAAATAAACTCTGGTGCTGGAGGGACCGAGAGCTGCGACTGGGCACAAATGCTTGCTAGAATGTATTATAGATGGGCCGAAAAGAAAAAATATAGGCTGGAACTAATTTCTGAAAGTCAAGGTGATGAAGCTGGTATCAAATCATGCTGTTATAAGATTATTGGAAATAATGCGTACGGATGGTTGCGGTCAGAGAGTGGAGTTCATCGCTTGGTTCGTATTTCTCCTTTTGACAGCTCATCAAGAAGACACACTTCGTTTTCTTCTGTTTGGGTATACCCAGTTGTTGATGACAATTTTGATATAGAAATTAATCCATCAGACTTGCGAATAGATACTTTTAGATCTTCAGGCCCCGGTGGACAGCACGCAAATAAAACCGATTCAGCGGTTAGAATAACACATCTGCCAACAGGTATAGTTGTGACAAGCTCCGAAAAATCTCAACATCAAAATAGAACTAACTGCATGTCAGCATTAAAATCCCGATTATACGAACTTGAGATGCGCAAACGGAATGAAAGCATCCAAGAGAGTCATAGTCAGAAGGGTGAAGCAGGATGGGGAAACCAAATAAGATCATATGTTCTTCATCCATACCAAATGGTAAAGGATCTGAGAAGTGGTGAAGAGAGTAGTGATAGTCAGAAGGTTCTAGACGGCGACTTAGACACGTTCATGTCTTCATTTTTATCTTTAACTTCCTCAAAATAGCTTACTTCTTTTTTTCTGGCAAGTTTTCAAACGGATTATCTGTGCGCTGCACCGTTCCCTCGAAGTGGGCTCCCGTCTCAATTGCTATAGCCTTGTGAATTATATCACCTTGCACTCTGGCTTTATTGGTAAGACGGACTTTAAGACCTCGAATGCGCCCAACTACACTCCCATTAATAATGACGTCGTCTGCTACTATTTCGCCCTTTATCTTTGACGTTTCTCCCACAGTCAGTAGATGAGCTTGAATGTCTCCTTCTATAACTCCTTCTATCTGTATGTCTCCGGTTGTTAGAAGGTTACCCTTAACTTTTAGATCACTTGACAAAACGGATGGCGCAACTTTTGTGAAGACCTTATTTTCTTCAGGCTGCCCAGTTATGTCTTTTTTGGGTTTATCCAGTTCGTTGTCTTTGGGTGGTATTGGCACAGGAGCCACCACCATATCTTTAGTTTCAGTTTTCTTTGATTTGCTAAACATTTTTCTGCCTATGACTTTGATTATTTTTACCCAAGTGTTTATTCCACTTCCTTATAAGTCAAGTTTTTTTAATTAAACATTAGCACTGTTTAGTGAGTGCATGATAGCCTATTGAACACTTAAAATGATTATAACGATCCAGATTTTCTTTCGGGTTTACAACTGTTCCAAAAGACTTAGAATTATTCTCGGTAAGCATTTTTAAAAAATTAAACTATCTTTCTGTTTGATACAAATCATTTTTAGAATTAAGACAATATTAAATTTTAAAAATACTTTTTGAATCATTCATAAAGGTAAACGGTTTTTATTTAGATAGTTTGTACATTTTAATCAACCGGTCACAGCCAACTCTTTGCATGCGTTAAAAACCTCATCAATATGACCATCAACCTTAACTTTCCGCCAGATCCTTTTAATTGTTAAGTCTTTGTCAATTAAAAAAGTTGATCTTTCTGCACCCATATACTTTTTTCCATACATTGATTTCTCTTTCCATGCATCAAGGTCTTGAATTAGCTGTGTTTGAGGGTCAGATATCAAAGAAAATTGTAAATTTAGCTTTTCAGAAAACGAAATATGACTTTTCAATGTATCTTTAGATAAACCAAAAATCCTAACTCCTAAAGATTTAAATTCAGAGAAACCTGCGTTGAAATCGTTTGTTTGTCTGGTGCATCCAGATGTGTTGTCCTTTGGATAAATATATAGGACGGTCCAGTGACCCATTAAATTTTTTTCACTGCATGTGTTTAAAATTGTTGCTTCCAGACTAAAACTTGGAAGCCTATCGTTTAAGCCGATCTCGTTTGCCATGCATTGTCCTTACTTTTTTATAGGTTAGCTTCTTTATGTAGTTTATATTGGAACTATATTTGATAATTAATCAAGAATAAAAGTGTTTAAAGTTATTAAAAAGAGTCTAAAAAATTTGAAGAATTTTTTTTCAAATGCCAGTAAACGTATTTCGTTGCTGGTCTCCTTAGTTTTGTTGCTAACACTTTCTGGAGCTCTAATTTCGCTACTTTTTTTATCAGACTTAAATCTAGAGAAATTAGAGCAATCCGATTACTTTAAAAGCAAAATTCAACAAGTTTTAGAAAAAAATGAAATACATCCAGAAGGATTTTTATCCATAAATTTCGATAAATTTAGTATTGCTGAAATAAATATTGAGAAGGCAAGTCACGAAAGCTTTAGTGAAATTGTTGGTTATGAAATCAATTTAAAGGTTGATCTCTTAAAATATTGGCTTGGTTTTAGTTTCATTGACGAAGTGTTTATTGGGAAGGTGCAATATAGATTGCCAAATAATTTCAATTTAAATCTAGAAAAAGCCGAGAGCTTAGATTTGAAACAAGCAATAAATTCTTTTCGAAATTCCCTTAGCAAAATAAATTCTGGATCAATTTACATTAAAAGGTGTGTTTTAAAATTAAGAAACCGTACATTTGATTTTAACGAAATTTATATAAGTGAAAGTGCAAAATTATTTCATGCAAAAGCTAATTTAAATCTTAAGCAAAATGCTCAGAAATTAACTTTAATATCAAAAGTTGATTTTTCGATAGAAAATGCAGATATCATCAAGTTTAATCTTGAGCTGCAGGACTATGATTTTTATGATTTTTTACACTTTTATAACGTACCTAAAAAGATCAGTTCGTTTCTAGACACGCTTTTTGATAACGCTGCCTTATCTGATAAAAAAATAAATGATATTAGATTTGTTGGCACTTATAACTTGAACTCCAATTATCTTAATTTTGGATTAACAAACATAACTGGTGAAATTAAGTTAAAGTCAAGTTTGAAATTGTTAGAGTTATACAAGAGCAGGACCTTGTTTTTTGGAAAAACAGAACTGTTTTTTAAAGATTACTCTGTATTATTATCTAATATTCAATTTGATATCGCCAGCCGAGAATTTGAAATAAATGGTACAAAATTTTCGATAGCTCGGGAAGGTGAATCTATTTTGCCCAGCGTCTCAAAAGTTTTTGGTGTTTTCCCTTTTGAAGGTGGAATAATATCCAAAATAAAACTCCAAGGAGAAGATCCTGCAAGTTTAAAAGCAAGTATAGACATATTAGAGCCAAAATCTAGGTCGGTTGATGCCGGAGCTTTTGAATTGCTTTTGCATGTTGGTGAAATAGAAAAAATCAATTTAGATAAAGTCAATCCATTATTAAATTCCATTTTTAAAGGAGAGAAAAAAGAGATTAGTTTATCTAATGCGAATGCTCAAATTAGTCTCAATTTAAAAACTAATAATATTGAATTAAATTTTCAAAAAGGAAAAATTGATAAACTGGTTTATATCCAAAATAGTAAACCTTTTGTTGAACTTGAAAACATTGAATTCGAAGGAAATTTGAATCAGGGATATGTTGCTATTAGTTCAATAAATAAGATAGAGCCATCGAAGACTAGATATAAGGATGTAACAGTAGAATTTAGCCCAACTGGTTCGGTTGAGCTAGATAGAGAAATAACCCTATCTTTCAAGTCGACAATTAATGATCTAATCTCTCTGACACCAAAGAAAAAAAATGAACCTAAATGGATAAATTATTTAACCACTTCTCAAAGAGAAAATGAGGTTTCAATTATATATTCAAAAGCCATCTCTTTAAGTAAAATTGATAGTTTTTTGACACCAGAAGAAGATATGTTTGAGGTCAATATAAAAAATTTTCCTGTGCCTATTAGTGATAAAAATATACTTAATTTGGTAACACTTAATCTCAAAGGCATAGGTGGTACTATTTTTTTTGAAGGAATGTTGTCAGCTGAAAAAAGAAAAATAAAGGGTTCAGTAAACAACGGGCTCTCTAGTTTTTCAGGTGAAGATTCATTCAAAAACCTCACTATTTCTTTTGAAGATCTTAATTCTGAAATGCTATTCCCATATTTTTCAACATTTTATGTAAAAGGCCCAATTAAATTGTCTTTCTCACTGCTTGAAAGGGGTGATGATACTTCAGTGCAAAGTAATATTGATCTCAAAAACGCAGCTGTTTATATACCAGCGTTAGCATTAAAAAAGACTGAAGGCAAATATGGTCAGCTAAATTTGAACTTTAAAAATAATAACGAGTTCGATTTTAAATACACCCAAAATAAAGTTTTCGTATCTGGATCTGCCTCACATAAGTCAATTATCGAAATTTCAAAAATAAATTATTCAACTATTAATACTCCCGATATTAAAATTGAAGGCGCAAGTTTTCAAAAATTCGGTGAGTACAACCAATTTAAAACCAATAAGGGATCAGTCAGTCTAGATTTTTTAATGCGTTTGAATATTAAGAAAAAGGATAAACCTCTCGATTTTATTTTTAATAATATTCTGGTTACGTTTAAAAAAAATAAATTCTTAGGCTCTGTTAGAGGTGAGATCCGATCTTTCGAAGGGCTTAGAGGATATGCAAAAGGAGAGCTTTCACCAAATTCAAATCTCGATATAACGATCAGTCCAGGTGCAAATAGTGCAAATAATATTGTGATTTCAGGTGGCGATGCTGGTGAATTATTGCGGAGAGGAAAATATTATGAAAATGGTTATGGCGGGGTATTCAAAGCATCGATTTTATATAAGAATAAATCTAAAATATCAGGTTCATTGGAGATTGAAGATTTTAGAATAAGAAACGCTCCAGTGTTAGCTCAGTTAATTTCTTCTGCTAGCATTATAGGATTACTTAACAACCTTAACGGTACTGGACTGCTGTTTACAAAAATAGAGGGGGCCTTTGATTATAAAGATGGTGAATTGGTGTTAGAGAATGGTGTTGCGGTTGGCCCATCGCTTGGACTCACAATGAGTGGATACGAAAGATATGGAAAAAAGCAGAATGTTGTAAACGTTAATGGGCTAATCTCACCAGTCTATATAGTAAACGGTGTAGTGAAGGCTATTCCTCTAATTGGGAAGGTTCTAGGTGGAGAAAAAGGAGAGGGCGTGTTTGGGGTTTCTTATAAAGTACAAGGAAATTCTAGCAACCCGAGAGTTTCAGTGAATCCACTCTCGATACTTGCGCCTGGTGTATTTAGAAAGATATTTAGCATAAAAGATAATAGTAATATGTGATGGAAGATGATTTAAACTCATATAATTACGATTACCCTGAAGACCTAATAGCGTTAAACCCTTTAGCTGAAAAAGGTCTGGCTAATATGCTTGTGTATGAGAAAAATAGTTTTTTTCATAAGAAAGTAGATGACTTATTAAAACATGTTTCTAAAAATGATTTGCTCGTGTTCAATAATACGCGAGTCTTGCCTTGCAGGCTTAGTGGGAAAATAATAAGATTGAACTCTGGAAATCAAGAAACAAAGATTAGCGTTACTCTTAATAAAGAAATTGAAGGTAGTGTTTGGACCACTTTTTGTAAACCTCTAAGAAAACTTAAAGAAGGTGATATTATCATTTTTTCAGAAAAGCTGACTGCTAAGGTAATGTCATTTACTTTTGGACAGTGCGTTATGAAATTTGACTCTAGAGGTGAAGCATTGGTATCACGCTTGAAAGATGTAGGTGATATGCCATTGCCACCATACATAACTAAAAAACGTAGTCCAAAAAAAATAGACTTCAAAAGTTATCAAACTCCCTTTGCTGAGATCGATGGGTCAGTTGCAGCTCCCACAGCTTCATTACACTTTTCTGATGACTTTTTGATAAGTTTAAAGAAAAAAAATATTTCTTATTGCTTTATAACTTTGCACGTTAGCGGAGGGACTTTCTTGCCAATTCGGGAAAGAAATATAGATAAGCACAAAATGCATTATGAATACGCAAAGGTTGATAAAAATGCTGCGTTACAAATAAACAATACTTTGAAAAAAGGCGGAAAAGTGATCGCTGTTGGTACTACAGTGATGAGGGTATTAGAGAGTAATATTTCTGTTGAAAATAATATTCAAGCTTATAGCGGATCAATTAATACTTTTATCAAGCCGGGGCACGTTTTTAAAGTTTGCTCGGGGTTATTTACCAATTTTCATCTTCCTAAATCTACCCTTTTCATTCTTGTTAATGCTTTTGTTGGAAATAAAAAGGCAAAAGAGTTATATAGTTTAGCAATTAAAAATAGATACAGGCTGTTTTCATATGGTGATTGTTGTCTCTTGCTTCCGTAAGGATTTGATTTAACTTCTAATGCTATGTGTTATTAAAATATTGGAAAGGGGAGTTCATGGAGTTTGACTTGGTAATTATAGGTTCTGGCCCAGGAGGTTATGTGGCTGCAATCCGAGCTGCTCAGTTAGGGTTAAAGGTTTCGATAGTTGAGAAAGAGGCTTTGGGGGGTATTTGTCTAAATTGGGGTTGTATCCCTACAAAATCCTTTTTAAGGTCCGCCGAGGTGCTGAAAATCATAAAAAGCTCATCAAAATATGGGATAAAAACTCAGCTAGGAGATATAGATATCGGGGAGATTGTCAAAAGATCTCGTGCAATTGCAAAGAGATTATCATCTGGAGTGGAATATCTTTTAAAAAAAAATAAAGTTGAGATTTTTTATGGTGAGGCATCGTTTAATTCCACTAAGTCTCTAAAAATTAAATTTAAAAATAATGTGGTTAAAGAAATAACCGCTGAAAACATATGCATTGCCAGTGGCGGTCGTCCGCGGGCATTAAGTGGTATGCAAAAGTCTAGTGATATATGGTTCTATAAAGAGGCTCTCCAAGTTGATAAAATTCCCAACAAACTCTTAGTGGTTGGTTCAGGTGCTATTGGTGTGGAATTTGCGAGTTTTTTCGCTCAAATGGGCTCAGATGTTTCCTTATTAGAGTCAAAGCCGAATATTCTCCCTAATGAGGATCTTGATATATCAAACTTTGTTGAAAAACAGTTTTTGAATAGAGGTATAAAAATTTATAAGGGTCACTCTCTTCTATCTTTTAAAGAAAAAGGTAGTTTTTTCGAAGCTAAATTGAAAAGTGAAGATAAAATACATACTTTAGAGTTTGAAAAAGCTATTTTAGCCGTGGGCATTATTGGTAATATAGAAAATCTAAATCTTGAATGTATAAACATTAAATGTTCAGATGGTAGTATAGTAGTTGACGAATATTGTAGAACAAGTGTGGGAAATATTTATGCGATAGGCGATGTGGCTAGTCCCCCTTGGCTTGCTCACAAAGCAAGTCATGAAGGTATTTCTGTTGCAGAGCAAGTTGCTGGATTTAAAATTCATCCGATTAAAAAAGATAAAATTCCAGCCTGCACCTATTGTGATCCAGAGATTGCCAGCATTGGTCTTACTGAAAAGGAGGCAACTAAAAAGGGTATTGAATTCAAAGTTGGGACTTTTCCTTTCAGCGCTAATGGAAAAGCTTTGGCTATGGGATATGAAAATGGCTTTATTAAGACAATAATTCATAAAGAAACTGGAGAGTTTTTAGGTGTGCATATGGTTGGGATGGGTGTTACAGAGTTGATCCATAATTACGCCTTGGCTAAAGAAGCCGAAATAATACAAGAAAATATTGAAAATACTATTTTCCCCCACCCCACACTGTCAGAAGCCATACACGAAAGTGTATTAAAGGCATCTGATAGAGAGATACACATTTAGTGGTATAGAAAGATGAATAAAAGATTTGAAGTAAGGCATCCAGAAAAACTTAAAAACAAGTCCTCTCCTATGGAAAAAAAACCTCCTTGGTTAAAGGTAAAAGCTCCTTTGTCCGAAGGATATAAAGAAACTAAGAACCTTGTTAAAAGAAACAACCTTAAAACTATCTGTGAGGAAGCTAGTTGTCCAAACATAGGTGAATGTTGGTCAAGGGGGCATGCTACGTTTTTGATAATGGGAGATACCTGTACGAGAGGTTGTGCGTTTTGCAATGTAAAAACAGGAATACCCTCTAAGCTAGATATGTTGGAACCAGACCGAATTGGAATTTCAGTTCAAAAGATGAAACTTAGACATGTAGTCATAACTAGTGTTGATAGGGATGATCTCTCAGATGGTGGTGCGGCGCACTACGTTAAAACAATTGACGCTATCAAAAGGTATTCGCCTTCCACAACTATTGAAATTCTAACTCCAGATTTTTTGAAATGTGATGATGAAGTTGTATTTCCAATATTAAATTCAGCGCCTGATGTTTTTAACCATAATTTAGAAACGGTACCTAGCCTTTATCCAACAGTTAGACCCGGTGCTAGATACTTCACTTCGGTAAGACTTTTAAGTAGAGTTAAGGAAATAAAAGGCTCGATTTTTACAAAATCGGGTATAATGGTAGGAATGGGCGAAACCAGAATAGAGGTAAGTCAATTAATGGATGATTTAAGGGTGGCAAATGTAGACTTTCTTACTATTGGTCAATATTTACAACCTACTCCTAAGCATTTTCCTGTAAAAGAATTTGTAACTCCTGAGACATTTGAACATTATAAAAGGTTGGCATTAGGAAAGGGATTTTTATTAGTGTCATCAACACCATTAACAAGATCTTCTTTCCATGCTGATGATGATTTTCAACTATTAAAGGAAGCTAGAAGAAAAGTCTCGAATGCTCAAAAAGACGTTAACAAGAAATGTTTATGATTGCAGCGCTGAAGATCTACTTAATGTAGTAGCTGATGTAAAATCGTATTCAAACTTTATCCCTTTTTGTTCTGATGTCGATATTTTCGATAGGTATTTGTCAAAAGAATTGGAATCTTTTTCTGCATGTTTATCAATAAACTTTAAATTTACTACCGAAAATTTTTTAACAAAAGTATCAGTAGACAGGGAAAGGAGTACTATATCAATAATCGGTGATACTAAGCCATTTAAATCTTTAATAGCGGAGTGGTCTTTTATTGATCAAGACAAATTTTGCAAAGTTACTTTCTCTCTAGAAGTGTCATTTGCTTCATTAATAAAAGAGAGGCTGGTATCGTTAAGCTTTGAAAAAGTAGCTTCAACTATTGTTGATGCTTTTGAAAGAAGAGCTAGAGATTGAAGTTTTAAACGTCTTTTATTACATCTAAGCTCATTTTAAGTGCTTCATGAACACTTTTTTGTTGAATTCTGTTTCTTTCGATATCACCAAAGTTAAGTTCAGCAATTACTTCAGAGTCATCAGACGATACTCTCACTCCAATATAGACTAATCCCACTGGTTTAAATTCCGATCTTTTTGGTCCCGCTACACCAGAAATAGCGATTGTTAAAGTTTTAGACTTTGCCTGATAGCATAAACCTTCCAACATTTGTTTAACAGTTTCAGAGCTTACAGCGCCATAAGAATCTAAAGTCTCATTAGTAACATTTAAGAACCTCTTTTTTGATTCATCTGAATAACAGATAAAGCCATATGAAAAAACATCTGAGGATCCAGCTATCCCTATAATATTTGCACTTAACAGTCCACCTGTACAGCTTTCTGCTGTCAGCAATTTCATATTTTTCTTAGCACAAATTTCTAATAGTTTTCTGGATAATTTTTTGTATTTCAGCATTTATAAAATGAAAGTTAAAGTTAATAATAGAGCTGAAAAGATGCCCGCTAAAATATCGTCAAACATTACACCAAAAGTACTATTCATTTTGTCAAGTAGATATATTGGATAAGGTTTAAATATGTCAAAAAATCTAAAAAAAACGAATGATATTAAACACTTATAAATCTCTGGAGGGGTGTTTTCGTAAAAAACTAATAAAGGTAATAAAGCGATTGACTGTCCAACGACTTCATCGATTACTATTTCACTTTTATCTTTTTCTTTAAACTCAGTCGTATAGAGGTGTATTGCAAAAAAGGACAGAATGATTGTCACTAAAATAATAATTAAAAACATTATAACATTTAAATTCGTCGCAAATATGTAAAACAATATGGTAGTTAATAAACTTGCAATAGATCCCGGTGCTATTTTAGCTTGTCCGATAAAAAAAAATGTTACGACTAATTTAGCTAATTTCATTTAATAGAACAGAACATATTGATGCTATCCCTTCCTCTCGTCCTGTGAAACCCAACCGTTCAGTAGTGGTTGCTTTTACATTTATCCTATTTCGTCCCAATGAGCATATTTTTGAGAGATTAAGTATTAACTGCTCTCTATAGTTATTTAATTTAGGTTTTTCACATATGATTGTTAGATCTATATTAGATAACTCATAATTTCTTTTTTTTGCTTCTATTATGGACCAACTTAAAAAAATTTCAGAGTCTGAATCTTTCCATCTTGAATCGGAGTCCGGGAAATGAAGCCCAATATCACCAAGGGCCAAGGCCCCAAGTATGGCGTCGGTCAATGCATGAAGAGCTACATCGGCATCTGAATGCCCAGCTAAGCTTCTATCAAAGGGTATTTCAACTCCGCACAAATTTATTTTATTTCCTAGTTTGAATGCATGAACATCAAACCCTGTGCCTACCCTAAACATTTAAAAAAAGTTGCTCCGCAATTTTTATATCCTCTGGAGTAGTTATTTTTAAGTTATATTCGCTACCACAAATAATTCCGATTTTTTTTTCATCAAGGAAAGCCAAGTTGACGTCATCCGTATATTCTTCTTCACTGCTCAAATGCCTTCCATGAATATAGTCAAAGTGAAATGCTTGAGGTGTCTGTGCTCTAATCAGAGTATTTCTGTTGGGGCCTAGTTTATTTACTGTTTTTTTATTATTTTCAATCTTTTGTATATATATTGTATCCGAAATTTCAATGCCTGGAAAAACCACATCAAATTTATCAAGGCCTTTTATACAATTATTTATAATTTCACTACTTGTGAATGGTCGTGCTCCGTCTTGGATAAGTATTTTTTTGCAACCAATATTTGAAATCATTCTCAGACCATTCTTTACTGAATGAGATCTGGTTTTCCCTCCACTACATGGAGCTAATAGTTTTGAAGATGAGATTTTAGCGATTGCTTTATCATAAAGTGCTCTATGGCTTTCATTGATTACCACTAGAACAAAATCAATTAAAGACTCACATATGAAATTTTCGATATTCTTTTCCAAAACCATCTTATGCCCAAAGTTAAGATATTGTTTTGGCACGGTTGACTTTGACCTGATCCCTTCCCCTGCGGCGACAATTATCGCACCTGTAAGTTTGTTTTCCATAAAGAATTTATTGTAATTAATATGGTTCAAGTTTAAATTGATAAACTTAATAAATGCAATAACTAATAAGTCTTTATTTATGTCATGATACCACGACCCGAGTTGAAAAATGGATTTTAAAGACTTATGGGAATCTGTTCCTTATCCAGCATTCGTATTAAATATTAAAAATGAAATTAAGTTAGCTAATCCGCTATCACAGCAATATTGTGAGAACTCTCTTTATCGTTTAATAGGCCAGAATCTAACTAATTATATCGGTCCAAATAGCTCTGTATTCGAGGTGTTAGAAAAAATTAGCAGTAACTCATCTGCAATTGTAAAATTTGATGTGCCTGTAAATTGGAAAAACAAAGGAAATCAAGTATTTGATATGTACGCAGTCAGCGTAGAAATGGGTTGTAGTAATCTTATATTATTTCATCCTAAGCGTCTAAAGGGTAAGATGGAACAAGCGTATTTAAATCAAAGCTCTATAAGGTCAGTCAGCGCTATGGGTTCTGTTCTTTCACACGAAATTAAAAATCCTCTTGCAAGCATAATTGGAGCGACGCAATTACTTGAAAATTCAAATGTAAAAAATAAGAAAACATTAACACAGATAATTCTGGAAGAAGCTAAAAGAATTGAGAGTATAGTTGATAGAGTTCAACTGCTAGGAGAGATTAACACATTCGATTTTAACGCTCTAAATATTCACGATGTAATTGATAAAGTGAAAAGAAGTGCTCTACAAGGATATGGTTCACATGTTACATTTGAAGAAAGTTATGACCCCTCGATTCCTAATGTTCACGGTGATTTTGAGCTTCTTACTCAAGCGTTCCATAATATAATTAAAAATTCTTGTGAAGCTGTTGGAAAGAAGGGCGGAAGGGTAATTATAAAAACGTCTTTTTACTCTGGGTTGGCTCTGGGTTCTTATGGAGAAAAGAATAAAAAACTACAATTAATGATAGCTATATCTGATAATGGACCAGGTGTTTCAAAAAATATCGTAACTGATATATTTGACCCATTTAGCACAACAAAAATAGGCGGTTCTGGCCTTGGACTTCCTTTGGTCGCAAAAATTATTTCTGAGCATGGTGGGTTTGTTGAGCTTGATGAAATTTCAGAAGGAGCATGTTTTAAAATTTATCTACCTGCATTCAATATCTCTGCAAACGAAAGGTCACGTTAGTGGAAGGAAATATAATAATTGCAGATGATGATAGGTCACTAAGAATGGTATTAGCTCAGGCCTTATCGCGTGCTGGGTGTAAAGTAAGGGCGACTGGTACTCTTAGTACTCTATGGCGTTGGCTTGAAGATGGTGAAGGTGAAGTCCTAGTAACTGATGTAATGATGCCCGATGGAGATACCATAGAGCTTATACCGAGAATAAAAAAGAAGCGACCAAATATGCCTATAATTGTAATGTCTGCAAAAAATAATCTTAACACTGCTATGAGAGCAAATCAATTTGGTGCTTATCAATATCTACCGAAACCGTTTGATTTAAAAGATTTAATTTCATCCGTGAATACAGCGATGAAATTGAGGTTAAGTTCTTCACTTGATTTGAAAGATAATTTGTCAAGTAACGATAGTCATCTCGAAGATAACTTGCCGATAGTTGGTAGTTCGCCTGTAATGCAGAATATTTACCGAATTTTATCGAAAGTTATAAATACAGACTTCAATATACTTATAGAGGGAAAATCAGGTACAGGAAAAAATTTAATAGCTCGCGTTCTACATGATTTTGGAACAAGAAGAGATAAAAAGTTTTTAAGCGTCAATCTTTCTCTAATGTCGTTAAATGAGTTACAGGACATTTTTTCACAGAACTTTTCAAATCAAAGTGCCAGTAATGTTGGCACTCTTTTCCTAGATGAAGTAAATAATGCAAATTTTGAGGTTCAAAATTTTATTCTCTCTTTTCTTAACAAAAGAGAATCTTCTGAAACAAATGATCACAGTATGAAAATTATAAGCTCCTCTAGACAAGATCTTAAAGAATTTATAGAAAATGGAAAATTCCGTGAGGATCTGTTTTATAGACTAAATGAAGTTTCAATCATAATCCCATTACTTGATGAAAGATTAGGAGATATCCCAGAGCTTGCTAGTCATTTTTTAAAAGAATTTTCAAAAAGTGGGATGGAGCCAAAATCTCTTACAAAAAATTCAGTAGATCTCATAAAAAAGAAAAAATGGACAGGGAATGTTAGAGAGCTTAAAAATTTTATTGGCAGACTTTCACTAGTTTCGAATACTGAAATTATTGATGAAAAAATAACTAGGCATGAGCTTTCAATGATTACCTCTGAAGAAACTGATTTAAATACTTTGGAAGGATCAAAAATATCGAAATCACTAGAAATACATTTATCTCATTATTTTCGTTCACTCGGAGACAGTTTGCCGGCCCCTGGTCTATATCAAACAGTTTTAAAAGAAGTAGAGATTCCATTAATAAACCTCACGTTAGCTCTATGTGATGGCAATCAAATTAAAGCAGCAAACCTTCTTGGAATTAATAGGAATACATTGAGAAAAAAAATTAAAGACTATGATTTAGTTGTTACACGTGGTAAAAAATTGATGTAAATTTACAACAAAAGGTCAAAAAGATTGTAAACACGATTAAAAAAAGTGAGGCTACAAATAGTATTTTAGATAAATTTCTATTTTCTAATCTGGTGACTTTTACTGTTGTTTTCTTAGGCCCGCTTCTGTCAATAATAACATTTCTAGCTTTTAGTATTATTGAGGAGTCCTCTAGGCCAGAGTTATTATCGGCTATCATTATATTAGATTTTCTTTATATCTTAACTGTGGGCGTGTTAATCTTATTCAAGGTTTCAAAGGTCCTTTCTAATCAAAGAGCTAGAGGAGGGGGGTCATCACTTCATCTCAGGATCACCTCAGTTTTTTCAATATTAGCATTATCTCCTGCAATAATTGTAGCTGTCTTTGCTACGATATCACTAAACTTTGGGTTGGAAGATTGGTTTTCGGAGAAAGTTCAAAGGGTTGTGGGTAATTCATTGGAGTCCGCTCGTGCGTATAAGATGGAACATACAAAAAGCTTGAAAAATGATGCCTTCTGGATGTCAAAAGTTTTAACAGCAGAGAAGCAATTCAGGCCGTTTTTGAGCGATGGAGATTTACGGAAAATACTTAATGTTAATCAGCAAGAGGGTATATCTAAATCATTTTTAATTAACTACTCTGGCGAACTTAAGGTTAGGGGTGAAAGAAGTTATTTGTTCGATTTTAAACCAGTAAAAGATTTTGATATGTTGGTTGCTAAAAATGAAGGAATAGCGGTTATTGAGGACCTTGAAAACAATGAGTTTAGAGCAATAGTTTCGATGGAAGCATTTCCAGACAGACTACTTTATGTAACAAGAAATGTTGATGGAGAGGTTTTAGCTTTATTAGATCAAACAAAAGAGACAGTTATTTTATATGATAAAATCGAGAAAGAACGAGGACAACTTTTGTTTGAGTTTGGACAGCTTTATTTAGGTTTTTCAATCGTATTGATCTTATCTGCTATATGGTTTGCTCTCTGGATTGCTGAAAGATTAACAAAGCCCGTAAGCAGTTTAGTAACTGCTGTTGCAAAAGTTGCTGATGGCGATTTTACAGTAGAAGTCTCCGAAGAAAAAGGCAGAGATGAAGTCGCTATTCTTGGTAAAGTATTTAATAAAATGACCAGGCAAATAAAAAAGCAAAGAGATACACTATTATCTATTAACAGTAAAACAGAAGAAAAAAAGCGTCAATTCGAAGCAGTTCTTGACGGCGCATCGGGTGGAATAATTGGAACAAACGCTGGTGGAGCAATCGAAGTCATAAATGTAGCAGCTGAAAAAATATTAGGTTTATCTGACAATGAAGGCTTGACTAAAAATTTAAAAGATATTGCTCCCGAATTTATACCCCTATTTAACAAGGCAATGTTTCTAGATGCAGGCTCAATAGAAGATGAAGTTGAAATTTTTAGAGAAAATATTAAAGAAAAAATATTTTTAAAAATTTCGATTATAAAATCTGAAGAGGGACAGCTCGAGGGGTACGTTTTCACATTCGATGATTTAACCGATTTGGTTGCTGCTCAACGCTCTGCAGCATGGGGAGATGTAGCTAGAAGAGTTGCCCATGAGGTTAAAAACCCACTTACTCCAATAAAACTGGCTGCTGAAAGGTTAAAAAAGTATTTTTTGAGTTTGAATGAAAAAGATAAAGTTTCTGCTTCCCAATATGCAAACATGATTATTAGACAAACAGAAAGTCTAAGTCGATTAGTAACAGAGTTTAGTGATTTTTCTAGACTACCATTGCCAAAAAAAACAGAACTAGATTTATGTAAGTTAACAGAAAGTGCAGTTTTGTTACAGAAGGTTGCTTATAAAGAAATTATTTTTAAATTCAGAAAGAGCGAAGATTGCATTTTTATCTTGGGAGACGGGCAAATGCTTAATCAGGCTTTTTTAAATCTTATTAAAAATTCAATTGAATCAATTAACTCTGCAAAGGATGCAGTATTGATTGATAATAATAAATCATATGGTCGGGTAGAAGTAGATATCCGTTCTCAAAATGACGAGGTTTGCGTGACCATTCTGGATAATGGAATTGGATTGCCTAAAAATGTTAATCGCTTGTTTGAACCATATGTAACGATAAAAAAAGAGGGTACTGGATTGGGATTGTCAATTGTAAAAAAGATTATTGAGGATCATTTGGGTAGCTTGTTTTTAATACCAGGAAGGAGAATGAAGGGATGTGATCATTTTGGAGCAGAAGCAAAAATAATTCTACCTATCATCAATTCTAAGAAACCAAAACAGGATGCAAGACTAAGTCTCAAAGAGGATATGAAATGAGTTATGTACTAGTAGTCGATGACGAAAAAGATATCAGAGATTTAATAAGTCAAATCTTGTTTGAAGAGGGCCATACTGTAAAACTGGCACACAACTCATCCTCAGCTATGGATTACATCAATATTGAAGAGCCAGATCTCATTATATTGGACATTTGGCTCAAAGATAGTGAAATGGATGGAATAGAGATACTTAAATCAGTAAAACAAAATAACCCTTTATGCCCTGTTGTTGTTATATCTGGACATGGAAATATAGAAATAGCTGTAGCAGCTGTAAAACAAGGTGCATACGATTTTATAGAAAAGCCATTTAATACTGATCAACTTTTGTTAGTGATAAATAGAGCCCTAGAAACGTCAAGATTGAGGAAAGAGGTTTTTTCTCTTCAAAATAAAGAAATAAATGAAAGTAAAATGGTTGGTGGAACGGGTGCTTTTAAAATATTAAAACAAAAGCTAGATAAGTTGATTAAGTCGAATGGACGAATCCTTATCTCAGGTCCGTCTGGGTCTGGAAAAGAAATTGCCGCAAGATATATTCATCAATATTCTCAACGAGCAAATAATAGGTTTTTAACCGTTGCTTGTGCGTCTATTCAATCCGAAAAAATGGAAGAGCTTCTATTTGGTCAAGAGTTTGATGGTAAAGTAAGTCCAGGTCTTTTTGAAAGAGCACACGGAGGAACATTGTTTTTTGATGAAGTTGCAGAACTACCTATTGGAACACAAGCAAAAATTTTAAGGATTTTGGTTAATCAAGTTTTCACAAGGGTAGGAGGAAAGAATATTGTAAGAGTTAATTGTAGAATCATTTCCTCTACCTCCAAGGATTTAGCCTATGAGATAGAGAATGGAAACTTTAAAGAGGAGCTTTTTCATAGGTTCAACGTGGTCCCAATAAGAATCCCATCTCTTGAAGAGAGAATTCTCGATATACCGTTGCTATCTGCTTATTTCATCGACTGGTTGGCTATTAATGAAGGCTTGCCAAATAAACAGTTAACTGAAGCTGCTGTTAGAAAGTTACAAAATATGAGCTGGCCAGGAAATATAAGGCAGTTAAAAAATACTATTGAAAGAGCGCTAATCTTAGGTTCAAGTAAAACTTTTCTAAACGCCGATGATATTTTTGAATTCGTTGGGAGAGAAAAAAGTAATTTTCAGAGTAATGTCTTGGATTTTAATAGTGATTTTTTCGTTGAAAAATCACTCAGGTCTGCAAGAGAAGAATTTGAAAGAGCTTATTTGACCTTTCAAATCAGTAAGTTTGGTGGAAATGTATCTAAAACAGCTAGCTATGTTGGTATGGAAAGATCTGCGCTTCACAGAAAAATGAAATTATTAAATATTGAAAGTACACTTAAAGACAAATAAGGATCTCTTAGGGGAAATATAATGAAAATTATAGTTTGTGGGGCCGGTCAAGTAGGATTGCAAATCGCGAAGCATCTTTCTGATGAAAGGATGGACGTTATAGTTATTGATAAATCATCTTACCTTATAAAGAAAGTGATTGATGAGCTAGATGTTGCTGCAATCTGTGGCTACGCTTCTTACCCTAACGTTTTAGAACGTGCAGGAGCTCACGATGCAGATATGATTATAGCAGCTACAATGTCTGATGAAGTTAATATGGTTATTTGTCAAATTGCACATTCTATATTCTCTATTCCAAGAAAAATCGCTAGGATAAGATCAGATTTTTACCTTGAAGAAAATTATTCCAGTTTTTATCGCTCTGATCATCTTCCAATAGACGAGATAATTTCTCCAGAGAAGGAGATAGCCGAAGGTTTGCTAAAAAGGCTAGGAGTTCCGGTAGCTTTCGAGGTTACAGAGTTTTTAGATGGAGCTGCCGTTTTAGTTGGACTTACTTTAAAAGAGGAATGCGCCGTATTATCGACACCCTTGCGTCAGTTATCTGAACTTTTTTCAACACTGAATGCAATTGTTGTTGGTATAATAAGAGAAAATAATCTTTTTGTTCCAAATCCTGAAGATGAATTGCAAACTAATGACAGCATATATATTTTTAGCGACAAAAGAGACTTAAACCGTACAATTGAGATCTTTGATAAAAAAAGTTTTATCGGTAAGTCAATAGTAATTCTTGGGATGGGTGCTATCGGTCTTAATGTTGCTCGGATGTTAGAAAATAAGAAAAATGAAGGTATAAACGTAAAGGTTATTGAGAAAATTAAAGATAGGGCAGTAGATGCAGCTGATTTGCTTGAAAAGACGGTAGTATTAAATGGAGATGGTCTTGATACAGAGATTCTAGATGAAGCTAACGTTGGTTTAGCAGATTTCTTTGTAGCTTTAACCGATGATGATAAAACAAATTTGATATCTTGTGCAAAAGCAAAGTCGCATGGGTGTAAGTTTACGATGGCATTAATTAATGATCCCTCATTGGATAAAATGATCGCTACTATGGGGATTGATTCTTTTATTAGTCCAAAGTCTATTACTGTTTCTTCGATTTTACGTCATATAAGGCACGGCATGGTGAGGTCGGTATATTCTATTGGAAATGGAGAAGCAGAGGTTTTAGAATTTCGAGTGCTTGAATCTTCACCAATTGCGGGTAAAACTCTTAAAGACATAGACTTTCCTAAAGACTCCTTGGCTGGATTGTTAAAAAAAGAAGCAGAGGTTTTAGTTCCTAGGAGTGATACCAAATTCGAAACAGGAGATGTGTTGACTGTTTTTTGTTTAAGGGGTGATATAAGTAAGGTAGAAAATTTGTTTCAAGTGGGCGTAGACTTTTTTTGAAAAAGTGCTAATTTAGCACTAATAACAAGTGGCAGTTGAAAATGGCGTCATCGCAATCAAATTTACAAGATACGTTTCTTAACTCTGTTAGAAAGAGTAAAAATCCAGTAACACTGTTTTTGGTGAATGGAGTAAAGCTTCAAGGTATTATAACGTGGTTTGATAATTTTTCTGTTCTTTTGAGAAGAGAGGGTACGGTACAGCTTGTTTACAAACATGCTATTTCAACCATAATGCCATCTCTACCCCTTGACCTTATAGGTGAGGATGCTGAGGAAGGATAATAGTTAGAGTTTGCGTACTTACGTTATTTCTATAATTTTTCAGAGCCAATCAAAAAATTATGTAAAGGATGAATTTTTTAAATTAGCAAACTCTTTAAGTGCTTTGAAAATTATAGACAATTGTGTAATTGTTTTATCTAAAAGTGATCCAGCTTTCTATATTTCAAAAGGGCACTTGCAGAGAATTAGAGGTTTTGTTTTAGAAAATAAAATCGGGCTTCTCCTGGTTGATAGCCTCCTGACACCTGTTCAGCAAAGAAATCTCGAAAAAAAACTTATGGTAAAAGTTTTGGATAGAACTGGCTTAGTTTTGGAAATTTTTGGAAGCAGAGCCCAATCTAGCGAGGGAATGCTTCAAGTGGAGTTAGCACATCTGTTACACCAAAAGTCTAGATTAGTTAGAAGCTGGACACATCTTGAAAGGCAAAGAGGTGGAAAAGGGTTTCTTGGTGGGCCTGGGGAAACTCAGATTGAATCTGACCGGAGAGTCCTGGCCTCAAAAATCGTCAATATAAGGAAATCTATAAGGAAGGTTAAAAATACTAGATGTGTGCAAAGGAGCTTAAGACAAAAAAATAATATACCATTAGTGTCTTTTGTAGGTTATACAAATGCAGGAAAATCAACACTTTTCAATGTATTCCCAAATAAGAAAACAAAATCAGAAGATAGACTCTTTTCTACTCTTGACCCTTTTTTGAAAAAGTGCGGATTACCAAAAAAAGAATATATTATTTCAGATACTGTGGGTTTTATTAGGGATCTTCCTACTTCTTTGGTAGTTGCGTTTAGAGCAACATTAGAGGAAATTAGTATTTCTGATCTTATTGTGCATGTAGTAGACGTATCGGATGAGTATGCAGATAAAAATGCTCAGGTTGTTTATAGCACATTAGAAGAATTGGGTATAGACACTGGAAATGAAAATCGGATTATAGAAGTCCACAACAAAATAGACATCAGTGAACAGCAAAGATTTTCTCCGTTTTTAAAATCTTTAACAAAGGATAAAATATTCGCAATTTCTGCAGAAAAAAAACGAGGTCTAGAAAAGCTTTTCCAAGGAATTGAGATAAATTTGTATAAACATAAAGTTGTAGAAAATATTATTTTGGGTGCACATGAAACTGAAAAATTAAAGTGGCTCTATCAGAAACAGCTTGTTAAAAATTCTGAATTGAATGAAAACAGAATTAGGCTTGAATTAATTTGGGATAATGATGAAAAACAAAAGTTTAGTGAAAGCTTCGTGTAGACGGTTTTATGATTTGAAAGAAAGGAAAGATATCGTTATCTTTTGGAAAAGTGTAGTTAGGATGGCGTAATGCTATTGAGTTGAGTTTATCATTAAATGTGAGTACTGGATGATCTATTTCTTGAAACGCTTCAGCAATAAGAGAAGAACAAATTGCTGTTGTAGGATCTCCCGAGCCGATCCCAATTAAGTTTCTTCTGAACTTTTTTGGAACTGGTCAGTTTGAGTATGAATATCTAATAAGATCTAAGATATTTTTTAAATCGTATTTTGAGCCTATTTTTTTTAAATGGTTAATAAGAATTATTTTTTTTTGTTATTTAAGAATATAGCTCTACAAATTCTTAAGTTATGTTCCTTATACATATTGAGGTTATTATACTTGCACCCTTCAATAGCTCTACCTCAATTAGACCATACACAAATGCCTCTGTTTTACCAATAAAAATTGCTGCTGGGACCAATTAGATCCAGTTATAAATTGTATAGCACTAACTGCTCTACTTTGTCCCTATACTAAAATCACATCCCCAGGTTTCAAAGCGGATTTATATCTTTAATGCTAATCCTGAAATAGGCATCCACATAAATATGTTCTTTCGTAAGAAACTTCGCTAATTGAATTCCAATGAATAGTAATTGCAAGGGTTAAGCTAGCTCTCCATAAGCTGTCGCCAGTGTACTCTACAAAGAGACTCATATAAATCATTTCCTCCGATTTGTATTTGGGACCCATCTTTAACAGGTTTATTGTTTGCCGATTTTCTTACAACCATGGTTGCTTTTTTCCCGCAATGGCATATTGTTTTTATTTCTTTTAGTTCATCAGCCAAACCGAGGAGAGCAGATGACCCTGGAAATAAATTACCCTGAAAGTCAACCCGTAGTCCGTAACACAAAACTGGTAGAAAGAGGTCATCAACAGCTCTTGCCAGTTGCCAAACTTGTTCTTTGGTTAAGAACTGGGCTTCATCAATTAAAACACATGCAATTAGAGAACTTTTTTGCTTTGATTTCACTAGGTTATATAAGTTTTGTCTATTGTTAAATGTATCAGCTCGCTTTTTTATTCCTATCCTACTAGCTATTTTCCCTTCACCGGATCTATTGTCAATTTCTGCTGTTAAAAGGTAGGGTACCATTCCTCTTTCCTCATAGTTATGCGCAGCTTGTAACAGAATTGTTGATTTTCCTGCATTCATAGTTGAATAATTGAAAAATAACTTAGCCATAATTCATCCTAATTCTAAAATCTCACGTGCTTTTTTCCAAGAAGCTACAGGTCTATTGTATTGTTCACAAAGTTCTTTAGCAATCTTTACTAAGCTAGCATTTGAAGGTGCCAATGTCTTTTTATCAACTCTGATGTTATCTTCCAATCCAGTTCTAACGTGTCCCCCCAATTTTATGCACCATTCATTTAAAATTCTCTGGTTTTTACCAATCCCTGCTCCACACCATAAAGCTTTTGGTAAAAGTCGATTAACTGTTTTTATATAATATTCAAAAACATCAAAATCTGCCGGCATAGCATTTTTTACCCCCATAACAAATTGAATATACAAATTTCCTTTTAATTTGTTCTGTTTAGCCAAACTAGCTGCTTGATAAATATGAGATAAATCAAATATCTCTATTTCAGGTTTAACAGAATTTCTAATCATTTCTTCCGCTAGCCAATCAACAAGATCTGGAGGATTCTCGTAAACTCTTGTTGGAAAATTGTTTGAGCCAACAGTTAACGAAGCCATGTCTGGTCTTAGACTCAGCATTTTACCTCGGTCAAAACCATGGCCTGAGCGACCACCCGTAGAAAGTTGGATTATCATCCCGGGACAATGGTTCTCAATACCTTCTTTCAATCTTCTATATTTATCGGGATCGATGCTGGGTGTCCCATCATCATTACGAACATGACAATGGGCTATGCTTGCGCCTAATTCATAGCATTCTTGGGTGCTTTCTATCTGTTCCGATATGCTTATTGGCACTGCAGGGTTATCTTCTTTTGTAGGGACAGAGCCTGTAATTGCAACACATATGATACATGGATCCTTCATCCCTGTAATATAGGTTGAAATAAGGTAAATTAAAAATAAAATATCGGTGGATTATGTGTTCTTATCTTATTAAGGTTAATCATGTATTACGCAGCTTTTAAATCTAATGCCTACTTACATCATATTGCTTTGAATACTACCCGTCCTTTGGAATTGGCTAAGTTTTATGAAAAGGCATTATCTATAGAAAGGAAATCAATAAAAGGTGGTTGGGTTTTGTCTGGGGCTAGAAGAAAAATTCTTATACTAGGTAATAAAAAAAATAGCCTTGGATTTGCTAGTTTTGCCTGTCAAGATAGCCACTCCTTTAAAGACTTAAAAAGAAATTTCATGGAAAAGGGTGTAAAAACTTTTCAAGATAATAATTCTCTCTTTATTCATGATAATTTCTATATTTTAGACTGTGATAGGAATAAAATTTATTTTGGGCTTGCTGAAAATAAAAAGGATCAAATTTCAAACTTTCATGCTCCTCTGCAGCATATTACTTTCACCTCAAAAAACTTAGACGATTTTGTTGACTTTTATGTTAATAAACTTGGATTTAAAATTTCAGATAAAGTAGTCAATAAAAAGGGTCAGCTCACAACTTGCTTCATGAGATCAAACCAGGAGCATCACACTGTTGCGTGTTTTTTAAGCGACAAATCGGGTTTAGATCATTATAGTTTTGAAGCAGGAACATGGGAATGGATAAAGAATTGGTGTGATCATTTTTCTAAGGTAAATATTAAATTAATTTGGGGGCCAGGTCGTCATGGTCCAGGGAATAATCTTTTTGCATTTATAAAAGATCTTGACGGGAATAAAATTGAGATTTCTGCTGAGTTAGAAATTGTTCATGATAGGCAAACTAAAAAATGGCCTCATGAACCAAAAACGTTAAATTTATGGGGTAATGCAATAATGCGCTCTTAATGGAGGAAATTATGAATTATGCAAGTTTTGTAAGACTAGGTGAAACCTGTTTTGGAGTTTTCCATCAGGGTAAAATTTTTGACCTGACCTATCAATTGGCTGGGGGTTCCTCTAGCTTGAAGGAAGCTATTCATTTTGGAAGCATTCCAGATAATATACAAGAATTAGAAAGCTATTTAGCTAATGTCACAGCCTATGAACCTTCTGATATAACATTTCTACCTGTTATACCAGATCCAGGAAAAATCTTTTGTGTTGGGCTGAATTATGAAAAGCATAGAAAAGAAACAGAAAGGCCAGAAGTTCAATATCCTACTATTTTTACTCGATTTGCAGATAGCCAAGTGGCGCATCGTGAAGCGGTAATAAAGCCTATTTTGTCTGATAGAGTGGACTATGAAGGTGAGTTAGCTGTAGTGATTGGGAAAGGTGGAAAAAATATCTCTACAGAAGATGCTATGCAAAGTATTGCGGGATATACTTGTTATAACGATGTATCTATTAGGGATTACCAGAGACATACCAGTCAATTCGTCCCAGGAAAAAACTTCTCAAAAACAGGTAGTTGCGGACCATTTTTAAAATTGGCATCATCGATAAAAAATTACCAAAGCTTAACTATTAAAACAATATTGAATGGCAAAATTATGCAAGAAGCAAAGCTTGATCAATTGATTTTCAAAATACCTGAGATAGTCTCCTATATTTCTTCTTTTACTCCTTTAGTCGCTGGAGACGTTATCGTTACGGGAACACCTGGTGGTGTTGGGGACAGGCGAGATCCACCTTTATATATGAAAAATGGTGATATTATAGAAGTTGAAATTTCGGAAGTTGGTAAGCTAGTTAACCCCGTACTCGACGAAAATATTATCCTATAAATGCTTCTCAAATTATTGTGAAGAAAAATTTCGATGTAATAATTGTTGGAATGGGACCTTCCGGTCTCGTTTTAGCTGGCTTGCTTGCCAACTACGGTATTGAGGTTGGTATTTTTGAAAAGAACAAAAGTACTGTCAAAGAACCACGGGCGGTATCTATAGATGATGAGTCTCTCCGAATTCTTCAAAGCTTTTCGTCGCATCAAGCTGTGTTAAGAAATGTTTCTCAAAATTATGGGTCTCATTACTACGATGCAAAAGGCAAACTATTTTTGAAAGTTGAACCAAATTCATGTGAGAATGGCTTTTTTAAACGAAATGCTTTTGATCAACCGACTTTTGAAAGCGCATTAAGGAAACATCTGGAGAGTAAAAAAAACATCAACATTAATTTTTCGCATAAGTTAGTTTCTATAAAAAACGAGACTAAGAGTGTTATCGCGAATTTTGAGGATAGCAAAGGGATAAAAAAAAGTTTTCTGGGAAGGTATCTGGTGGGTTGTGATGGGGGACAGTCAACTGTCAGAGACCTTATTGGCGTCGTAATGAAGGGTAGTACTTTTAATCAAAAATGGTTGGTCGTTGATATATACAAAACCAGAAATTTTTTTAGGCATACGCAAGTTTATTGTAACCCCAAGCGTCCATCGATAACTTTACCTGGGCCTAATGGTATAAGGAGATATGAGTTTAAATTAAATGATAAAGAGAGATCTGAAAAGTTAAGTGAAGATTTCACGAGAGAGCTTATTACAAGTGTCGGGGTAGATGGAGAAGCAAAGATTAGACGATCACAAGTATATCAATTTCATGCATTAATCTGTTCAGATTGGAAAAAAAATTCTGTATTTATTGCAGGTGATGCAGCACATTTGTCTCCGCCCTTCGCTGGTCAGGGAATGAATAGCGGAATTAGAGATGTAGGGAACTTGGGTTGGAAATTAGCGTTGGCTGTAAAAAGACCAAAATCAAGAAATATACTAGAAACCTATTTTCTGGAAAGAAAAGAACATTGCTGGGCTCTAATTAATTTGGCGATACGTATGGGCAAAATAATGATGCCAAAAAACAGCTTGGAATCCTTTGTTAACGCATCTTTTTTTAGGCTGATCAAGTTAAATAAAAAATTACTTAGTTATGTGTCTCAAATGAAGTATCGGCCCAAACCTAAAATAAATAAGGGAATTGTTTTTTTTCATGGAAAAGAAACAAGAAATGATAAGAAATTAATTGGAACTCTATTTCCACAACCCTTAGTGCAAGATAAGAAAGGAATTTTGTCTAATTTGGATGAGGTTTTGGGTAATAAATTTTCTTTGATTTGTTACATCAAAAACCACGAGACTTACATCAGTCTGGAGAAATATCTTAATAAATTCTCAAAAACTTGTAGGGTTGTTGTTTTATTGAACCATTCATGCATGATTTTCCCAAGTAGGCATAAGGTTGTTCGAGATTTTAATAATCTTTTAGAAAAAATGGATACAAGGGTGCCGGAGAATAGTATTCTTTTAATCCGGCCTGATAAATTAGTCTCCGCAATCTATAAAAAAAATAATCTTCATTATTTATCAAATTTATTAAATAATAACGAGATATTTAGTTTTTAGAGTGTATAGTTACAATAAAATTACAAATTATTAACATCTGGGGAGGAAGTTAAATGAAATTATTTTTTAGATTTTTAGTTGCATCTGCTTCTATACTGTTTCTTTCATTATCTGCATACGCAGGAGAAGTGGTATTAAAGTTCCATTCATTTCCACCAATGCCTGCCAATTCTAACGCAAAATTTGTTAAACCGTGGAGTGAAAAGGTATTAGCGGAGTCAAATGGAGAAATAAAAGTTGAGATATATCCGGCGATGCAGCTTGGTGGGAAACCACCTCAACTTGTTGATCAAGTAAGAGACGGTGTAGTAGACATCGTTTGGACTGTTGCTGGTTATACGCCAGGAAGATTTCCACACTTGGAGGCATTTGAGTTGCCGTTTATGCCTGCGTCTGCTGAGGCGACATCTCAAGCACTTCAAGAATACGTAGACACTGTAGCTGCTTCTGATCTTAAAGACTATAAGGTTTTAGCCGTTTTTTGTCATGCTCCGGGAAAAATTCATACTAAAGAAAAAGTTATAAAGTCTGCAGCTGATTTAAGTGGTATGAAGATGCGTGGTCCTACAAGAGTGATAACTAAAATGTTAGAAGGCTTAGGGGCAACACCGGTAGGAATGCCTGTTCCTGCAGTTGCTGGGGCACTATCCAAGGGTGTGATCGATGGAATGGTTGTGCCTTGGGAAATTATGCCGTCTTTTAAACTTCATGAACTTACAAAAGCACATACGACAGTTTCGGGTTCTAGAGGTCTATATACAACCCCGTTTTTGTTCTTAATGAATAAAGCGAAATATCAGTCTTTAAGTGATGAGCATAAAAAGGTAATCGATAATAATGCTGGTCTTGCTCTGGCAAAACTTGCTGGACAGCTTTGGGACGGTTTTGAAGTTCCAGCTAGGAAATTAGCATTAGATGCTGGCGGAACCATACATTCTCTGTCAGGAGCCCCCCTCGCTGAAATGAAGGCAGCTGGTGAAGGACTTGAAAAGGATTGGATTAAATCAGCTAATGATCGAGGACTAGACGGTTCAATGCTTGTTAAAACTGCGAAAGATTTAATCTCAAAGTATGATAAGTAAAAACACCTTGTTAGATATTGAAGACTCAGAGCGCCCAAATGATATTTTTGGGCGCTTTTTACTTAAAGTTGTAACTTATCTGGCAATCTGCGGAGGTATAGTACTTGTCGTAATAGTACTTATAAATTTCGTTTCGATAGCAGGGAGAACAATGTTTGACAAGCCTCTTACGGGAGACTTTGAACTTGTTGAAATGGGATGTGCAATTGCGATGTTTTCATTTTTACCACTTTGTCAATTTAAGAGTGGGAACGTTATTGTAGATTTTTTTACTATAAATCTTTCGAACAAAATTAAAAACAGCTTAAATGGGCTCGGAGCTTTTTTATTTTTTTTAGTATCTTCTTTTTTTACATGGAGGATGGTTTATGGAGCCTTAGACATGTATAAGTACAATGAACAAACGATGTTACTTCAAATTCCCGTTTGGATTCCATTTGTTCCAGCGGTTATTTCTTTTGGTATTCTATCGATAACCTGCCTTTATACAGCAATAATATTTTTCAAATCGGCTTTAAAATAGAAAACATTTATTATGGATAGACTCTACCTCGGCATAATAGCTTTCCCAATTCTTTTTTCTTTATTGGCTGTGAGGGTTCCCATTGGTTTAGCAATGTTGGTCGTTGGCTGTTCAGGAACAATTTTTATAGCTGGTTGGTTGCCAATTATGTCCCAAGTAAAGACAAGTGCATGGCATCTTTTTTCTAATTATTCATTCACTGTTATTCCTTTATTTTTATTAATGGGAAACTTTGCATCTAAGGCAGGGATGAGTGAATCTCTATTTCGGTTTGCTGGTGCTTGTCTTGGACACAGAAGAGGTGGGGTGGCTATGGCAGCAGTCGGTGCATGTGCTGGTTTTGGCGCTATATGTGGCTCATCTCTTGCTACAGCAGCTACCATGGGTCGCGTGGCTCTTCCTGAGCTACGCAGAATGGGTTATTCTGGATCTTTAAGCACTGGGGCTTTGGCCGCCGGTGGTACCTTAGGTATTTTGATACCACCATCAGTTATATTGATAATCTATTCAATTTTAACTGAACAAAATATTGCAAAGATGTTTTTAGCAGCATTTGTACCTGGGATTTTAGCCGCAATTGGATATCTGCTAGCAATAGCGATTTTCGTAAGGATAAAACCAGATTCGGGTCCACCCACAAGCTATGTGGAATGGAGGCAACGACTTAATTTATTTGGGCAAGTTTGGCAAATACTCGTTATATTTTTTCTTGTAATTGGAGGTATTTATCTTGGGTGGTTTACGCCAACCGAGGGTGCTTCAATAGGTGCGGCCGGTACTGGCATTATGGCACTCTTTACAAAAGGCTTCAATTTTAATGATTTAATAGATGTTATTAAGGATACAGCTGTCACATCTGCTATGATTTTTTTAGTATTATTAGGGGCTGAGTTCTTTAATTCTTTTATTGCACTTACACAAATAACTAATGAATTAGCAACATTTGTGATTAGCAACGAGCTCTCTCCATATCTAGTCGTATTTTGTATATTAGTTCTATACATTCTTTTAGGGTGTCTTATGGATAGCTTAGCTATGATATTATTAACTATACCCGTATTCTTCCCCATCATTATTGAGTTAGATTTTGGTATGAGTATTGAGGAGGTTGCAATCTGGTTTGGTATTCTTACTCTTATCGTTGTTGAAGTGGGGCTAATAACCCCACCAGTAGGTTTGAATGTTTTTATAATTAATAAAATGGCAAAAAATGTTCCAATTTCAGATACTTTTATTGGAGTTTTGCCATTTTTAATAAGCGACCTTATTAGGGTCAGCATACTGTTTATCTTTCCTGGTATAAGCTTGTTTTTAATTCGGATTTTTGGGTGAAGTAATTTGGAGGTTTTGTAATGAAAAATGAAGAAATAGTGAACTCATTGAAGGTCATAAAGTGTCAACATGTTTCTCTAGAGGTTAGTAATGTAGACGTTTCTCTAAAGTTTTATAGAGACTTTCTAGGATTAAAGCTCTCAGAAAGGCATTATGCCAATGAAAATCCAGCCATACCCTTTGAGATGGCGTTTATGAGACTTGGTAAGCAACATCATGATCTCGTGCTTACGCATGATCCAAAGAGAGACTACCCGGAAAAAATATTTAATTCTGGTCCTGCTGGAATTCATCATTATGCATTTGAATGTCCAAATAAAAAAAGTTTCGACATGTATTTGGTAAGGGCAAAGGAAATGTCCTTAGAAATCGTAAGGGGGCCTGTTCTTCATAGTGCGTATCAATCTAAAGGTGATGGAACGTGGGGAGAAAATTGGAGTTTTTACGTTTTAGATCCGGATAAGCACCGAATAGAAATTTTTTGTGAAATGGCGAAGATAGACAATGCTGGTTGCTATATAATGGAAAATGGTAAAAAGGTACCTGATAAAAAGGCAGAAGAAATTTAATTAAAATACATGATGAAAAAGAATTTTGATTGCATCGTTATTGGTTACGGTCCTGTTGGCGCTTTACTCTCAATATTTCTATCAAAATTAGGATTGAGTGTTGCGGTAATAGATAAAAATTTAGATGTTTACCCATTACCACGAGCAATACATTTTGACGAAGAAGTTATGCGTATTTTCCAAATGGTTAATCTTAGCAAGCAGATTTCTAATATCTCAAGAATAGGTACTAAGGGGATGCACTTTGTCGATGAAGAAGACAATATTCTAATGGAAAGAAAAGGATCAAACTCCATAGGGGAGTTTGGTTGGCAAAAAAGCTGGTATTTTCACCAACCTCAGCTTGAAAGACTGTTGAGGAGTAACGCAGAGAGAGAGAAAAACTTCGTCAGCTTTTTAGGGTATGAAACCCAAAAAATAAACCAGAATAGTGATTTAGTAACTGTTACATCATACAGCAAGAGTTTAAAAAAAGAGCTTGTGCTAAAAAGCAGATACCTGGTTGGTAGCGATGGAGCAAACTCAAATACGAGCGACTTTATAGGGCGAGGAGTAAAAGATTATGGATTAAAAGAAAAGTTTTTAGTCCTCGATCTAATAGTCGATAATAGATACCAAAACATAAAAAACCTGCCTGACTACACTGTTCAGCACTGTGATAAGCTTAGGCCAGTCACACGTTGTTATATAAGTAAAAAAAGAAGAAGATGGGAAGTCAAAATATTACCCAGCGATAATGAAGAAGAGTTCTTAAAAAGTAAAACTATATGGAAATTCCTAAGCAAATGGATAGAAAAGAAAAGTGCAAAAATCGAGCGTAGCCAATTATATACTTTTAGATCAATACTTAAGAAGAAATGGTTTGAAAATAGGGTAATTTTAGCAGGAGACAGCGCACACCTTTCTCCTCCCTTTCTTGGGCAAGGTATGTGTGCTGGTATTCGTGACGTTGCAGCCTTAGCATGGCGTTTAAAAGGATATGCCAGCAATGAACTGTCGGCTGATGATTTAGTAAACTATCAAGCAGAAAGGTTTCCACATGTTTCTGTTTTTATTAAGTTGGCTGCCGAAGTAGGCAAGATAATGTCCAACCCAGGATTGCTTAAGAAGTCCGAAAAGTCACAAAGCATGCGATTATTTGATTTTCCAAAACCGAGATTAAAAACTGGGTTTTTTTATAAATGTTCTTTATCTGGGACACTATTTCCACAATTTATTGAAGATAGTAAAAAAAGCGACGATATCCTTGGGTATAAATTTATTTTACTAGTTTTAGAAAATAATGCGTGTTCCGAAGTTAATATGGATTCAAACATATTAACTAAAAAAGTCGCTAAAGGATCTTTAAGAAATTGGATTATTAAAAGCAAAAAGGAAGCGGTGATTATTCGACCAGATAAATATATTTTTGGCAGCGCGTCCTCAAAAAAAGAAGTAAAGTCACTACTTAATTGTTTTAGTGATATGTACCGAGTTTAATATTGCTTAAGGATCAAAATGTAAAGTATTGATTTTATTTATATTTTACAATTTTATTTCCTTCTGAAAGCCACTCTTTTATTCCTTTAGTATTATAGATATTGGGAAAATCATTTGTTTTTTCTAACGCTTTCGCAATTGCAGTAGTTCTTCTGCCCGTTCTACAAAAAAGAATTATTCCCTTTTCAGAGTTTGTAATATTTTTAACTTTGTTAATAAATCCTTTGAAATCGTAAGTTCCATCTTTTTCGAAAAATGTATGGTGATAGCTGTTTTCAATTACTCCAGTTGAAACCCATTCATCTCTACGTCTCACATCGATTAGTGGAATGCCTAGCGACATCAACCTCTTAATTTCATCATTTCCTATATTTTTTGTCTCTGCATAACTGTTACCTGTTAAGATGAAGATAAATAAAAGTATTAAGGTTATGATGCGTTTAAGTTTCATTTGAATACGAACAGTTGGAATCCAATTACAATACGACTATATTCTACAATAGGTACTGAACACTAGATATCTATACAGGAAATATTCAAATGGATAAACTCAAATCTTTTATAACTGCGCTATGTATCTTTCTCACTACAAGTGTTTGTATGGCGCAAAGCGAAATTATATCTCACGGTATTTCAACTTTTGGAGATTTGAAGTACGAAAAAGATTTTAAGCATTTATCGTACGTGAATCCTGATGCTCCAAAAGGAGGTGAAATTTCTTTTTGGGCGTTTGGATCGTTTGACTCAATGCATCCGTACACGAGGAAGGGAAGAGCAGGAGCATACTCATCAATATTTTTTGAAAGCCTACTAGAGGGTACATCTGATGAAATAGACTCAGCATACGGATTGATTGCAAAAGAGATTGAATATCCAAAGGACCGTTCATGGGTTATTTTTACGCTGAGGAGTGAAGTATTATTCTCTGATGGATCGCCTTTAACCGCTAAAGATGTGCTTTTTTCGTATAAATTACTTAAAGAAAAAGGTCTTCCTTCTTTTAGAGCAGTGTTGGAAAAAGATATTCAATCGGCACAACTTATTTCTGATCGTAAAATAAAATTTATTTTCAATGACGATGTGCCAAAAAGAGATTTAATTAATACGGTCGGTGGATTGCCGATTTTTTCAGAAAAATACTTTACAGATAACAAAGTAGATTTTGAAGCATCAACTTTAACTCCTGCTTTAGGTTCGGGGCCATATATTTTGGCTAAAGTAGATGTAGGTAAACAGATTATATATAAAAAAAATCCAAACTATTGGGGTAATAATCTCCCAATTAATAAAGGTAGATATAACTTCGATAAATTTAGAATTGAATACTTCGCAGATTATAATTCTGCTTTCGAAGGTTTTAAAGCTGGTACATATACTTTCAGAAATGAAGCATCCTCAAAAATATGGGCTACAAGTTATGATTTTCCTGCATTGGAAAAGAATTGGGTTAAGAAAACGACACTTCCAGATGGAAATTTATCTTCGGGGCAATCATTTGTCCTCAATTTGAGACGAGAAAAATTTCAAGATATAAAGGTTAGAAAAGCCATAGGATTAATGTTTAATTTTGAATGGTCGAATAGCACACTTTTTTATGGTCTGTATGAACGTATAAATTCATTTTGGGACAATAGTGATCTAAAGGCTTCAGGAATGCCAATAGAACAAGAGCTAGTAATTCTTAATAAATATAAGGATATCCTTGATGAAAATAACTTTAGCGAGGAAGTTTTTTCATTCCCTAAATCGTCATTAAAACAACTTGATCGAAAAAACTTAAGGCAAGCATCCAAATTATTGGATGATGCAGGTTGGGAGGTTGGTGACGATGGTTTGCGAAGAAACTCTGAGGGTAAAACACTTGATGTTGAGATACTAAACGATAGTCAGGCATTTGACCGCATAATTAACCCATATATCGAAAACTTAAAAAAGCTAGGTATCAATGCCGCGAATATAAAAATTGATAATGCGCAGATGACTGACAGGCGTAGGAAATTTGATTTTGATATGCTAGTTGGTTTCTTGAGTACCCAATTAACACCAGGGTCCGAGCTAGAGCAATATTTCGGATCTGAATCTGCCGATTTTTCTATTTTTAACTTAACTGGCGTTAAAGATCAGGGTGTTGATGCAATAATTAAAGAAGTAAGAGCGGCAAAGTCTAGAGAGGAATTGGGGTTCGCAATAAGGGCATTGGATAGGGTTTTAAGAAATAAAGTCATCTGGGTACCTCAGTGGTTTAAGAATAAACACACAATTGCTTATTTCGATATGTATGAGCATCCTAAAAAATTACCACCATATGATATTGGTGTTCTTGATACCTGGTGGATGAATTTTGATAAATATAATGATTTAAAGGATCAGGGTGCTTTAGAATAATCATAAAAAATGCTCAGTTATATATTTAGAAGATTAATTCTTATTGTACCTACATTAGTTGGGATAATGTGTATAAATTTTTTCTTGGTACAGTTTGTTCCTGGTGGTCCTATCGAACAAATAATAAGTGACTTAGAAAAAAATAGCTCTTTTCTTGATAGTATCGGCGGAGGCTCTCAAGAAGTAAGAACAAGCGATGGACTTGAATCGTATAAGGGATCGGTTGGGTTGCCAAAAGATTTTATTGATGAACTGGAAGCACAATTTGGTTTTGATAAGCCACTTTGGGAACGGTTTTTTTCAATGATGTACGATTATATTACTTTTGACTTCGGGGATAGTTATTTTCGATCAATTTCAGTTATAGAACTTATAATAGAAAAGATGCCTGTTTCTATATCATTAGGCTTATGGACAACCCTCTTGGCGTATATGATTTCTATTCCTTTAGGAATAAGAAAAGCTTTATTGGATGGTTCAAGTTTTGACAATTGGACATCTACGCTCATTATAATTGGATACTCTATTCCTGGATTTTTATTTGCAATTTTTCTTTTGGTTCTTTTTGCAGGTGGTTCCTATCTTCAATTATTTCCTATCAGAGGACTAGTATCCTCAAATTTTGAAAATATGTCCTTTTTTGGGCAAATAAAAGATTATTTCTGGCATATTGCGCTTCCAGTCATAGCATCCACAGTTTCAGCTTTCGCTACATTGACATTATTAACGAAAAACTCGTTTTTAGACGAAATAAAGAAACAATATGTAATTACCGCAAGATCAAAAGGCTTGAGTGATCGAAAAGTTTTATATGGCCATGTTTTTAGAAACGCTATGTTGATAATAATAGCTGGGTTTCCTGGGCTTTTTATTTCAGTTTTTTTTGGATCATCTTTAATTATAGAAACTATTTTTTCTCTAGATGGATTGGGTCGTTTGGGTTTTGAGGCTGCAGTATCAAGAGACTATCCCGTTGTATTTGGTACTCTTTATATTTTCGGCTTATTAGGATTGGTGGTAGGGCTTCTCTCAGACTTAATGTACGTCTGGGTCGACCCACGAATTGATTTTGAAAAGAGACAATCTTGAGCAAACAACTTAATTGGAAAAGATGGGAAAATTTTAAAAAAAATAGGCGTGCCTTTTATTCGGCGATTATTTTTGGAATGCTTTTTTTTCTTTCTTTATTTGCAGATTTCATAGCTAACGATAAGCCGTTATATATTAAGTCTCAAGACAAGCTATATTTCCCTATATTTAATTTTTATTCTGAGGTCGAGTTTGGGGGTGACTTGAAAACGGAAGCAATATACGCTGATAGAGAAATACAATGTCTTATTTTAACAGAAGGCAATGATGATTGTTGGGACTCTCCTGAAACCGTTATATCTGAAGGATATAAAAATAAAACAAATAAAGGAGTAATAATTTGGCCCCTTATTCGGTTCAATCATAATACTATTGCCGATTTAAATGTGCCAGCACCATCTCCACCGGATAGTGAGCATTGGCTTGGGACGGATGATACTGCAAGAGATGTTTTAGCAAGGATAATTTATGGGTTTCGTATCTCTGTGATATTTGGGTTAACAGTTACTTTTTTTGCAAGTATGGTTGGTATTTTTGCAGGTGCGATTCAGGGCTATTTTGGTGGGAAAACGGATTTATTCACTCAGCGTTTTATAGAAATATGGAATTCTGTACCCTCCCTTTACGTGATAATTATTTTATCAGCCTTTTTGAGAATAGACTTTTTGATATTAATGCTATTGATAACTTTATTTAGCTGGACGGCGTTGGTAGGTGTCGTCCGAGCTGAATTTTTAAGAGCTAGAAACTTTGAGTATGTAATGGCAGCGAAGGCTCTCGGTGTATCAACGGGTTCAATTATTTTTAAGCATTTATTGCCTAATGCGATGGTCGCAACGCTAACTTTAGTACCGTTTATTCTAACAGGATCTATAGGATCGTTAGCAGCGCTTGACTTTTTAGGTTTTGGTTTGCCCGCTTCGTACCCATCGCTCGGTGAACTTACAATGCAAGCAAAGCAAAATCTTCAGGCACCTTGGTTGGGCTTAAGTGCGTTTTTTGTATTTTCTATAATGCTGGCGCTCCTCGTTTTTATTTTTGAAGGCATAAGAGATGCTTTTGATCCAAGAAAGACTTTTGTATGAGAAAACATCTATTAAGCTTAGAGAATTTATCTATTTATTTAAATGGGTTAAAGGGTGACACTAAAAGGTTAGTTTCTAACATAAATATTAATATCCATAGAGGGGAATTTGTTGCGCTAATAGGAGAGTCTGGCTCAGGAAAGTCTTTATCCGCACTTTCTACTGTTGGTTTGTTACCCTCTGCTATCAAGGCCTCAGGTAAAGGAACTTGGCTAAATCTAAACTATGATTTGGCAGATCATAATTCTTTAAAAATGTTTCGTGGAAAGGAAATAGGCTTTATATTTCAAGAGCCTTTAGTGTCTCTGAATCCTCTTCACACTATAGGCAAACAAGTTGGTGAGTGTATAACAACACATGCACACATTCCAAACGCAGTTCTTAAGGATAAAGTTATCGCACTATTGAAAGATGTAAAACTTGATGATCCAGAGAGACGCTTTAATCATTATCCACATCAATTATCAGGTGGTCAACGTCAAAGAGTAATGATTGCAATGTCGCTTTCAAATAAACCAAAGCTTCTAATTGCAGATGAGCCTACTACCGCTTTAGACGTAACTATCCAAAAAGAGATCCTTGATTTGTTGCACTCCTTAAGAGCCTCCTATGATCTTTCAATATTATTCATAACGCACAATTTAAAGATTGTTAAAAATTTGGCTGATCGTTTATATATTATGAAAGAAGGGGAAATAATTGAAAGTGGTAAAACCGAAGATGTTTTTAAAAGACCAACTCATGCATACACAAAAGACTTAATCGAGCCCAAAATTAAAATTATAAAATCAAGATTAAATTCTTCAAAGATTCTATTATCAGCTGAAAACTTATCAGTTAAGTATAAAGGCCCTAGAAGCTTATTTAGAAGCTCGCCTAAAGACTTTTGTGCCTTAAATAAAGTTTTTTTAAATATTAAATTGGGCGAGACGCTTGGAGTTGTAGGCGAAAGCGGTAGTGGTAAAACAAGCTTAGCTCTATCAATACTTAAGTTGATAGATTATCAAGGAGATATAAAATTGTATCTTTCTGAACCTCGTCTCAGAAAAAAGGAAAGACTTAAAAATTACAGACGTAATGTTCAAATTGTTTTCCAAGACCCTTTTTCTTCACTCTCACCAAGACTTTCAATTCGTGATATAATCGGTGAGGGTGTTATTTCACATCGTATATTTTCTAAAGAACAGGTAGAAGAAAAAATACTATTAGCTCTGAGAAGAGTAGACCTTGACAAAGATACTCTCGAAAGGTATCCCCATGAGTTTTCTGGTGGACAACGACAGCGTATCGCAATTGCAAGAGCAATAATTATGGAACCGAAGCTCCTAATTTTAGACGAACCAACTTCATCACTGGACGCAGCTGTTCAAAAACAGATAATTAAGTTATTAACTGATTTGCAAAAAGACCTTAATTTATCTTATTTGTTTATAAGTCACGATTTAGAGCTAGTTTCAACTATTTCTCATAGAATGGTTGTAATGAAAGATGGTATGATTGTGGACGAGGGAACTCCGGCAAGACTATTAAGGTATTCAAAAAACGAATACACAAAAAGGTTAGTAGAAAGTTCAATTTTTTAAAAAAGGATTTAGAGATGAACTATGACGAACAAAATATTTTTGCAAAAATTATCAGGGGTGAATTGCCTGCTGAAAAAATTTATGAGGACGAAATGGTTTTGGCTTTTATGGATATAATGCCCAGGTCGCCAGGTCATTTTCTTGTTATACCTAAAGCGAGTGTACGGAATATTCTAGATATTGATAATGAAAGTCTATGTGCCGTTATTAAAGTAGTGAAAAAGCTTGCGGTTGCATCTAAAAAAGCAATGAATGCAACGGGTATAACTATCCAGCAATTTAGTGAGGCTGATGGAGGTCAAGAGGTATTTCATTTGCATTTTCATATTATACCTAGATATGAAGGCAAACCAATGGATAGACCCGGGCAAATGGTAAAAGATATGTCTGTTTTATCGTTGCAGGCTAACAAAATAAAGGCCGAGTTAGGGGCTTAGTTAGATAGTCATGTACGAATATAGTGGAAGAGCTTTAGTATTTGGTGCTAGTGGTGGTATAGGTCAAGCGTTTAGCCGGTTCCTAAAGGATAAGCTTGGTTCAGAAAATGTGGTAAATGTAAGCCGATCCATTGATGGGTTTGAGATTTCAGATGAAGAAAAAATATTAAAATTTTCTGAATCAATAGAAGGTTCATTCAATTTGATTATCAATGCAACAGGGGTTTTGCAAACTACTGAAGAGGGGCCTGAGAAAACGATTAATGTGGTTAAACAAAAATCAATGATTGATATGATGACAATTAATGCAATAGGGCCCGCCTTATTATTAAAAAATTTTTCTAAAAAATTGGATAAGACAAAATTTAGTGTATTCGTTAATCTATCTGCCCGAGTGGGTTCCATAACGGATAATAGACTTGGGGGTTGGATTTCCTATAGGTCATCTAAAGCTGCTCTAAATCAAATCATTAAGACTTCTTCTATAGAGATAAATAGGAGAAATAAAAATGCTATTTGTGTGGGCCTTCATCCGGGTACAGTTAAAACAAGGTTTACAGAAAAATTTCAAAATACTACTGAAACCATTTCGCCAGACGAGTCTGTTGAGATGATGATGAAAGTTGTTGAAAACCTTTCTGTGGATGACAATGGGTATTGTTTTGCCTATGATGGAAAGGTAATTCCCGCTTGAACTTTCCATTTTTACTTTCAGTTTTAGAACTTTCACCGCTTCTTTATTAATTGAAAGGTTGTTTATAGTTGATAAGTGAAAACACTAAGGGAGCATTTTTAATCTCTCTCGCAGCTGCTTGCTATGTAATGAGTGATATTTTCATGAAATTTCTCTCATCTGAAATATCAATGTTTCAAATAACCTTTTTAAGAGGACTGTTAGTAACCTTCTTTCTTTTTTCTTACTGTTATATGAGTGAGGCATCTTTTTTTATAAAAGAATGGAGAAACCGAATTGTAATAACAATTAGATCAATTTTAGAAGTTATCATGACATATGCATTTCTGGCAGCTCTGTTCAACATGAATGTAGCCAATGCTAATGCTATTCTTCAATTAATTCCTCTCATGGTTCTGTTGGGATCATTCATTTTTTTACGACATTCACCAAAGACATACGAATGGATTGCTGTCTTGGTTGGATGTTTTGGTGCAGTTATAATTATTCGCCCGGGAGCATCGGATTTTAACTTCTTTACAATTCATGCATTAGTTGCAGTTTTTTGTTTGTCAGCACGTGATCTATTAACTGTAAGATTGAATAAAAATATACCATCAAATATCGTAGCTTTTTATAGCGCACTAATGCTGACCATCGTTAGCTTTTTATTAAGTAAAGACACCCATCTTTTTGGAAAAGTAGATAATTCTTTATTTATAGTTTATACAGCTATATTTGTTTCTATCGGTTATACAGCCTCGGTTTCTGCCATGAGATATGGTGAAGTAACATTTGTTTCTCCATTTAGATATACTGCCTTACTATGGGCTAGTGTCATGGGATTTATTTTTTTTGGTGAGATACCTAAATTTAGTACACTTTTTGGAGGATCTCTTATAATCCTTGCTGGAATCTTTATTTTTTACAAATCAAAAGACAATAAAAAAACTATATAAAAAATATTTATTAAGCTTTAGATGTCAAACCAGGAAACTCTCGAACATATTTTGGATCTTTTAGATGACGAAGAAGGCATTTCATTTAAAAGAATGTTTGGTGGGTATGGACTATTTAAAAATGGGCTGGCTGTTGCACTGATCCTGCGCTCAGAAATTTTCATGAAAGTTGATCAATCAAATATAAATGATTATAAGTCTGCCTTTTCAAAACCATTTACATATAAGAAAAATGGGAAGGATATATCCCTGTCAAATTGGTCAATTCCCTCTGAAATTTTAGAAGATAAAGATTTATTTATTGAATGGTTTTTGAAGTCCTATAGGGTTGCTCTTGATAAAAAACTAGGAAAAAAAGTTGAGTATTGAAAGCTGGTTATATCTTATTCTAATCTGCCTTATGGGAGCTTCTTCTCCAGGTCCTAGCTTGATAGTGATTTTACGTCACGCAGTTGCTGATGGTAGAGGCGCAGGCATTTACGCCGCAGTAGGTCATGGCTTAGGCATTTTTATATATGCACTCGTCTCAGCGATCGGTTTAAGTTTTATATTAAATAGTTCTCCAAAGATATTTTCGTTTGTCCAAATTTTAGGAGCATTATTCTTGTTGTGGATAGGCTTTCAAATACTCTGGGGAAGATTTTCAAAAAAAGACTTATCAAATTTTGGGGAATACAAAACATCGTCATCAGGCACTACATTAAATCATTTTAGAGATGGTTTTGGTATAGCAATTCTGAATCCAAAAATACTAGCTTTTTTCTCTTCTTTATTTAGTCAGTTTTTGTCGCCCGAGCAAAACTTTTCTATTCACATATTTATGGCAATTATCGCAGGGTTTATTGATATAAGTGTCTACGTTATCATTGTTTTTCTAGTAACTCTAAAAAGCTTGCTTAAATTTTATAAAGATAAGATATTCTTTGTGGAGGTTGCGTTTGGATTATTGTTAATCCTCTTGGGTTTTTCTATATTTGTAGTAAGCTTTAATCTTACTTATTTTGGTTAAAAAAATGAATGAAAATAAAATTGATAGAAAAATTGCTGTTATTTTCGTAACAGATGTCGTTAGTTTCAGTAAGCTTATGGAGAAGAATGAGGACCAAACTCTTAAAAGTTTTAGGTCATGCAGGGAAATTCTAGATAATTTGTTTAAAGAGCATGGAGGCCGAATTTTTAATACAGCCGGAGACTCGGTCCTTGCAGAATTTCAAAGTGCAGTTTCTGCAGTGGTTTGTGCATCTGAATTTCAAAAGTTAATTTCTGAACGAAATTCTAGTGTATCAGAAGATAGCGAAATGCATTTTCGAATTGGTATAAATATGGGTGATGTTATAGTAGAAGGCGATAATCTTTATGGCGACGGAGTAAATGTTGCGGCGCGTTTAGAGGCACTTTCGCAACCTGGTGGGGTATGTTTATCAAAAAGCATACATGATTTTGTTAATCAAAAGACTGAGTTTTTGTTCAATGATATTGGTGAGCAACGAGTAAAAAATACAGATGTTCATGCGTTCGATCTAGCGCTTAATAATCTTGAAAAACGAGAGGCAAAAAAAGAAGAGAAACTTGATGATATGGATGATGGCGGCAAACCCCCAGCCATTGCCGTTCTTCCATTCAAAAATTTGAGTAATGATGAAGAGCAGGAGTATTTCGCGGATGGGATTACAGAGGATATAATTGCCAATCTTTCATTATGGAAAACATTTCCCGTTATCTCGCGGAATTCTAGTTTTTCTTTTAAAAACTCCACTGAGAAATCGGATGTAATCTCGAAAGCACTGGGAGCGAGGTATTTAGTTGAAGGGAGTGTAAGAAAAGCCGGAAACAAAGTTCGAATTACTGCACAGTTAACTTCAGCAGATGATGATAAACAAATTTGGTCAAAAAGATGGGATAGGTCGCTTGAAGACATTTTTGAAGTTCAAGATGAAGTATCACGAGATGTAGCTGCACTAATTTCTCCTGCTTTAAAGGACCAGGAGCATGTAAAGCTAAGCACTAAAGGGAAGAAAAACTTTGGTGCTTGGGATGAATATCTTCAAGGCCTAAACATATATAACACAGAAAATTTTGCTGGATCAACATCAGGTGATAAGGTTATTGAACACTGTAAGAGAGCAATAGAGCTTGATGCAAATTTTTGTGACGCCTACGTTCTTTATTGTAATGTACTGCAAGGAATGATTTATAGTCATGAGCATCAAGATAAACGAGAAGAAAACACTAAGCTCTTTCATCAAATGGCGCAAAAAGCAGTTGATACCGACCCTGAAAATCCCGACGCCATGTCATCATTAAGCATGTCTTATAGCATAAAAAAAGATCTGAATAAGAGGCTTGAGACAGCTGAAAAGGCATTGGAATTGAACCCAAGCCATCCGCGCTCCAATTTTTCTTATGGTCAAGCCTTAACAAATTTTGGAAGGAATGAAGAAGCCTTGACCTATGTTAATAAAGCAATTGAGATGGACCCTCAATCTAAAAAAAATTATGAAGGGTTCTTCCCTCTTTTGTATATTGCTCTGAAAGACTGGGAAAATGCAATAACATGGCTGAACACAGCTCATGAGCGAGGTCCACATTCTAGATACTTTGGCTGGAAGGCTGCGGTATATGGAAAAATGAATGACTTAGAATCTGCCAAAGAAAATCTAAACTCTTTTCTTAAAGAACGACCTGAGATTAAAACTTTAGAGGATTATGAAAAGGTTGCACCAACTATAATAAAAGATACGCTATTAGAAGGCTTGAAAATAGCTGGATTAAAATAAGATCTATCTTTTTAACTTAAAATGAGGAGACGGTGATGAAAACTAAAGCAGCTGTTGCATTTGAAGCTTCTAAGCCTTTAGAAATCATAGAATTAGATTTAGAGGGCCCAAAAGAGGGTGAGGTTCTCGTAGAGATAAAGGCGTCTGGCATTTGCCATACTGATGCTTACACTCTATCTGGAGCAGATCCTGAAGGAATATTTCCATCTGTATTAGGACATGAAGGAGCTGGGGTTGTTGTTGATGTTGGAAAAAATGTCACCTCTGTATCTGTTGGTGATCACGTCATTCCCTTATATACCCCTGAATGTAGAGAATGTGAATATTGCCTTAATCCTAAAACAAATCTTTGTCAGGCAATACGGACTACCCAAGGTCAGGGTTTAATGCCCGACGGAACAAGCCGCTTTAGTTATAAAGGTAAGCCTATCTTTCATTATATGGGTACCTCTACTTTTTCTCAATTTACAGTTATGCCCGACATAGCGGTTGCTAAAATTTCTAAAAGTGCCCCTTTTGAGAAAGTTTGTTACGTAGGCTGTGGCGTTACAACTGGAATTGGTGCAGTAATTAATACTGCGAAAGCTGAAGCTGGATGTAGAGCAGTGGTGTTCGGTTTAGGAGGTATTGGGCTAAATGTTATCCAGGGTCTGAAAATGATCGGCGCCGACATGATAGTCGGTGTGGATATTAATGCTTCTAAAGAGGAGTGGGGAAAACGTTTTGGAATGACAGACTTTGTCAATCCTTCCGAAGTAAAGGGTGATTTAGCCTCGCACCTTGTCGATCTGACTAAAGGAGGTGCCGATTACTCATTTGAGTGTATAGGTAACATTAATATTATGAGGACAGCGCTTGAATGTGCACATAAAGGTTGGGGAGAAAGTATTATAATTGGTGTTGCAGGCTCTGGAGAGGAAATAAGTACGAGACCGTTTCAATTAGTTACAGGCAGAAGTTGGAGAGGGTCAGCATTCGGTGGGGCAAGAGGCCGAACAGATGTGCCGAAAATAGTTGATTGGTATATGGATGGAAAAATTGAGATTGATCCAATGATTACGCACGTTATTGACTTTGAAAGAATTAACGAGGGCTTTGATTTATTGCATGAAGGAAAATCTATAAGATCTGTGGTTACCTATTAACTATTTTTGTATGTCTGATATTTTTATATAAGCAATGATAGAAATCGTTACAATTAGAGCACCTATAATCATCTGAAGAGATGGCTGCTCATCTATTGCGAGCCATACCCAAAATGATCCCAATACCAACTCTAGTAGCATTATCAAGCTAACAGTAGAAGCTCTTGTATATTTCGGCGCTATGAGTAATAAAGCAAAGGAAAAGGGTAAAATGATTATCCCCATCGCTATAACACTAAAGGGTGCCGAGAAGTTTAGATTCGGTTCGTTTGATAGGTAAAAACAAAAGACTCCGCTTATTATACACCCAATAGCCGTTGCAGGCATGACAGATAAATTTGGATATTTTCTGACCATTGTAAACGTGAAAGAAATACCCAAAGCAGAAATTAATCCATATGAAGCGCCTAGAATGACGGAACCATCAGGTGCATTTTCAGCAGTATCTGATCCACTAACGGCAAAAGAAATGCCACACACAGCAAAAATCAATATTAACCATGAAATTAGGTTTTGTTGCTCATTCAAAAAGAAAACTGATAACAAGGCTGTTAAAAGGGGCATCGTCGCTAGCGCAGTCAAAACAACAATGACAGAAGTTTCACTTACACCAAGAGTAAAACTTACTGAATTAACGGCCATCGCTGCAATAATTAGTACCCCAGGAATAGAAAGTGTTGTTAGTATCTCACTTTTGTGTCCTTTTCTTCTTGAAAAAAACCAGATGAAAAAGAGAGTAGTACCCATCAGCACACCTCTCCATCCTCCTAATTGCCATTTTTCAAGTTCTGATAGTCTCATAAATAGAGTATCTGGTGTTAACAAGAGAACGCCGAAAACGGCAAGTGCTATGCCTTTAGATTTATCGTCTAAAATATTGAATTTGTTCATCATTAATTATTTTTGAGAAAAAATGTAAAACTCTCTGCTTATCCTAATCCTTAAAAAAAACCATTAAGAAAAACTTTAAAACAATCATTAACAGACTATTTCTCCTATATGAAGAATTTGTTTGTGATTTTAGGTAATCAGCTTTTTCATCCAAAATTGTTGAAGGAAAAAGGTTGCACCGATGTATTTATGGCTGAGGACTTTGGTCTGTGCACATATGTGAAGCACCATAAGTTAAAGATCTATTTTTTTCTATGCTCCATGAGAGAATATGCAGATGAACTGAGAACAGCTGGTATCAATGTTCATTATTTTAAATTGAGTGAAAGGGATGAAAACCAGACCTATGCAGAATTGCTTTGTTCTTTTTTGAGAGAGAAGAAGGTAGCTAATTTAAATCTATTTGAGATAGAGGATAAGTCATTCGAGTTGCCTTTTCTTAAAGTACTCGCTAACGCAGGCATCACGTACTCTATCATGGACTCACCTATGTTTATGTTTTCAAGAAAGGATTTTTCTGATTTTCATAAAGGATTGAAACAATTTAGGATGAATTCGTTTTATATATTTGGAAGGAAAAAATTTAATATATTACTGGATAATGATCAAAAACCAGTAGGTGGTAAGTGGTCATATGATGCTGAAAATAGAAAAAAAATTCCAACAAATACGGTAATTCCTGAGCTCCCCAAATACAAAATCTCTGCGTATCATAAAAGTGTCTCTAGGTTAATAAAACAACACTTTTCCCATCATCCAGGAGAACTTAATGAAATTTGGTTTCCTGTTCGAAGAAAGGATGTCTCCATTCAACTTGAAACGTTTTTAGAGGAAAGATTAAATTGTTTTGGAGTTTATGAAGATGCTTTAGTTGAGGGTAAAAACTTCTTATTTCATAGTTGTTTGAGTTTGTTACTCAATATTGGATTAATCACTCCTGATGAAATAGTAGAAAAAACCTTTGAAGTGTATGAAAAACATCAGCTTCCGCTCAACTCGGTCGAAGGTTTTTTGAGACAAATAATTGGTTGGAGAGAGTTTATTAGAGGGATTTATCAAGAAAAAGGAGATTTTCAAACTAAATCAAACTTTTTTAAACACAGCAGATCGTTAGCATCTAGTTGGTATCAGGGAACAACAGGAATTCTGCCTTTAGATGACTCTATCAATAAAGCAATAAGAGATGGTTATAATCATCATATACCACGCCTAATGGTAATCAGTAACATTATGAACCTCTGCGAAATAAATCCAAAATATATCTATAACTGGTTTATGGAAATGTATATTGACTCGTCCGATTGGGTAATGGTGCCAAATGTGTTCGGGATGGCTACTTACTCAGATGGAGGTTTGATGTCGACTAAACCTTACACCTGTGGATCCAACTACATTTTAAAGATGAGTAATTATAAACGGGGTGATTGGTGTGATACTTTAGACGGCTTATATTGGCGTTTTATTGAAAAGCATATTGATTTTTATAAATCTAATCCAAGATTGTCTTTTATTCATAAAACATTGGAGAGAATGTCTTCCGAAAGAAAGCTTCATATTTTTGAGAAGGCAAAATTATTTATTGAGAATAATACCCATGAAGGATGAAAAAGTTTGTAAAGTCTGCAAAAAACCTTTTACCTGGCGAAAAAAATGGAAGAAAGACTGGGAGCAAGTTCTCTATTGTAGTGAGCGCTGTAGAAGAAATAAAAATAAAGTGAAATGAAATATTTCCTATACGCTTTGATGAGCCTTTATTTATTTTTTTTCATATAGTTTCTGTGTAAACAAAAGGAAAAAGGTTAAAATAGCGCAAATAGAGAGTGTCATAATAACCACGATCGGTGTTCCGTCAAAAAATGTTGATGCTGAGCCACTAACTATCAGTGCGATAAATGTGGATAATGCCCCAATAACAGACGACGCATACCCAGCAATGTGTCCAAAGGGATTTATAGCTAAAGCATTTAAGTTGCCAAAAATAAAGCCAAAAAAAGAAAAACTCACCATTATAAAGATAGAGAACCACGTTAAGTTAAACGAGAGGTTATTGCTCTGGTATATAAGATTAATTGACGTCCAGATCATTAATAGTAAAGAAAAAGTTTTAGCGAGCTTAACTGCACTAAATTGCCCTACATATCTTGAGTTTAAATATGACGATAGACCAAGCATGGAAGCAATAAGTGCAAAATATAAGGGAAATTTAAATCCAACGTCAAAATAATTAAAATAGAGCGGTTGGCATATGTTTATAAAAGTAAGTAAGCCTCCTAGGAGAAGGCCTAAACATGTTATATAAATCATTGAAGTTAAATTGCTTAAAACCTCTTTAAAGTGTTTTATAATAGCGAAGAGACTTATCCTCCTCTTTTCCTTCAAGGTTTCTTCAACATTAACTAAAAGAAAGCTTGTCGTTATAAGCGAAAACAAGATAAAAAACACGATGATATATTTCCAATAAAAGAAAAATAAAATGCCTTGGCCCAATAGCGGTGCAACAATAGGAACTAAGATAAAAATACTCATAATAAATGAGTTGATACTTGCCAACCTATTCCCACTGAATAAATCTCGGCATATAGCCTGCGAAACAACTCTAGGTCCGCCGATTCCAAAGCCTTGAATAAATCGTCCCAACACGAATATCGTGTATGTGTTGCTTAAAAGGCAAATAAAACACCCAAGCCAGTAAATACTTACTCCTAGTAGTACTGAGTTTTTTCTACCTATACGGTCTGAAACAGGCCCAAATAGGATCTGACCTAATGAAAAGCCAAGAAATAAAGCTGTTATAAT